>NZ_JAVHUX010000016.1:0-74910 GCF_030954545.1 Serratia sp. MF1(2023) | reverse complement strand
CTCCTGCAGCAACCGGTAACCCTGCCACAGGAAACGGGTCGTCTGTTCGGTTTTGCCCTTGTAGCGCACCGCCTTGCGGCTGCGGCGGCCCAGCGCATCGTAATGATACTGCGCCTCGAACTCGCCCTGCGGGCCGCGGCCATGCGCCTGCACCAGCCGATTGTCAGCGTCGTAGCGGTAGTGCTGTTCATACAGGCCGTTGCGCCGGCTGATCAGGTTGCCCCAGGCGTCGTAACGGTAAAACAGTTTTTGCCAGTGCGTCAGCCGGTTATCGGCGATCGGCGCCAGCGGCAGGTGCGCGTCGATGTCGCTCTGCGGGCTGCGTTCGCCCAGCAGGTTATCCGCCAGATCGTACACCAGCCGTGCGCCCGGTTTGCCCTGATTGGGCTCGCGGTGTTGCAGCAGGCGGCCTTCGGCGTCGTAACCGTAGTGTACTTCGCCGCGCAGCGCGTCGCTCACCCCGGCCAGCTCGCCGCGGCCGGTGTAGCGATAGGCGCGCCACAGCACGCCGTCTTCCGGCCGGGTCAGTTTGTCGTGGCCGAAGGCGCTGCTCTGCCAGCTGCGGCGGCCCATGGCGTCGTAACGCCGCTGCTGCTGCAGCGCGCCCTGGCTGCGGCCGGTTTCCCGGTGCAGGCGATCGCGGGTGAACTCGCTCACCACCTGCTGGTTGAATTTAATGGCGCTGGCGTGGCCGGAGCCGTAATACAGCCACTGCAGGCGATCGCCCTGCGGCAGCGTCAGCGCCTGCAGGTTGGCCAGCGCATCCCACTGGTATTGCAGCTCGCCGTTCACGCCCTGCTCGCCGAGCAGCCGCCCGGCGGCGTCATAGCGCATCTGCACGCTGTCCGGCTCGATGCCCAGCGCCGCGCCGCTCGCCGTCGGCAGGCGGTTCAGCTCGCGCAGCCGCCCCATGGCGTCGAAGCGGTAATGCCATTCCGCGCTGGCGTTGCCGCGCCAGACCAGCTGCCCGGCCTCGTCGAAACGGAAGCGCTGTTCGCGCTGCGTCAGCTCACCCGCGCTGCCCGGCAGGCCGACCTCGCGGTGCTCCTCCAGCAGCCCGGCCGCGCCGTAGCGATAATAGTGGCGGGTGTCGTCCGGGCGCTCTTCGGCCAGCACGCGGCCCACCGCATCGTAGCTGAAGCGGTATTCGCCGCCGTTGCCGTTCTCCAGCCGCGTCAGCCAGCCCTGCGGGCTGTAGTGATAGCGCCGGGTGCGGTTGATGCGATCGGTGATGCTGACCGGCAGCCTCAGGGCGTTGTACTGCCAGCGGGTCAGGCTGCCCAGCGCGTCCTGATGTTCGGCCAGCTGGCCGTGCGCATTCCAGTTAAAGCGCTCTTCGCCGCCGTCCGGGTGGATCAGGGTGTGCAGGCGCCCGCCGTTATCCCACCGGTAACGCGTCTGGTGGCCTTCGGCATCGGTCTGCGCCGTCAGTTGCCCCAGCGCATCGTAGGTATAAGCCGTCACGCTGCCGGAACAGTCGGTGTAGCGCGTCAGCTGGCCGCGGGCGTCCCACTCCAGCTTCACTTCCCCGCCCAGCGCGTCGATCACGCTGCCCGGCAGGCTCTCTTCGTCATCCGGGTAGCGGTACAGCGTGGCATTGCCCAGCGCATCGACATAGCGCGTCGGGCGCCCCAGCGTGTCCCAGTGCTGCGCTTCGCTGCTGCCGTCCGGGTACGCGACGGCGAACAGCCGGCCGCTGTTGCGCGAATATTGATAGCGCGTCACGCGGCCGAGCGGATCGGTCTCCGACAGCAAACGGCCGTAAGGATCCCATTCGCTCTGGCGCTGCGCGCCGCCGGGCAGCAGCACGCTGCACAGTTCGCCGCGTTGGTAGATAAAACCGTAGCGGCGCTGGTCGAAGTCGGTGTACTGCGCCACGTTGTCGTCGTCATCCAGCCGCCACTCCGCGCGCTTGCCGTCGCCGCGCACCGCACTGCGGCGCCCACCGGCGAAGTCATAACCGAACTCCAGCGATTCTCCGGCGCTGTTGCGGTAGGCCGTCACGCGCGGCACGCCGTCAATCTCTTGCCATTGGTATTCGTTCAGCAGCCCGGCGGCGTCCTGGTGGCTGATCATCAGGCCGTCGCGCCAGCCGAAGCGGCGCGTTACCTCACCGGCACGGTTGCTCACCGTCGTCAGTTGGCCCTGCTCATCGTAACCGTAGCGCGTCAGCGTCCGTTCGCCTTCAGCGGTTTGCAGCGCCACTTCGCGCAGGCGGCCCTGCGCATAGCGGCACATCAGGCGCTGCCCGGCGCTGTCCACCAGTTCGCTCAGCAGCCCCTCGTCGTCGTAAAACAGCGAGGTGGCGTTGCCGATGGCGTCGGTGATCATGCTGAGCCGGCTCGGCTGGTCGCCCGCCAGCGGCGGGTAGTGGAAAATCTGTTCGCCGACGTCAAACAGCTGCCAGCTGCCGTCGTCGTTGTGCATCAGCCAGCATTTTTCGGCTTCGCAGTAGGTTTTGTGGCCGCGCGGCACCCTGGGGAAAGCGACGAAGTCGCCGGAAGGCGCGCGCCACACCAGGCCGTCCTGATACGGCTGCAGGCTGCTCTCCCAGAACAGGTTCCAGCCGCGGCCCAGTACGCCGTCGCCGGGGTTGCCACTGCGCCAATAGCGCTGCCAGGCGACCGGCAGGCGCGAAGGCAGCACGAAATCGAGATCGTCTTCGCCGTCGAGGAATTTCTGGCCGCTGACGATATCCACCGGCCGGGCGATAATGCCGACGGCGGCGGTGGCGGTCATCAGGGTGCCGGCGCGGCAGGCGATGCGCGCCAGCTTGTTGATGCCGGGCAGCTTGCCCAGCAGTTTGCCGAGCGCCCCCAGCTTGCCGGCGGCGCCGCCCACGCCGCCCACCAGGCCGGCGAACAGCAGCGTCAGGTCAGAGACCTTGTACAGCCAATCCGGCACTTCGGGCTTGATCGGCAAGGTGGTGACGGTGCCGCCGCCGATAAACACGTTGGGCGAACCTTCCATCACCTGCGCGTCGCAGTTGGTTTTGTCCCCCACGCGCGAGGCGGGCTGGCCGTTGATGCTGACCTTGTCGGAGCCCTGCGCCATCTGCATGCTCGGGCCGTCGTCGCTGCAGGCCACCTGGCTGTTGGTGGCGAGCGCGGCGGGTTTGCCGTTGATGAAGACGTTGGGGGAGCCGGTGACGATATTGCCTTTGGGGGTCAGGCTACCGGCGCCGGCGTCGGCAATGCCGTCGCGCGCCGCGGTGGCCGCCTCCCCGGTGAGATACCCCACCGCCAGACTGGCGCCGATGAGCAGCACGCCGACGCCGATACAGGAAGCCGCCAGGCCGGCGACGAACAGCGCACCCGCCGCCACCGCGCCTGCGGCGGCGATCAGGCCGCCGACAATCGTGCCGGCAATCATGCCGGCCAGGGCATGGGAATGCCCGATGGTATCGCCGACGCGAGCCGCTTCGGTCATCGTAAGGTCCTTTTACGCAAAGAGTTCATCGTTAGGCCGCCCGGTAGCTGCTCAGCACCTGCTGCAGCAGCGCGTCGTCTTGCGGCGTCAGCTTGCGCGCCATCGCCAGGGTGAACACCAGCACCCGGCCTTCCGCCAGCGCGAACACCGCCTGGTTTTGCCAGATGCGCTTGCCGTCGCGCAGGTAGCTGGCGCGCACCCATTCACCGGCGGTTAATCCATCGCCCAGCGTCGCCGGCTCGCGGCTTTTGAATGCCCAGCCTTTCAGCCCCTGCGCCAGCGCGTCGAGCTGGCGGGTGACGTAGCCTTCCAGGTTCTCCGCCGGCTGCAGCGCATCGCGGGAAATATTGATTGAGGGGGAAACATCATCGCCGGCCAACAGCACGTTGACGGTGCGATCGGCATAGCCTTCCGGCAAAGCGACGCTGCCTTCGCTGAAAGCGCAGCGGGATAAAGCGGACATGCGAGGATCCTTTTGCATAAATAATCCTTAAGCATCGCATAACTTAGCCTTGAAATAAAACCTTCAGGCTCCGCCAATATTGCGCGGCGTGACCGCGTTCACTGTGTACAAGGCCGTGGCCGGAACCTTGCCCGGGATCGGGCCGTAACATTACAGAATTATCTGAAACTGCTGGCGCGCCGACGCCCTGATTGTGGCTATACTCGGCTATCGTCCGTTTTTCAGGAGATCAGGATGCTGAGATTCACCCGTCGTGCGCTGCTGTGCGCCACGCTGGCCGCGTTCCCCGCCGCCGCCGAAACGCCTAAGTTCGGCCCGGAGCTGCAGGGCTTTCACTACCCTTACCCGTTGCAGCAGTTCAGCTTCACCTCGCAGGGGCAGCCGTTAAAAATGGGCTATATGGACGTGCCGCCGGAAGGTGCCGCCAACGGCCGCACCGCGCTGCTGCTGCACGGTAAAAACTTCTGCGCCGCCACCTGGCAGGACACCATCAAGGCGCTGAGCAAGGCCGGTTACCGCGTCATCGCGCCGGATCAAATCGGCTTTTGCTCCTCCACCAAACCGGCACATTACCAGTACAGCTTCCAGCAGCTGGCGCAAAACACCCACGGCCTGCTGCAGAACCTGAAAATCAGCAAGGCCATCGTCATCGGCCACTCCACCGGCGGCATGCTGGCCACGCGCTACAGCCTGATGTATCCGCAGGCAGTGGAGCAATTGGTCATGGTCAACCCGATCGGCCTCGAGGACTGGAAGGCCAAAGGCGTGCCGTGGCGCAGCGTCGATCAATGGTTCGAGCGCGAGCTGAACACCTCCGCCGAGGGCATCCGCAACTATGAGCAGCGCACCTACTACGGCGGCAACTGGAAGCCGGAGTACGATCGCTGGGTGGATATGCTGGCCGGGCTGAACAACGGGCCGGGCCATCGCCTGGTGGCGTGGAACTCGGCGCTGATCTACGACATGATCTTCACCCAGCCGGTGTACTACGAGTTCAAGGATCTGCAAACCCCCACCACGCTGATGATCGGTACCGCCGACACTACCGCCATCGGCAGCGATATCGCCCCGCCGGCGGTCAAGGCCAGGATCGGCCACTATGCGGAGCTGGGCAAACAGGCGGCGAAGCTGATCCCGCACGCCACGCTGATCGAGTTCGCCGGGCTGGGCCATGCGCCGCAAATGGAGGAGCCGGAGCGTTTCCATCAGGCGTTGCTCAAGGCGCTGCAGCCCTGAGCGGCCGGTTGGCGCAGCCGCCGCGCGACGGCTAAACTTTCAGCTGGCACTCAACGGCAGGAGACAGCCATGCGACAGATTATTGCCAGCGCCTTCGTCAGCCTCGACGGCGTGATGCAGGCGCCCGGCGGGCAGGACGAAGACCGCAGCGGCGGCTTTCGCTTCGGCGGCTGGACAGCCCCCTACTGGGATGACGCCATTGCGGAAACGATGGGCGATCTTTTCTCCGCGCCGTTCGATCTGCTGCTGGGGCGGCGCACCTACGACATTTTCGCCGGCTACTGGCCGCAGATCACCGACGAGGCCGACCCGTTATCCGCCGATATCGCCCGCGTGTTCAATCAGGCCACCAAGTACGTCGCCACCCACCACGGCGAGACGCTGGCGTGGCAGAACAGCCAGTGGCTGGGGCGGGACATCCTCGCCCGGCTGCGCGAGCTGAAACGCGCGCAGGGGCCGGTACTGCTGGTGCAGGGCAGCAGCACGCTGATGCAACAGCTGCTGGCCAACGATCTGGTGGACGAACTGCGCCTGCTCACCTACCCGGTGCTGCTCGGCGGCGGCAAACGGCTGTTTGATGACAACGCGGCGCCGGCGGCCTTCACGCTGGCCCAATCGGTGGTCTCGCCCGGCGGCGTGATCGTGGCCCACTACCGCCGCGCCGGCGCGGTGACGACCGGCTCCTTCGTGGCGGAAAGCGCCGCGGTGGCCCAGCCGTAAAAAAAGGGCCGTTCGGCCCTTTTCTCTTTCCCCTGCATCGCCCTCAGGCAAACAGAATATCGCTCTGCTCTACCTGCCCGACCACGTGGATCTTGAAGTCGGCGGCATAGCTGTTGCTTTGGGTGTTCATCAACAGATCGGTGGTGCCGTTGAAGGCGTCGAAGTTGAGCTGGATCTCGCCTTTCTGGCCGCTGAAGGCGCTGCCGCTGTCGATAAAGCGCAGCTCGCTCAGGCTGTTGTTGAAGCGCAGGCCGGAGAGATCGATCTTGTCGATGCCGTGCTCGAAGTCTTCAATCACGTCGAACGCCGCCACCGTGGACTCTTTGGCATTGAGATAGACGAAATAGTCGGTGAAGTTGTTGGCGTCTTTGCCGCCCCACAGATGATCCGCCCCCAGGCCGCCGTACAGGATGTCGGAACCGGCGTTGCCCGCCAGCAGGTTGTCCTGATCGTTGCCGATGATCACATCGCGCCCGCTGCCGCCGATGGCGTTCTCAATGATCGCCCCGCGCGCGATGGCGACGTTCTGCGTGCCGCCGCCGACGCTGGAGAACGCGCCGTCGTTCAGGTTGATCATCTGCTGCTGGCTGTAGCCGGAGAAGTCCAGCGTGTCGTTGCCGCCGGCGTCCCACACCGCGAAGTTGACCGGTTTGCCGTTGTCCGCCGTGGCGGTCAGGAAATCGCGCCCGGTGTTGGAGTTAAAGCCGTACACCGTGTCGCCGGTGCGGGTGTTCATGTTGGCGCCGTACAATTTTTGGATCGCGGCGATGTCATCCACCATCGGGCCATAGCCATACACCCCTTTGGTGTCGGCGCCGGTGTAACCGGCGTTGAAATAGCTCATGATCGAGTATTGCAGCGAATCCTGATAGTAAGCCGCGTCGTTCTGGTAGCTCGGGTTGCCCAACGAGGCGTCATAAGATCCCGGGTGCGCCAGCCCCAGGGCATGCCCCAGCTCGTGGGTGAAGGTCTGGCTGCTGAAGTCGCCGCTAACCGGCGCCTGATGGGTGGCGAAGTTCTTGTTGAACCACACCGTGCCCGCAAAGGCGTTATCGCTGCCCGGTTTGGAGCTCGGCGGGTAATAGGCGTAAGCATTAATGGCATTCGGGCCGCTGCCCTCAGCAGTGCTGCCGTCGGCGCGCTGGGTGAAGTACGCGAAGGTGATGTCCGCGCGATGGTTGATATCAGTGGACGCCGTTTCGGTAAAGGTCACGTTCGCCACGTCGGCCCAGGCCTGCATCGATTTCAGCGCCTGCGCCTGCGCCGCCTGGGTCAGCGGCTGCAGCCCCTTGTCGCCGTCGCCGGTCTGGCCGATGCGGTTCAGCGCGCTCTGCGTCAGGAAGGAATAGGTCAGCGCCACCGGCTGGTGATACACCTGATCGCCGTTGTGCGTCAGGCCCGGCCGCGTCAGCTGATCGGCGGCGCGATCGAAGCTGAAGTTATCGCGGATTTTACCCAGGTTGTTGATGGCTGCCCCGCCGCGCTGGTTACTGTAGAGGTTGGCGTTGTCCAGCGTAAACAGCGCGCCATAACCCAAGCCGTCATAGGGGCTGCCGGGCTGGTGATAGTAAAATTGATAGTTATGATCGTTGGGGGATGTGGCGGCCAGGCTGGTGAACTCATCATCATCTTGCAAAATGTCATTGTGGCTACGGCGCATTGCATTCTCCTTTTACACAATAGGAACCCACTCGCTTTGTAAGACTATTCATCAGTCGTTCTAATCTAATCCAAGGCTTAGGAATGACCAGTATAGTGACTCACCCCGGCGGCGCGAGCCCGCCCGGCCTGGCTTCACCGTGCCGGGCATTGAGATAGAGATACTCGTAACAATTTGTATTCTCACTATATTAATGAGAAAAATAAGTGTATTAACGGGTTAATCATTCGTCTTTTTGCGCATTTTATCGCCGGTTAGATCAGAATAATCGAGGATTAAAAAACCTAATCCTTCCCTCATCATCAAGGTGGGTACGTGCTAAAGTGTGAACGGACAGCCGAAAGGAGTGACCCGATGCCAACCTTTTTTCTTATGCGCGCCTTGCGCCGCGCCAGCCTGACGGGAGTCGTTATGAGCGTATTGTGCAGCAGTGCCCTGGGCAGTTCACTGCCGTTGCTGGAACCCGCCGCGCTGAAGGGCGACTGGCAGCTCGCCGCCATCGGCGACGGTAAAGCCGTCTGCGAGGTGCAGCTGAGCGACGAAGCGGTGGCCAACACCAACGCCTTCCGCTTCAGCGCCTCCGCCCAGTGCCTGCAGCCGCTGGCGCTGCAAACGTTGCCGGTCGCCTGGCGGCCGACGCCGGACGGCATGACGCTGACCGACGCCGAAGGCGGCATGGTGGCCTTTCTGGCCCTGACCGCGCCGAAGCGCTATGAGCTGATCGATCGCAACGGCCCTTCACGCTTTATGCTGATCCCGCGCTAATCCCTCAGGCGAACAGCAACCCGAGCAGCGCGCCGCCCGCCAGCACCCACAGCGGATGGAGGCGCTTGCTCATGCTCAATCCCGTCGCCAGCGCCACGATCGCCGCCAGCCGCCAGCTGGGTGCGGAAGCCTCGGCGATCAAGATACCGCTGGCCGCCACCAACCCCACGGTCAGCGGCACCAGCCCGGCCTGCACGATGCGGCGCCACGGGCGATCCTTAAAGCGCCGCCAGGCGCCCATCACCAGCAGCGTGACGATGGAAGACGGCCCGAACTTGGCGACCGAAGAAACCAACAGCCCCGCCCAGCCGGCCACGTGCCAGCCGACCAGCGGCACGATCATCATGTTCGGCCCCGGTGCGGCCTGCGCCATGGCGAACAGCGCGCTGAACTCCTGGGCGCTCATCCATTGATGCACCTCCACCACCTGCCGCTGCATTTCCGGCAGAATGGTCATGCCGCCGCCAAACGCCAGCAGAGAGAGCTCGGTAAAGATCAGCGCCAGTGCAATCAGAACCCCGCTCATGACGGCCACCGCCACATCAGCAGAATGCTCAGCGGCGCCAGCACCAGCATGGTCGGCAGCAGCGGCAGGCGCAGCCAGGCGATGGCGATCAATGCCAGCGCGACGATCGCCAGCGCCGGCCATTTACCGCGCAGCGGCAGCAGCATCTTGATCCCGGTCGAGAGCAGCAGCCCGGCGGCGGCGGCGGCCAGCCCGGCGAACACATGCTGCACATGCGGATCGTTTTGGAAGCGGGCGTAGACCACGCCCAGCCCCACCACGATCGCCGTCGGCGCGCTGATGAGGCCCAGCAAGGCGCACAGCGCGCCGCGCAGCCCGCGAAACTCCATGCCCACCGCCACCGACAGGTTGATCACGTTGCCGCCGGGCAGAAACTGGCACAGCCCGAGCAGCTCGGTAAACTGTTCGCCGCTCAGCCAGCGCCGGCGCTCCACCAACATACTGCGCGCCAGCGGCAGCACGCCGCCGAAGCCGATCAGCCCCAGCCACAGAAAGCCCACAAACAGCTCTGCGTTGCCCGGCGCTGCCGCCGGGTGCGGTTTTAACGTATTGATATCTGACATGACATTGCCATTCCATATCGCTTTTTTTGATGTCTGGTATCATGCGCGCCGCCGTGCCATGATGTCTAATGCATTCCGGAACAACCAAAGATACCTTTGAGGTATGGCAATGATCGAACTGCGTCGCCTGCGGGCGTTCGTCACCGTGGTGGAAGAAGGCAACATCACCCGCGCCGCCGAGCGGCTGTTTATCCAGCAGCCGCCGCTGACCCGCCTGCTGCAGGGGCTGGAAGACGAACTGGGCGTAACCTTGTTGCAGCGCCTGCCGCGCGGCGTGCGCGTCACCGAGGCGGGCGGCGTGCTGTTCGAAGAGGCCCGCGCCCTGCTGGCGCGCGCCGAACGCCTGCGCGAAGCGGTGCAGCGCGCCGCCCGTGGCGAGCAAGGGCACATCGCCATCGGCTTCACCAGTTCCGCCGCGCTGCACCCGTTCGTGCCCAACCTGCTGCGCCGCTACCGCGACATCCTGCCGGGCATCACTACCCAGTTGGAAGAAGCCGGCAGCGGCGAACTGATGGAGGCGTTGCTGGAACAGCGCCTCGACGCCGCCTTCGTGCGCTCGCCGGCCAACGGCATTCCCGGCCTGAGCGTGGAGCCGGTGCTCAGCGAGCCGATGATCGTCGCCCTGCCGCTGGGCCACCGGCTGGCGCATGAGACGCAGCAACCGCTGCCGCTGGCCGAACTGGCCCACGAAGCGTTTATTCTCTATCGCCGCCCGGCCGGCCAGGGGCTGTACGACGCCATCCTGGCCGCCTGCCACCGCGCCGGCTTCAGCCCGCGCATCGTGCAGGAAGCGCCGCGCCTGCCGGCCACCCTCAGCCTGGTCGGCGCCGGACTGGGGCTGTCAGTGGTGCCCGGCTCGATGCGGCGGTTGGGCGGCGACGGCATCGTCTACCGCACCCTCGCCGAAGAGGCGCAGCTCAGCGCCCCGCTTTACCTGGCGCTGCGCCGCAGCCCGGCTTCGCCGATCGTCGAGCGCTTTCGTCAACTGGTGTTGGAGACCGTGGCGCAGTCTTAAAAAGCCCGAACGGCCAATAATAAATGAAGTTCGTTTATTATTTATTTAAACTATTCGGCGACTAAATTTAATTCCACTTAATGACTATTCAACTTCAGATAAATTAATTAAACCTGCACTCACTTAGTAACAAACGCAAACAAATAAACGCCTACCCAATACATTCCAGCCGCTAGGATTTAAGGGTCGCAGCCTATTTCGCCGATGACAAAACACCTTTCAAGAGCAATTATGCCTTCCCTGCGCCTGCCTATTCAGACGCGCGGTTTTATATTGGAGAAAATGCTATGCTATCGCGTCGTGATATATTGAAAGTCTCCGCCGTCAGCGCGGCCGCCGCCGGCATGATCGGCGGCATCGTAAAAAATGCCGCTGCCGACGATCATCGCAATATCGTCCCCCCCAGCAGCTATCAGCCGCCTGCCGATGCGCAGCATCTCTATAAATATAAATTCACCGACAGCAAGAAGCGCAGCCTGCCCAGCGGCTGGGCGCGCGAAGCCACCGTCGAGCAATTCCCGATCTCCGAAGGCGTGGCGGGCGTGGACATGACGCTGGAGCCGGGCGGCGTGCGCGAGCTGCACTGGCACGCCATCGCCGCCGAATGGGCGTTTATGCTGGAAGGCCATGCGCGCATCACCATCCTCGATCCCGAGGGCAAATGCGAAGTGGCGGATTTCGGCCCCGGCGACGTGTGGTATTTCCCGAAAGGCTATGGCCATTCCATTCAGGCGCTGGCAGACGGCGCGCATTTTATTCTGGCGTTCGATAACGGCCATTTCTCCGAGTTCGGCACCTTCAGCATTACCGATTGGGTGACGCATATGCCGAAAGAGGTATTGGAAAAAAGCGTCAACATGCCGGCGGCGGTATTTTCCAAAGCCAAACAGGGCGAGGCTTATATTGTCGGCGGCGCCGTTCCGCCCACCTTGCCATTGCCGAAAAACGACGGCGGATTAAATAACGCCCCGCTGACCCACCGCTATGAATTAATGAAGCAAAAGCCGTTCTTTGAAAATGACGCCGGCAGCGTGCATTTGGTGTCGTCGAAAGAATTTCCCATCTCCACCACCATGACCGGCATCATCGAGATCGTGAAACCCGGCGCGATCCGGGAATTGCACTGGCACCCCAATGCCAACGAATGGCAATACTATATTGCCGGTAAGGGCCGCATGACGGTGTTCAGCTCGCACGGCCACGCGCAGACGGAAGAGTTCGCCCCTTCGGACGTCGGTTACGTGCCGCAGGGCTTCGGCCATTACATCGAGAACATCGGCGATGAGGATTTGAAGGTATTGATCGTGATGGACAACGGCATTTATCAGGATATTTCGTTGTCCGACTGGCTGGCGAAAACCCCGGCCTACCTGCTGGCGGACAACTTCAATAATCAGATTGAGGACTGGCAGGATAGACCGAAAGACAAGCGGGTCATGTCGCGCCGCAGCCGCTGACGCCACGGCGAGGGAGAAGCTCCCTCGCCCCCTGGCCTGCCTCTTACAGCGTGGTTTTAAAGAATGGCACCAGCTTCTCCAGCGCCCGGGCTACCGGCTCCGGTTTGTCGTAGAGATCGTAATGCGACCAGCCTTCCACCACCACCAGCTCTTTGTGCTGCGATTTGGCGCGGCGCACAATCTCATAGCCGTCGCGCAACGCGCCGAACAGGCCGGGCTTGCCGCCGACGATCACCAACAGCGGCTGGGTCAGCAGCACTTCCGCCAGGTGGAACGCGTCCCAGCCTACGGCCGCCGCGTTGTGGGAATACAGCGTCTTGTTTACGCCGTTCGGCTTCTCGCCGCGCGCCGTACGGTAGTACTCTGTCGCTTCGCGCAGATCGATATCGGCGCCGTCTTGTTGCGCCGCCTCAACGCTCGGATACAGGCCTACATCCACGCGCAGCGCCGCACCGCGCGCCTCTGCGGTGCGCTGCCGGGCAATATCCTCAAGAAAAGCCACAGGATCGCCATTGGCCAACACGCCCTCGCGCATCACCCGGCCATAGTTGGCGCCGGTGATGGTCGCCACCGCTTTGATGCGCCGCTCCGTCATTGAGGCGTTGATGGCGTAACCGCCGCCGCCGCAGATGCCGAGCACGCCGATACGCTGGTCATCAACGTAATCCAGCGTCACCAGATAATCGGTCACGACGCGAAAATCTTCCACGCGCTGGGTGGGATCTTCGATAAAGCGCGGTTCGCCGCCGCTCTCGCCCTGGAAGCTGGCGTCGAACGCGATGACCACAAAACCGGCTTTCGCCAGCGCCGCGCCATAGACGTTCCCCGAGGTCTGCTCTTTGCAGCTGCCGATCGGGTGGGCGCTGATGATCGCCGGGTACTTTTTCCGCTCGTCGAAATCCGGCGGGAAATGAATATCCGCCGCGATGTCCCAATACTGACGCTTGATTTTGACCGTTTTCATCATGAGTTCCTCACAGGGTTGCTGGCTCGGGAAACGCGCTCGGCATCGCTTCCGCTGGGATAACGCTCACTTTAGACGCCGTATTGTTCTTTGAGAAGCCCAGGGAATGGACTACAGTGTTAAGCTGTGATTTACAATGCGGAACGTATCGATGGATCCTTCCCTGCTTCCCTCACTGGCGTGGTTCGCGCATATCGCGCAGCATCGCAGCTTTACCAAAGCGGCGGCCCAAATGGGCGTTTCCCGCGCCGCACTGTCGCAAAATCTAAAGGCGCTGGAAAAACAGCTGAACGTCAAGCTGCTCTACCGCACTACCCGCGATATGTCGCTCACGGAGGAAGGACAACGCCTGCTCGAGGCCCTGGCTCCCGCCCTCAACGCGATCGAACACGCCGTCGGCACGCTGGAAGAGAGCCGCCACGAGCCGGCGGGGCTGCTGCGGATAAACGCTTCGCGCACGGCCGCCAAGCACTTTATCGAACCGCATGTCGGTGAATTTCTGGCGCGCTATCCCAGGCTGAAGCTTGAGCTGGTGATGGACGACGGCATGGCCAGCATCATTTCCGAAGGCTACGACGCCGGCGTGCGGCTGGGTGAAAGCCTCGCCGAGCATATGGTGGCGATCCCCATCACCCCGCAGGTGGAACTGGTGGCGGTGGCCACGCCGCAGTACCTCAGCCGTAACGGCACGCCCGCCACGCCGGCGGATCTGGTCAACCACAACTGCATCGCTTTTCGTCACGCAACCAGCGGTGCCATTTATCAATGGGAGTTTTCCACTGTCGAGCGGCACGCGCGCCATACCTTTTCCGTCGAGCCGCAAGGCAGCGTGATCACCAACGACGACGACGGCATGATCCGCGCCGCGTTGCAGCATGTCGGCATTATTCAGCACTTTGATTTCGCCGTGAAGGCGCTGGTGGAACGCGGTGAATTGGTACGGATCCTGCAGCCTTGGTCGCAGCCGTTTCCCGGCTTCTACCTGTATATCCCCTCCCGTGAGCACATGTCTTCCAAGGTCAGGGCGCTGCTGGACTTTCTGGTCGAGAAGCGCGCAGGCTAAACCGGCCCGCGCGCCTTTTCGCTTTACTGCTTGCGCTGCTCCGCCACCTGTTTGGCGGTGACTTTGCCCTGCTTATCGCCGAAATGGCCGACCACGAAGTTGGCGACCGCCGCCACTTCCTCGTCGGAGTAGGCGCTGCCGAACGCCGGCATCATTTCATGCCGTTCGCCGATGCTGATGCTCGTCCCCTTCAGGATGGCCTGCACCACGCTGCGCCCCTGCGGATCGTTCACCGCCGTGCTGCCCACCAGCGACGCATACTCGCTCTGGCGGCCCGGCCCGTTCCACTGGTGGCAGCCGCTGCAGTCGTTGGCGAACACCCGCCGCCCGAGCGACTGCTCTTGCCCGCCCGGCAGGATCGGGGTGGAAGCCCCCGCGCCCTTCGGCTGCAGATTCACCGCCGCGGCGGCGTCGCCGGCGATCGGTTCGATATCGCGCAGGTATTTCACCAGCGCCAGATTATCTTCCGGCGTCAGGAACTGCAGGCTGTTTTCCACCGCTTCCGCCATCGGGCCGGCGGCGCTGCTGCGCCCCGGCGCATGGCCGGTGGCCAGATATTGCGACAGCTGCTGGTCGCTCCAGCCGCCGATGCCGGTCTGTTTGTCCGGCGTGATGTTGGCGGCGAACCAGCCCTGCACCACTTCACCGCTCAGGTGCTTGCTCTGGTTGAGGCCGAACCCCAGATTGCGCGGCGTGTGGCACTCGCCGCAGTGGCCCAGCGCGGTCGCCAGATAGGCGCCGCGGTTCCACTGCTCGTCCTTGTTGAGATCCGGCGCAAAGCGTTGCTCATGGAAGAACGCCAGGTTCCATAATTTCATGCCCCAACGCTGATTGAACGGGAACGACAGGTCGTTTTGCGGGTTGGCCTGCTTCACCGGCGGCAGGCTGAACAGATAGGCTTTGATCGCCAGCACGTCGTCGCGGCTCAGCCCGGTGTAGGAGGTGTACGGCATCGCCGGATACAGGTTGCCCTGCGGGCCGATACCCTCACGCACCGCGCGCACGAACTGATCGTCGCTCCAGTTGCCGATGCCGGTCTCCTTGTCGGCGGTGATGTTGGTGCCGTAAATGGTGCCGAACGGCAGTTTGAAGGCGAAGCCGCCCGCATAAGGCGCGCCGCCCGGCGCGGTGTGGCACGCCACGCAGTCGGCGGCGCGCGCCAGGTACTCGCCGCGCGCCAGTTTATCGGTGATGCCGACCGGCGCTCCGGCGATCGGCGCCGCAGGCTCCGCGCCGGTGGGCCGCAGCAGCGTGTACAGCGCATATCCTCCCGCCAACACCACCACGGCGATAATCAGCCATAACAGCCCTTTCAAGGCGTTGCTCATCGCATCTCTCCCTAACCCAACGCCTTGGCGGCCTGGTGGATGGCGGCGCGAATGCGCACATAGGTGGCGCAGCGGCAGACGTTGCCGCCCATCGCCGCGTCGATGTCCGCATCGCTCGAATTTTTACTTTGCGCCAGCAGCGCGCTGGCGCTCATGATCTGGCCGGACTGGCAGTAGCCGCACTGCACCACGTCCAGATCAAGCCAGGCCTCCTGCACCGCCTTGCCTTCCGGCGTGGCGCCCACGGCTTCGATGGTGGTGATTTTTTTGCCGACGGCGGCCGAAATCGGCGTCATGCACGACCGCACCGGCACCCCGTCCAGATGCACGGTGCAGGCGCCGCACATGGCGATGCCGCAGCCGAACTTGGTGCCGGTCAGGCCGGCTTCGTCACGCAAGAACCACAGCAGCGGCATGTGCGGATCGCCCTCGAAGGTCAGCGGCTGCTCGTTTACGGTTAATTGAATCATCAGGTTCTCTCCTTGTCAGACGCCGGGTTCTCGGTGGGATTATGCAGCGGCAGGCTCAGCGAGGTGCGCGGCCGCCCGAGCAGCGCCAGCGCATTGCCGACCGCCGGGGCGATGGTCGGCACCCCCAGCTCGCCCACGCCGGTCGGTTTCTCGCTCGAGGGCACGATGATCACTTCGATCTCCGGCATCTCATCGATGCGCAGCGGGCGGAAGTTATTGAAGTTGGACTGTTCGACCACGCCGTCTTTCAGCGTGATATTGCCGTACAGCGCCATGCTCAGGCCGTAGCCGATGCCGCCCTCGATCTGCGCGCGGATCACGTCGGGGTTCACCGCCACGCCGCAGTCCACCGCGCACCACACCTTGTGCACTTTCGGGATGCCGCCTTCGCCGATCGACACCTCGGCCACCTGCGCCACATAGGTATCGAACGCCTTGGCGACGCCCACGCCGCGCGCGCGCCCGTCCACCACTTTCGCGCCCTGCCAGTCAGCGGCTTTCGCTACCGCCCGCAGCGCGCCCGCCGCGCGCGGCGCGTCGCCCATCAGCGCCAGCCGCCCTTCGACCGGATCCTGGCCGGTTTCCTGCAGCAGTTGATCGATAAAGCTCTCCACCGCGTGGCCGGTGTGGGTGCTGGCGACCGACCGCAGCGAGGTGGTCGGCACCTTGCCGGGCACGATGTGCGCATCGCAGCGGAAGGCTTCGAAGGTGTATGACACCTCGCTGGCGCCCTCGACCATCATCTGATCGAGTCCGTTGACCACCAGCGCATCCATCGCGCTGTGGCGCGTCCAGGAGTGGCCGACCACGGTATCGGTCCAGCCCACCACCTTGCCGCCACGGATGGCGCCGCGCAGGCGGTGCAGAATCATCGGGCGATACCAGCCGTTGCGGATGTCGTCCTCGCGCGTCCATACCACCTTCACGCCGTGGCCGGGGCCGATACCCTTGGCCGCCGCCGCCATGTCGGCCGCCAGATCCGGCCCCAGCGTCGGGTTGCCTAAATCGATGCGCCGGCCGAAGCTGCCGCCCGCCAGAATGGTTTCAATCTGCACCTTGTCCGGCGGCAACTCGAACAGATCGCACAGCTGCTTGTGATCGAGCGTTTGAATTTGGCAGCCGTAGCGCGCCTTGACGCTCTCGCCGTCCCAGAACAGATAGCCGTCCAGCGGCTCCATCGGCGCGTGGGCGACGTACGGGAAGGTGTATTCGGCCTCGATCACCTTGTCAGCCTTGTCGAACACCTCGTCCGGCTTGCCGTGGCTCTTCGCCACCACGCCGGTTTTCTGCGCCACCTGGCGGAATTCGGCGTAAATCTCCTCGGTGTTGCGCCGTTCGGCCTGCGCATCGTCCCACGTCACCTTCAGCCGCTCCCGCCCCTGGATCGCCGCCCAGGTATTTTTGGCGTAAACCGCCACGCCGGTGGCGATTTGCTTCACCGCTACCACCCCCGGCACCGCCAGCGCCCGTTCGGCGTCGAAGGCCACCACCTTACCGCCGAAGCGCGGCGGCTTCTTGATGGTGACGGTCAACATCTCCGGCTCATGGATATCCTGCGAGAACTGCGCGCTGCCGTTGGTTTTCGCCAGCGAATCGACGCGATGCAGGCCGCGCGTTTTGCCGATCAGGGTGAAATTAGCCGGATCCTTCAGCGTCAGGCTGGCGGGATCGGGCGGCGGCAGCGTGGCGGCCAGCGCGGCGAATTCGCCGAAGCCCGCTTCGCGTCCGCTGGCGGCATGGCGAATCTTGCCCGCCTGCACGGTGATTTCCTGCGCCGAGGTTTTCCAGCTCTGCGCGGCGGCCTGCACCAGCAGCGCTCGCGCCATGGCGCCCATGCGGCGCATTTGCTCATAGGCATTGGCCACCGAGCTCGAACCGCCGGTGCCCTGGAATCCGAAGGCCAGGTTTTTGTAGATATGGGTGTCCACCGGCGCGGCGACGACCCGCACCTGCGCCCAGTCGGCATCGAGCTCTTCGGCAACCAGCGTCGCCATGCCGGTATAGACCCCCTGGCCCACTTCGGTGTGTTTACTGATGACGGTGACGACGCCGTCGGCGCCGATCTGAACGAAGGCGTTGGCGTCAAACGCCGCCGCGCCGGAGGCGGCCGGGGCATTCGACCGCGCCAGCGCGCCGGTGGACGGCAGATAGGCGCCGATCACCAACGCCCCGGCGCCGACGATAAACCGCCGCCGCGAAAGCGGAACTTGGGATATGCTCATTGCTCATGACTCCAAAAAAGCCGAAGGCGTCACTGCCTTCGGCGAAACAAATCTTGTTATGGGAATGGGTTGTTGCGCCCGTCGGGTGACATAGCGCAACAGAGCAATAATTAGCGTAGCCTATTATCCAGCAGGCCTAATCTTGATAAGGGATTTTTTCGTTGAGGAATCGTGCGCTGCGGGCGGCTAGCTCGCATATCGTGCATCAATTCTGCGTCGTCGCCAGATACGAAAAGACGCTGAGCAGGCGGATTGGCGCCGCCATGTTGTCGCTGTCGAAGGCCACGGTGAGCGCGTCCTGGCGCTCCACGCCGGGCACCAGGCTGAACAGATCCGCCAATACCGGTTTGGCCGCCATCAGCGTCAGCCGGTAAGGCGGCATGAAGCGGCGCTCCACCGGCAGCTTCCCGCCCTAGCGCACCTGCTGCATTGCCCGTTCGCGGATCTCGGCGCGCGCCCGCTGCGGGCTGAGCGATTCGGCGGCGGTTTGCGAGATCGCACGCTTGACGCAGGCATAGCCGACGTGCGGGTAACGTTCCGCTACCCAGCGTTGCAGCTCGTCGTCGCCGCTCACCAGCCACAGCGGCACGTTCAACTCGGCCGCCGCCGCCGCGTACAGATCGCTTTCGCCCACCGCTTCGCCGTTCAGGCTGACGCGGTAAAAGGCCCGGCCGTTGATGGTATGCGCCAGCACGCCATGCTCGCCGGCGGCGCTGTGGTAGCCGATGAACATCAGGCCGTCGTAACGTTGGTGTTGCAGCCCTTCCACCATCGACAGCCCACGCGGTTTACCCTGCACCAGGCGCGCGCGCCCATCGAGGCGATCGGCGCGCAGATTCTGCATCATGGCGTGGCTGTCGGCCACCGTCACCGCGGTGGCCCCGCCGGCGAAAGCGCCGTCGATGGCCGCGTTGACCTCCTGCTCCATCAGCTCGCGCGCCGCCGCATAGTCGGCATGGGCCGGGTTGCATTGCTCCGGCCGCATTACGCCGGCGATACCTTCGATATCCGCAGAGATAAAGACTTTCACGTCACGCTCCCGTTATTTAATTTTCCGCCAGCCGATCGAGCAGCGGCCCCAGCGCCATGCGATCGTGCCGCTGGAAACCGCTGACGCCCTCGGCGCTCAGCAACGCATCCAACACCGCGTATTCGGTGGCGTCCGCCGCCGCCGCAAACAGCGGCTCCAGCCGTTCGTCCGGCAGCGTTGCCCCCAGCAACCGGGTGGAAAACGCCAGCGCAATATCGCCGGAGCCGTGCCCCCAATGGCTGCCCACTCGCCCCAGGCCCGCGCCCGCGCGGCGGGCGATGCGGTTAAGCTGGCGGCTGTCCAGCGCCCGATCGCAGGCGATGATGATAATGACCGAACCGGCGTCCACCTGCGGCGGCGGATCCGCCAGCTGCCTGCCCAGCGCCTGGCCAACGCGCACGCCGCTCAGCGTCAACGAGTCGAGGGTGCCGAAGTTGGCCAGCACCAGCACGCCGAGCGTGGTGCCAAGCCCCGGGCAATAGCGCGAGGCGGTGCCGATGCCGCCTTTCAGGCCGAAGCTGCTCATGCCGCGCCCGGCGCCGACGCTGCCGCGCGCAAAGCGGGTGGAATGGTTATCCAGCGCGCTGAAGACGTGCTCCTCGCGCACCGCCATCGCCTGAATATCGTTGAGGTAGCCGTCGTTGCACTCCAGCACCAGCGGGTTGATGGTGGCGCTGCCGCGGCCGATCTGCGGGTAGCGCAGGCAGCTGCGCCGCACCATAGCGTTGAACAGCGTGCCGACGGCGAAAGTGTTGCTCAGCAGGATCGGCGTTTGCAGCACCCCCAGCTCGTTCAGCTGCACCAGCCCCAGCGGTTTGGCGAAGCCGTTGAGCACCGCGCTGCCGCACGGCAACGGCTGGTTGAACAGATCGCCCGGCGGCACGATGGCGGTAACGCCGGTCTGGCATTCGCCGTCGGCCAAGGTGTGATGCCCGACGCTGACGCCCGGCACGTCGCACAGGGTGTCGGTCGGGCCGGCCGGATAGCGCGCGCCTGGCAGGCGGCGATGGCGCCGCCAATAGCTCAGCAGATTGTCGAGGCTTTGTTGTTCAAACGCCTGGCTGTCCGTCATGGTTCCCTCATCCGCCGTTAGCCCATCAGAAAACCAGAATATCGCGCAATGTAAGCGCCCAGTAAATTGAAAACCGGAGCGGGCAGAAAAAATAGCCTTGCTCCGTCGCCGTTCAGACCAACTCGCCGGCATGTGGGGGACCATTTTGGCGGCCCGCAGGCCTGAGCCTTATTGGGTTTTTAGGGGGCAAAACAGGGTTAACGGCCGGTGCCGCTGGTGATATCCCCCCTTATCCAAAATGGATGACCCGATCTGCCGACGCAATGGTCGTTTCACGGTGGGCAATGATCACCTTCGTGATATTGAGTCTCTTGATGGCCTGATTCACCACAGCTTCGCTCTCCTTATCCAGCGCACTGGTGGCCTCATCCAGGAACAAAATCGCCGGCTTCTTGTAAATCGCCCGGGCAATGAACAGGCGTTGCTTCTGCCCGCCGGACAATCCTTCCCCCAGCTCGCCGATCGGGGTTTCATATCCCATCGGCATACGCATGAGCACGTCGTGCAGATAGCTGGCACGGGCACAGGATTCCATCCAGGCGTCGTCCACCTCGTCCGCGAACCCGCAGATATTTTCCCGGATCGAGCCGGAGAACAGTTTGTCGTCCTGCATCACACAGGCGATCATCTTGTGGTAGTTGTTGATGCCAAGCTGCCGGATATCAACGCCGTTCACCTCAACCCGCCCTGAGTCCGGGGGAAACAACCCGCACAGCACCTTCATCAGCGTGGTCTTGCCGGCGCCCGACGGGCCCACGATGGCCACGCTCTCGCCCGGCGCAACACTGATGTCCAAGGCATCGAAGACCGCCGGTGACTGGCTGTCGTAACGATAGCTCAGGGCATGGGTCGACAATCCCAAAGGTTGCAGGCCCGCCGCGTAAGGAAGGTCCGGTTTACGGTTTTCTCGTGGGTGCAAGGCGATATCAGCGATGCGCTCGTTATGCAGGCTCATCATACGCAGCTGCAACAGAAATTCCGTCAGCGACCCGATGCGGTCGGAAAACTGCCCGCGAAAGGCGCCGAACGCCACAAACATGCCGAGTGTCATCTGGTTATCGATCACCAGGCTGGCTCCCAGCCAAAGAATAACGACCTGATCGCAGGCGGCAATGAAGGTGTTGATCCCGCCAAACAGCATGTCCATGCGGGTGACCCGGATACCGGTATTGATAGTGTCGATTTCAAGGTTGAGCCAATGGGCAATGCGACGTTCCGCCATGCCCTGCATCTTGACGGTGGCGATACCGTACAGCGTCTCCATAAAATACGAGCCGGCGCGGGCCTCCCTGACCAGCGCTTCTTCGGACAGTTGGCGATAATAGCCGTAGGTCAGCAGCCGCATCAGCACGTAGAGCGCGGTGAACGCAATCACCACCCAGGTCAACCAGCCGCCATACAGCACCATCATCACCAGCACGCCGATCACCATGATGCCGTCCATGATGGCGCCGACAATGCTCGTGGTGAAGGTGCTGCGCAGCGTATCCAGCGAGCCGAAGCGCGACTGAATGTCACCCAGCTTGCGTCGTTCAAAGTAGCCCAGCGGCAGGCGCAACAGGTGGGTAAACAACCCGGATTGCCACTGCACGTTGATGAGCGTCGACATGACCAGCCCGGACCAGGCGCGCACCATGCCGACAGCTGCCCGCAGCAGGATGAACAGCATCAGACCAACGCAGATGAGCGTCAGTAACCCGCGATCGCCGGCGGGAATAGCATGATCCATCACCAGCTGCGTGCCGATGGGCATCACCAGGTTGATGGTTTCGAACACCAGAGACAGGCAAAAGATTTTGCCGAGCGCCCCCTTAAGACCGTGTACGCTGCCAATCAGCGTGCGCAGGTGAATGCGGTGGCGGACGCTGTCGGCGGTGAAGGCGCTGCCGGGCCAGGCCTCAAGCGCCACGCCGGTAAAATTGTGCGACAGCTCCGTCAGGCTGATGGCCCGGCGCCCGCGCGCCGGATCATGCAGCACCGCGCGGTGCCCCTTGATACTGACCAGCACCACGAAATGGTTGAACTCCCAGTGCAAAATACAGGGGAGTTTCAGCGCGCTGAGCTCGTCAATATCAAGTGATAGAGGGCGAGTGGCCAGGCCCAGCTGTTCGGCTATACCGGTTAACCCGGTCAGCGTGGCGCCGCGGGTCGACAGGCTGAACTGCCGACGCAGCGCGATCAGGTCGACGTTTTTACCATAGTAACCGCAGATCATCGCCAGGCAGGCCAGCCCGCATTCTGACGACTCTGTCTGGTGCACCATCGGAACCCGGTGGCGCAGCCGCAGATCCAGCTGGCTGATCCGCTGTTTGAACGTGGGCTTACTCATTGATCGGCCCCGTCGCGCTGTGTTTCATGTCGTAGAACGGTGACAACATCCACTGATAAATCTGCCTTTTTTCCAAAAACAGGGTGCTTTGCGCTTTCATGCCGTTTTCCAGGCTCAGACGTTTACCGTCATAGGCAATGACCTGTTTTTCCGGAATGACGATCGTCTTGTAGTACGGCACGGCGGCGGTCAGCGCCGCTTTGGGCGCCCCCTGGTAGGTCAGCATTTCCTGCGGTGAGGCCGGGGCTTTGGAGATGACGGATACCGTAGCGGCAAACTGGCCGAATTTCTCCGCCGGAAAGGCGTCATAACGCACATTGACTTTGTCACCGGCGGCGATGTAGGGGATGGCGTCGTTGGGCACCCATAGCACCAGGGCGTAGTGAGCGATATTGTGGGGGATCACTTGCAGCAGACTGTCACCGACGTTGACCATCTGGCCAACCGTGACGCTCAGCGAATCGATGCGGCCGTCGGCCAGCGCGCGAACGATGATCGCCCCGCCGGCATCAATGTTGAGCCGCTCCTTCTGCAGCTCGTGGCGCTGCAGCTCCATCTGGTAAATCTGGTTGTCGAAGTTGGCGGCCTGGATATGGATCTGGCTTTCCAGCGCGGTGATCTGCAGCGCATTCTGTTCGTTCTGGCCGGACAGGCCCAGCAGGTTGTTCTGCTGCTGGTAATACAGCGCCACCTGGTTGGTGAGCTGATCCTTAGTGATCAATCCCTTGGTTTGATAGTGCCGGTAATTCTCCATATTTTCCTTCATGATGCGTATCCCTTCCTGGGCGCGTTTGAGGATGTCGGTTGAACGGGTGAACGCGGCGGTATACTGCGCCTTTTGTTTTTCCAGCATGGTAAGCGTGGTCTGCTTGCTGCTTTCCAGCCGGCTGATGATTTGCGCAATGCGCGCCAGCTGGCCGTCGATATCCCGCTGCTGGTTATCGCTGACTACACCGCTGCGGGTGCTTTTGCTGACGTCAATCTGGTAAATGGGCGCGCCGGCGGCGATCACCTGCCCTTCGGTGACGAATTGTTTGACCACCACCCCCTGGACGGCGGAATAGACGTTGGCGGCCCGGGGATAGGTGCTGATTTCGCCGGTCACGTTGACCCGCCGGGTATAGGTGCCGGCGATTGCGAAGGTGAGAAAAGCAATGAGAAAAAACAGGCAGAGCCCTGCCGTGAGCCAAAAGGGAATACCGGGTAGCAGGATGGCCCGACCACGCCATTTCATTTTCTGATTATCGATCGCTTCCTGGCGAAACATGATCAGCGTCCCTTATTGAAAGCTAATATTCAAATTCACAGGCTATTGCATTGGTAATAAAACAAGCGGAACGTCAGTGAATCTGCATTACAAACCATCCCTTTTTATTTGCGCCACGTGGAATAGGCGCCATCAGGGGTATCTATGGTGTGTTGAAACAATGCAATTCCAAAATCAGGATTTTGCATATATTCCGCAATGCTGGAGGGCTCTATCAGACACCCAATATTAAAGGCCTTATAAGCCAACCCCAATAAAACCTCGACAATTAAACCCGGCCCCGTTAAGACCGAGGTAACGCAATAATTCCTTGTTGTTAACTCGCTCCTCCATGGTAAGATCCTGGTTAGATAACACCTTGACCCATCATCAATATAACAGTCAAATATGCAATTATTTCTTTCTAAAAAGCGGTATCTTTTTTTCATTACTCTAAGAATGATCCTTACCGCCTTGGATTTTTGGTGAGAGGATATGAAGTTATTAAAATAAACACCTTTAAATCTTCTGAGTGATCCTAGCGCCAATAAATTTTTATGAACGTATGTCTCACCCAATGGCAATATCATATCCAGAGAAAAATCAGTGAGATCCAGTTCGATAAGCCTTTTTATTTCTTCAAATCCAACAGCATCTAGCCCTAACTCATTTTCATCGCAGCCGATCACGGCTTCAGGCAGCACCCCTTCTGAATTTGTCTTTTTTAAAAAACATACGGTTTTAAACAATAGAAAGGAGTCACTCTCGGCAATGCCCTTTTTTCTTATATATTTGTTTAATTTATGATATATATTGTCAATATATGGGAGCGTATCAACATCTATATAAGTGCCGCCATACTGATAGATAATTAAAATCCTGACAATGTCACTTGCACTGGCAATGTTATGCCTTAGTATAATCTCATAGTAATAATACCTCATAAAATCATCGAAATCATTGCAAAAAAGCTCCGTTATAGACTTTTTTATAAAGCCTCTGTTGCCAAACCATGCGTCTTCAATCGCTTTTGGCGGTCTCTGATAAGGGATTTTATGCTTGGTTAAGAATTCAATAACGAGCTCATCAAAAGAAAAACCTGCCTTTATTTTTGGATATATATATTTGAAGGCATGATTTTTTATTTTTAATTCAGCCTTGTCTTTATTTTTAATTTTTTTGACGCTGACAAAATCGCGTATGGCATTGTTTAGCAAATGGCACAGTGAAGAGTCTTGGTCATACCAAAAGAATATCTGCTTATCTTTGTTTGTTTTTTTCCATATGTCGATATAATGCGTACTTACTTCATTTAAGTCACCAATCCATACAAAATGCAGGATATTTGGAACGGATAACCTTTCTATCTTTGATAAATCAATACCTAATGCCTGATGGCTCATTTAAATCACCACGAAAACTATAGTATGGAAAACTTGAATGATTCAATGCTGGATTATGGCTTAGCTAAAAAAATAGACGATCGCCATCACAATAACACAAATAGAACAGAGCAATAAATCACCGGAAAAATTTTTCAATGAATCCAAATAGTCATTGCTGTTCTTATTTAATTTGTTAATGGCATCGCTTTCGTTATCAGCCTCTACTTCGACATGATGCTTTCTGAAGCCTTTCCGCTTCATATCCTTAATAATTTCGCGTGTAACCACGTCCTTTCTTAGCACTTTTGATTCATCACTCTTTATAAAAACAACATATCTATTCATCATATACCCCATAAAAGCACAGAATTTTACTTCTGTGCTGGGATTGCATCGGTTAATTAGCGTTTGGTTCCGAATTCTCTGGCTTCTCTCGGTCCAGTGCCATTGCCGCCGTACCCATTTCTTGCAGAACCACCATTCCCCCAGAAACCACCGGCACCGGAACCACTGCCATAAGGGCTGTTTTTTGACAGGAATGACTGAAGCCCGCGGTCACCGCCGTTATTCCCGCCGCGACTTGAAGAACCGGAGCCTCCGTTATCAGACGATCTTTTTCCACTCCCATCTCGATCCTGCCATCCACCCGACACCGCATCGAGTTGGCTGCTTAAAATTTCCTTCATCAATATTCTCCTATGGATTCACTGGGGTTACCCCGTTTAAAACGGGTTGTAGTTGCAAAAGTAAAATACACTAATAACAATCCATAACTACTCTGTATTTCATAAACAAACCAATAAGCAAAGTGTATTTTAAATATCGAAAACCATCATATTAGAATAAAACCCAGAATAATATACCGAACCTGATTACACGTAGATGCTATCGATTCAATTAATTGAACGCCAAATAATCTCAACGCCCAAGATTAATAAGCCAATAAAGAAAAGGCGACGAAAAATCAGCGGGCTGCTGTGACGACGCGCGATCCCGCCCAGCCACATGCCGGCCAACGCCGGCAGCAGCGCCAACAGCGAAACGCCGAGCAGCGCGCCGGGCAGCGCCTGATGCCAGGCTAATCCGGCGGCCAGCGCCAGCGTCGAGACGGTGAACGACAGCCCCAGTGCCTGCACCAGATCGTCACGCGCCAGGCCCAATGCGTTCAGATAGGGCACCGCCGGTATGACGAACACGCCGGTGGCGCCGGTCAGCACGCCGGTCAACAGGCCGCACAGCGGCCCCAGCCAAGGCTCCGCCGCAGCGGAAACGCGCCAGTCGAAACGGGTAAAACCCAACAGCGCATAGCCGGTCAGGCAAATACCCAGCGCCAGCGGCGCCAGGCGGCCGTCGATGGCGGTGAGCGTGCCGGCGCTCAGCAAGGTGCCCAGCGTGACGCACAGCATCATCGGCCAGAGCCGACGGCACAGCGCCCCCAACCGCGGCCCGCACAGCAGTTGCCACAGGTTGGTGATCAATGAGGGCAACAGCAGCAGCGCGGCGGCCTGCCCCGGCGGCATCATCAGGCTGAGCAGCCCCATCGACACCGTCGGTAATCCCAAACCGATCGCCCCTTTGACCGTGCCGGCCAGCGTAAAAATGCCCGTCAGGGCGACAATTTCGAGTAACGTCAGCGACATGCGTCTATCCTTATGGCGAATCAACGGCCCGATTGTGGCCGGCGCCGCGCCGCGGCACAATGCGGCAATGGCAGAGCCTGCCTGCGGCAAAGACAGAGGAAGAACGCATGCATTTTGACTTTATCGATCTGCGGCTGTTGGCAGCGGTGCTCGAGACCGGCAGCATCACCGCCGGCGCCGAGCGCGTCGGGCTGTCGCTGGCCGCCGCCAGCGCACGCATGCGCGGGCTGGAGCAACAGGCCGGCGTGGCGCTGCTGACGCGCAATCCGCGCGGCGTCCAGGCGACGCCCGCCGGTGAACGCCTGTTGCAACACGCGCGCGTGCTGCTGCAGCAGCGCGACCGGCTGCGCGGCGACATGGCCGAGTTCGCGCCGGGCCAGCGCAGCCAGCTGCGCATCGTCGCCAATACCGTCGCCGCCGACGCTTTTCTGCCGGAACTGCTGGCGGATTTTCTGGTGCTGCACCCGTACACCGACATCGCGCTGGAGGAGCTGCCCAGCCCGGCCATCGCGCAGGCGATCGCCGAACGGGCGGCGGATATCGGCATCGTGGCGGATCATGCCGATCTGCGCGGGCTGGCAAGCTACCCCTTCCGGCAGGATCGTCTGGTGCTGGCGCTGCCGCCGGGGCATGCGCTCAGCGGCCGCCGCCAGCTCAGCTTTGCGGACGCCCTGCCTTTCGACTTTATCGGCCTGCCGGAACAGAGCGCGCTGCAACAGCATTTGGAGCAGTTGGCGATACGCAGCGGCGGCCCGATGCGGCTGCGGGCGCGCGCCGCCAATTTCGACGCCATCTGCCGCATGGTGCTGCGCGGCGCCGGGCTGGCGGTGGTGCCGGAAGAGAGCGCCCGGCGGCTGCCCGAGATCCTGCGCAACGCCCTGCCGCTGACGGACGACTGGGCGATCCGCCGTCTGTCGATCGTGGTGCGCGAACGGGCGCAGCTGCCATTGCCGGCGCAGCGGCTGGTGGCATTTCTGCGCCAGGAGGAGGACGGTATTACAGGTGCTCGTTGAACCAGGCGATCTGACGGCCGATGATGCCGGCGAAATGCGGGCCGGCGTACATGTCGTAGTGCTTCGCATTCTGCTCGACGTGCAGCGCCTTTTTCGCGCTGCCTACCGCCTCATACAGCGCGATGCCCTGCTCCGGCGGGTTGACGGTATCGTTGCCCGCCACCACCACCAGCACCGGGCATGTGACGCGCGCCGCATTGTCGCGCGGCTGATAGCGCAGCGTTTCGCGCACGGTCAGGAACGGGATCTTGATGTCCATCGCCGGGTAGCGCGCCTTGTTCTCCTCGAAGAACGCTTTCGACTCGTCATCGCTCAACACCCGGGTGACGGCGACAAACATCTCTTTGCCGGTGGCCTGTTTCTTCTCCGCCATTTTGTCCAGCGTGGCGATGAACGCCTGTTTTTCGTCGGCGGCCATTTTCCCCGTCACGATGGTTTCCCCGTCGGCGAAGGCCAGCTGGCTAACGATGCACTTGATGGCCGGATCGGCCGCGGCAGCGCCGAACACGTGGCAACCGCCAAACGATGTGCCCCACAGGCCGATGCGCTCACTGTCGATCTGCGGCTGCGTTTGCACCCAACGGCTAACCGCCAGAATGTCCTCAATCTGCAGCGCCGGCACCAGCCGCCCGCGTTCACCCTCGCTGGCGCCGAAGCCGCGATAGTCAAACGTCACCGCCGCAAAACCGGCGTTGACGAAGGCCTCGGCAAAGGCCGGCAGCAACAGCTCCTGAATGCCGCAGAAGCCGTGACACAGAATAATCGCCGGAACCTTGGCCTGATTCTCAGGTAAACGAACTGTTACGGCCAGGCCGCTTTCCATTTTATGCGTGGTTAATGCCATGTTAACTTCCTGTTTTTTATAGGTAAGGTAAAAATCAGGCTAACATTAATCACCAAATGAGCGCCGCCAGTCAATAACCCAATGTAACAATTTACAATGTTAATGATTCCCCGGCTCCGCGCGCAGCCGCGCCACCTGCGCCTCCACGTCGCGCCAGGCCGGTTTGTCGCCGGCATAGCGTTGACGCAGATAATTCACCAGCGCCGTCACCTGCCGATCGGAAAAGCTGTCCTTAAAGCCCGGCATAAAGCCCAATTCGGCGGTAGCCGGTTTGGGGATCCCTTGCAGGATCACCTTGATCAGGTTATCGGGGCGATCGCTGAAGATATTGGTGTTATTGGCCAGATCGGGACTGACGCCGAACAGCTGCGGCCCGCCGGCGGCGGCGCTGTGGCAGGCCTGGCAAGCGCCCTGAAATAACCGCTCGCCGGCCAGTTGCCCTGCCGCCGGCAAGGCGCGGGCCGCCAACTGCGCCTGCGGTTCCACATTCAGCGTCGCCTTGGTGCTCAGCGACATCACATAGTTGGCCATCGCCCGCAGATCGCTCTGCGGCAACGTCGCCAGTTCGCTGACCACCGGCCCCATCGGCCCGGCCGCCACGCCGTGCTCGGCGGAATGCCCGCTGCGGAAGTACTGAAACAGCTGTTCCTCGGTCCAGGGCTTGTCCGCATTGGCCAATTGATTCAGCGCCGGCGCTTCCCACCCGTCCACCATTCCCCCCGCCAGGAAAGCCGCGCCGCCCTTTTCCGCCCCCAGCAGATTGCGCGGCGAATGGCAGGCGGCGCAGTGGCCGAGCCCGTTGACCAGATAGGCGCCGCGGTTCCACTGCGCGCTTTGTTGCGGATCGGGTTGATATTCCCCCTGGCGCAGGAACAGCGCGTTCCATCCGGCCATCAGCGGCCGCAGGTTAAACGGGAAGCGCATCTGATTGGCCGGATTGCTCTGGCGCACCGCCGGTTGCGACATCAGATAAGCGTACAGCGCCTGCATGTCGCCGTCGGTCATTTTGCTGAAGGCGGTGTAAGGAAATGCCGGATACAGATGGCGGCCGTCGCGGGCGATGCCCTGGCGCATCGCCCGATCGAACGCGGTAAACGACCAGTTGCCGATGCCGGTTACCACGTCCGGGGTAATGTTGGTGCTGTAGAGCGTGCCGAACGGCGTCGCCATCGCCAGCCCGCCGGCGTTGGTCGCCCCTTCCGACGCGGTATGGCAAACCGCGCAGTCTCCGGCGGCGGCCAACTGGCGGCCGCGCTCCAGCGTGGCCGCCGACCAGGTGCCGGCGCCGGGCGTCGCCACCGGCGCGATCTCCGCCCGCCACGGCAAGGCGCTGCCGGCGATGCCCAGCACCGCGCCGAACAGCCCCGCCGCACCGCCGAACCACCATTTGCCGCGCTTCTTTTTCTTGGGCGGGGCGGTCTGCCGCTCGGCGTCCGGCCCGTTCAGCGCCTCGCGCAGTTTGTCCGAGGTGATCGGCAGCTCGCGAAAACGAATGCCGGTGGCGTCGAATACCGCGTTGGCGATGGCCGCCGCGCTGGGCACCGACGCCGATTCCCCGGCGCCCAGCGGCGGATCGTAAGGCCGCGGCATCATCACCACGTCCACTTCCGGCACCTCCGGGAAGGTCAGGATCGGGTAAGCCCCCCATTCTTTGGCGGAGACCGTCGATTCCTCAAAGGTCACGCGCTCTTTCAATACCCGGCTGGTCGATTGCAATACGTTGCCGTGAATTTGGTGGCGCACGCCGTCCGGGTTGACCATCATGCCCGCGTCGTGGCCGACCACGATGCGCGTCACCGCCACTTCGCCGCTGGCTTTGTCGATCGCCACGTCGGCCACCCAGGCGGCCCAGGCCGCGCCAAAGCCGGGAAACTTGCTGTGGATGTAACGGGCGTAGGCAAAGCCACGCCCGCGCAGCACGCCGTCTTCCGCCGGGGTCTGCATCGGTTCGGTATGCGGCGTCCAGCCGGCGCGTTCTGCGGTGCTGCGCATCAGCTCACTGGCGCGTTCATCATCGATATAGCGCAGCCGATATTCCAGCGGATCGACGCCGGCGGCGTGGGCCAGCTCATCGATATAAGATTCGTGGGCGAAGGTGTTCGGCAAGGCGGAAACGCCGCGCATCCAGGAGGCGCGCACGATCGGCGCCATGTCCTCGATGCTGACGCGCAGCGCCGGATATTCGTAAGGCGGTACCGAGGTGCGGTCGCCCATTTCATAGGCCACCGGCAGCGGTTCAACCCGGCCGGTCAGCAGCAGCGCCAGCGTCGGCGCGCCGTTGGAAGGATAATAGGTGCGAAAATCGTAGGCGACCGGATGCCCGGCGGCGTCCAGCCCGCCGTCCACCTCCATCAGCTGCGCGGTGCCCTTCGGTTCCCACACATGCTCTTGCTCGCGGGTCAGCTGCACCCGCACCGGCCTGCCCACCGCACGCGACAGCAGCGCCGCGTCGGCGCAGACGTCATCGGCGCAATTGCGGCCATAGCAACCGGCCGCCTCCATGCGAACGATCTCGATCTGCGCTTCCGGGTATTCCAGCAGCCAGGCCAGATCGGCGCGCAGCAGGTGCGGGTTCTGGCTGCCCGACCAGACCTGCAGGCGCTCCGGCCGGTAGTCCGCCAGCGCGCAGGAAGGGCCAATCGAAGCATGCAGCTGATACGGCCACAGGTAGCTGCGGGTGAAACGCCTGTCAGCCGTCGCCAGCGCCGCGTCCACATCGCCGGTATCGTGCACCACCCGGGTCGAGTGCGGGTTGTCGCGCAGCGCCTGCGCCACGTCGGTCATCTGCGGCAAATTGCGCCGCCAGTCTTTCCAACTGACCTGCAGCGCCTGCGCCGCCTTGATCGCCTGCTCTTCGCGCTCGGCGACAATGCCGATGAAATCGCCGATCACCACCAGTTTGACGATGCCGGGAATATGCGCGATCGAGGTTTCGTCAACCGCCAGCAGGCTGGTGCCGACAAATTCGCCGCTGTCGTACCCGGCATAGGGCGGCCGCACCACCCGGCCGTGCAGCATATTCGGCAGGCGCATATCGTGTACGTAGGTGGTTTCGCCGGTCGCCTTGGCCGGAATATCGACGCGCGCGGCGCTGGTGCCCACCAGGCGATATTCCGCCTGCGGTTTGAGCGGCGCGTCGCCGGAAATCGACAGCTCGACATGACCGCCGTCCACCAGCTCGGCGTAGCTCAGCGCCTGCCCCTGCGGGCTGCGGATCACGCCCTCCTCCAGCGTCAGCTGTTCCACCGGCGCATCGAAGCGCTGCGCCGCCTGGCGCAACAGCCAACGGCGCGCTTCGGCGGCGGCGTTGCGCAGCGGCACGGCGGAGATCTGCAGCGTGGCGCTGGCGATGGTGGCGCCCTGATTCGGCGCGCGCTCGGTATCGCCCAACACCATGCGCACCTGATCCATGCGCAGATACAGCTCTTCGGCGACGATCTGGCCGAGCGCGGTGCGCACGCCGGTGCCGAGATCGACATGGCCGTTAAAGGCATAGATTTCGCCGCTGTCGCACAGGGCGATAAACAGCCCCTGCTCCCTGGGCTTCAGCACCGGCGTTTGCCCTTTGGGCACCGGCCCCGAAGGCGGTTGCACGCTGTCGACGATCAGCAGCACGCCGTCGCGCTGCAGCAATTCGGCCTGGCTCGGCGATGAGGGACGGGAATCAGTCATAAGCGTGGGCGCCCTCATCGCGGCAGAGAATGATGGCGCGCTGAACCGCACGCAGGATCTCGAGATGGGTGCCGCAGCGGCACAGGTTGCCGGACAGCGCCTGACGGATCTCCGCCTCGCTCGGAGCGGGATTGCGATCCAACAGGGCTTTGGTGGTCATGATCATGCCGTTGAGGCAGTAGCCGCATTGCGCCGCCTGCTCTTCGATAAAGGCGCGCTGCACCGGATGCAGGCGCTGGCGATCGCCAAGGCCTTCCAGAGTCACGATCGCCCGGCCGGACACGCCGAGCGCCGGGATCACGCAGGAGCGCGCCGCCACGCCGTCGATCAACACGGTACAGGCGCCGCATTCGCCCAGGCCGCAGCCGTATTTCGGGCCGTTGAGCGCCAGATCGTTGCGCAGTACCAGCAAGAGCGGCGTATCCGCCATCACCTGCGCATGAAGCTGTTCGCCGTTCACCGACAGCATCATCGGATGCTCCGTCAGCGTGGTTTTCGCGCCTTCCCTGGGCGACTGCACTTCAGATATCGCCATTGTTCGCGTCTCCGCCTGCACTTGATGGTCTTATGGGCTGGCCTCTCGCCACCGACCACCAGGCAACCGACGTTGCGCGGGCGAATCAGCCGGTGGGCGGATCTTCCAGCATTTTATTCAGCAGGAATATCAGCGCTATCCGTTCGGCCGGGTTGAGCGTGCCGAACGTCAGCTCTGTGATTTTCGCCGCCTGCGGCACCGTTTCCGTCAGCAGCACGGCGCCGGCGTCGGTCAGGCCGACCACCACCTTGCGCCGATCCACCGGATCCGGCGTCACCGTGATCAGATCGCGCGCCTTTAGCCGCTCGACGATACCGCGTATGGTGGCCTGATCCACCGCCGTCACCTGCACCAGCTCGGTCAGCGAGCTCGGCCCCATATCGCGCACCGCGCACAGGGTGATGAACTGCACCGCCGTCAGCTGCGAATCGCCGACGTTTTGCTGAAAAATCGCCAGGTGGCGCTGATAAACCTTGCGCAGCAGGTGCCCGACTTGCTCGGTAAAATGATAATTTTCGGGTTGGCCGCTCACGGCTGACGGGTATTCGGGGGGCGTCATTGCGTTACTCTCACCATCTATGGAATTCACGAGAATAGTACAAACCCCCGCCGTTGGCAGCAACGATTAAGCCCGACGCACGCGCGAGGCCTCCGGCGCCACCACTTCCCCGTCCGCCACCACCGTTTGCCCGTCGAGGCGGATGTCGCAGCGGCGCAGCGCGATGTCCATATGGCAAGGCGTTTTGCGCGTGCCGCCCACTTCGGTATTCGGCCCGGTGGAGAACAGGAAGTTGCCGTAGAACGCGCGCGCGTCCATGCACATGCCGTCGTTCTTGTCGTGCAGGCCCATCGCCGTCCACTGGGCGCGCGGCTGCAGGCCCCAGCCGATATGCGAGATGCCGTACACCTCCGGATCGTCGAAGTATTTCATGTATTCGCGCAGGTATTCCGCCTCGAAGCCGCCGTGAATGCGGGTGACGAAGCCTTGTTCGATCTCCAGCGTAATGCGTTCGCGCGCGTAGCTTTTAAACGGCAGCAAGATATCGCCGACCTCCAGCACCAACACCCCTTCCGCCTGCTCCTCATTCGGCCAGGTGAACAGGAAACCGCTCGGCCAGTGATCCCAGCGCCCCGGTTCATCGGCATAGCCGTACTCGGTCACCGTCGGGTATTGCCCGAGCGGCGCGCGGAAATCGCTGCCGGCGGCGGAGGTCACCTGCATCAGCTTCGCCTGCTCCAGCACGGCGGCGGCGGCCAGCACCCGCGCCTTGTCCTCCGCGTTAGGCAACATGCGCGCCAGCACCTCCGGCGGCTCCACCGCCAGCAGGATGCGGGTGCCGGTTTTCAGGATCTGCTCCTGCTCCGGCGAATGCAGCAGCATCATGGTATCGACGATCAGGTCGGCGGCCTCCAGCGCACGCTGCGCCGCCAGGTTGCCGGTCAGCGCGGTATCGCCGCAATAGGCGGTCATGTCGTTGCCCATCGCCCGCGGATGGTTGAACGCTGGCAGCTCGACGGCATACACCCTGGCGCCCAGCCGCAGCGCCGCGTCGGTCGCGGCGCGCACCGTGCGCGCATCGGAATAATGGCTTTTCAAAATCGCCACGCTCTGCGAAGCATCGACCTTCGACAGCGTAAGCACCTGCTCGAACAGCTGTACCAACTGGGTTTCATTGACCGCCATGGCCTGTCTCCTGTCTCGTCAAGGGTGTCCGACGCCCGCAAGGCGGCGGTGATTTTTCAAACAATTTAAAGCGAACACGCTCATTTTTATCTAAATAAAAAAATCAAAGGAAAGCAAGCTGCGAATATCCACCATAAGAAAGTCCTATTTCATCCCTTTCCAATCCTGTGATTAACATGAGTTTAACAGTAAAGCGCTGTCAATTAGCGTGAGCAAGATCTGATTTAACACTTTTGCAACTTTGCGTTATCTAGTGCATACACTATAAATCGATCGTCCAGCCATGCGTTGGACCTACGCTGAAAAAAGCCAACAGACAGGGGAAACATGATGAGCAAACAACCACGCATCGCCGTCGTCGGCGCCGGGCTGGGGGGCGCCGCCGCCGCCGGGCTGCTGCAAAAAGCCGGCTTTACCGTCGATCTGTATGAACAGAGCCCGGCGTTCTCGCGCCTCGGCGCCGGCATTCACATGGGGCCGAACGTCCTGAAGATTTTCCGCCGGCTCGGCATTGAGCAGCGGCTGGAGCAGATGGCGTCTCATCCCGATTTCTGGTTCAGCCGCGATGCCGAGAGCGGCGACTACCTGTCGCGCATCGAACTGGGCGGCTTCGCCCGCCGGGAGTACGGCGCCGCCTATGTGACGGTGCACCGCGGCGATTTGCAGGCGTTGCAGCTCTCCGCGCTGCAGCCCGGCACCCTGCACTTCGGCAAATGCCTGAGCAAGATTGAAGATCGCGGTGACGAGGTGGTGCTGAACTTCGTCGACGGCACCTCGGCCCATGCCGACATCGTGATCGGCGCCGACGGCATCAACTCGCGCATCCGCGAACATCTGCTGGGCGCCGAAGCGCCGACCTACAGCGGCTGGGTGGCCCACCGCGCGCTGATCCGCGGCGAGAAGCTGGCGAAATACAACCTGACGTTCGAAGACTGCGTGAAGTGGTGGTCGGCGGACCGCCATCTGATGGTCTACTACACCACCCAACGGCGCGACGAGTATTACTACGTCAGCGGCGTGCCGCACCCGGCCTGGGATTTCCAGGGCAGCTTCATCGACAGCAGCCGCGAAGAGATGTTCGAGACCTTCGCCGGCTACCACCCGATCGTGCAGGCGCTGATCGAATCCAGCGAGCAGGTCACCAAATGGCCATTGCTGAACCGCAAACCGCTGCCGCTGTGGAGCGAGGGCCGCCTGGTGCTGCTCGGCGATGCCTGCCACCCGATGAAGCCGCATATGGCGCAGGGCGCGGCGATGGCGATCGAAGACGCCGCCATGCTGACCCGCTGCCTGCAGGAAACCGGCCTTGGCGACTACCGCACCGCCTTCCAGATGTATGAAGCCAACCGCAAGGAGCGCGCTTCACGGGTGCAGGCGGTGTCCAACGCCAACACCTTCCTGCGCACCCAGGAAGATCCGGCCTGGGTCTACGGCTATGACCTGTACGCGCAAGCGCTGAAATCGGAGAACGCCGCATGAGCACTTTCCTCTACGGCGCCCACGTTCACGCCAACGGCATTCGCCAACACTACCTGCGCTACGGCGGCCACGGCCCGGCGCTGATCCTGATCCCCGGCATCACCAGCCCGGCGATCACCTGGGGTTTCGTCGCCGAGCGGCTGGGGGAAAAATACGACGTCTACGTGCTCGACGTGCGCGGCCGCGGTTTGTCGTCCAGCGGCCCGGAACTGGCTTATGACGCGGAGACCTGCGCGCAGGACGTCAATGCCTTCGCCGCCGCGCTGAGCCTGGCCAGTTACGCCCTGCTCGGCCATTCGATGGGCGCCCGCTTCGCCCTGCGCGCCGCCGTTTTGCAGCCCGCCGGCGTGCGGCGGCTGGTGCTGGTCGATCCGCCGGTTTCCGGCCCCGGCCGCCGCGCCTATCCCGGTCAATGGCCGTGGTACGCCGACTCGATCCGGCAGTCGCTGCCGGGCATGAGCGCCGAGCAGATGCGCGCCTTCTGCCCGACCTGGAGCGAAGAGCAGCGCCGGCTGCGCGCCGAGTGGCTGCACACCTGCTACGAGCCGGCGATCCAACGCGCCTACGACGATTTTCATCAGGTGGACAGCCACCGCGACTACCCGCTGCTGACCATGCCGACGCTGCTGATGGCCGCAGGCAAAGGCGGCGTCATTCAGCCCGAAGACCGGGCGGAGATCCGCGCGCTGCAGCCGGAGATCGCCATCGTCGAGGTCGAGAACGCCGGGCACATGATCCCGTGGGACGACTTCGACGGCTTCTTCCGCGCCCTGGGCGATTTTCTGGATTAACTGAGGAACACCGACATGAGCAACCACTACCGCATCGGCCAGATCGTGCCCAGCTCCAACACCACGATGGAAACCGAGATCCCGGCGATGCTGGGCGCGCGCCAGCTGATACGCCCGGAGCGCTTCACCTTTCACTCCAGCCGCATGCGCATGAAACACGTCAATAAAGAAGAGCTGGCGGCGATGGACGCCGAGTCCGATCGCTGCGCGCTGGAGCTGTCCGACGCGCGGGTCGACGTGCTCGGCTACGCCTGCCTGGTGGCCATCATGGCGATGGGGCTGGGCTACCACCGCGAATCGCAGGCCCGGCTGGCGCAGGTGACGAAAGACAATCAGGCCGCCGCGCCGGTTATCAGCAGCGCCGGCGCGCTGGTCAACGGCCTGAAGGTGATCGGCGCCAAACGCATCGCGCTGGTGGCGCCCTACATGAAACCGCTGACCCAGCTGGTGGTGGACTACATCCAGCACGAAGGCATTGAGGTCAAGGTGTGGCGCGCGCTGGAGATCCCGGACAACCTCGAAGTCGGCCGGCACGATCCGGCCAGGCTGCCGGGGATCGTCGCCGAGATGGATTTACGCGAGGTCGATGCTATCGTGCTGTCCGCCTGCGTGCAGATGCCTTCGCTGCCGGCGGTTCCGACGGTGGAGGCCCAAACCGGCAAGCCGGTGATCACCGCCGCCATCGCCACCACTTACGCGATGCTGACCGCGCTGGAGCTGGAACCGATCGTTCCCGGCGCCGGCGCCCTGCTGTCCGGCGCCTATTGAGGAGGCAGGATGAACGACACCCTCAGCGACAACTACCGCGGCGTCTGGGGCCAGCGCATCGGCTTCGGCCGGCGCTCGGCGCTGCTGGCGATCGACTTTATGCAGGCCTACACCACCGAAGGCGCGCCGCTGTTCGCGCCGGGCGTGGTGAGCGCGGTCGAGGAGAGCCGCGAGCTGCTGGCCTGCGCGCGCCGCACGGGAATTCCTGTCATCCACACCCACATCCGCTATCATGCAGGCCATTTTGCCGATGGCGGCCTGTGGGTGAAGAAAGCGCCGGTGATGAAGGACATGGTGGCGGGCAACCCGCTGGCGGCGTTTTGTCCGCCGGTGGCGCCGCTGGCCGATGAGGTGGTGCTGAGCAAGCAATACGCCAGCGCCTTCTTCGGCACCGCGCTGGCGCCGCTGCTGGTGGCGCAAGGGATCGACACGCTGCTGATGATCGGCTGCTCCACCAGCGGCTGCATCCGCGCCAGCGCGGTGGACGCGGTGCAGCACGGCTTTCGCGCCATGGTGGTGCGCGAGTGCGTCGGCGATCGTCACCCCGGCCCGCACGAAGCCAACCTGTTCGATATCGACAGCAAATACGGCGACGTGGTGCACAAACGGGAGGCGCTCGACTACCTGAACCGGTTATGAGTCAAGGATTCACCTGCAACGACAATAACGAAGGCGCAAACAGCGCCTCACGCGACCGCCCGAAACAGGGCGGCGCCCCTGCAACGCAAACACAACAGGCGCCTCCTGCGGAGGCCAACACGCACCACCTGGAGACAACATCATGGCCATTGTCGACACCCCGCTGGCGGGGAAAGCGGACGCAGAATCGCTGCTGCTGTACCGCAAAATCACCTGGAAACTGATCCCGTTTCTTTGCCTGTGTTACCTGGCGGCCTACCTCGATCGCATCAACGTCGGGCTGGCCAAGCTGCAGATGGCCGACGCGCTGCAGCTGAGCGAAGCGGCCTTCGGCCTCGGCGCCGGGCTGTTCTTCGTCGGCTATATTCTGTTCGAGGTACCGAGCAACCTGATCCTGCAGCGCGTCGGCGCCAAGATGTGGATCGCCCGCATCATGATCACCTGGGGGCTGTTGTCCACCGCCACCATGTTCGTCACCACGCCGACCCAGTTCTACGTCATTCGCTTTCTGCTCGGCGTGGCGGAGGCCGGTTTTTTGCCCGGCGTGCTCTTTTACCTGACGCTGTGGTTCCCGACCTATCGCCGCGGCCGCATCATCGCGCTGTTCATGATCGGCCTGCCGCTGTCCAGCGTGATCGGCGGGCCGCTGTCCGGCTGGATCATGGGCCATTTCGACATGCTTCACGGGCTGCACGGCTGGCAATGGCTGTTTTTGCTGGAGGGCATTCCCAGCGTGCTGTTGGGCGTGCTGACCTTTTGGCTGTTGCCTAACACCTACCAGCAGGCCAAGTGGCTGACGCCCGAGGAGAAACAGCGCATCGCCGACGATCTGGCGCGCGACGACGCCGAGGCCGATCACGGCAAGCACAGCTTCCGCGACGGCTTCTTCAACCTGAAAGTCTGGATGCTCGGCGGCATCGACTTCGCCATTCTGCTCAGCGCCTACGCCATGGGCTTTTGGATGCCGACCTTCATCAAAACCGCCGGCGTCACCGACATCACCACCATCGGTTACCTGACGGCGATCCCCAGCGTCGCCGCCCTGCTCGGCATGCTGCTGATCGGCAGCAGTTCCGACCGGCTGCGCGAACGGCGCTGGCATATCATCGTGCCGTTTATCGTCGGCGCGCTGGCGATGGCCGGCAGCACCTTCTTTACCCACAACGCGCTGGCCACGGTGCTGCTGTTCTCCATCGCCCAGGCGGCGATCATCGGTGCGGTGCCGGTGTTCTTCAGCCTGCCGGCCACCTTCCTGCGCGGCACGGCGGCGGCGACCGGCTTCGCGCTGGCCTGTTCGCTGGCCAACATCGCCGGGCTGGTGAGCAATTCGCTGATGGGGCTGGCGTTGGATCTGACCGGCAAGAGCGGCGGCGCGCTCTGGGCCTTCGCCGGCTGCCTGCTGCTCAGCTCGCTGCTGGTGGTGGCCCTGCCGGCCAAGGTGGTGAACCGCTGAATGTCGACCAAGCCAAAAAGACCAAGGGCGCATAACGCGCCCTTTTGTTTGCTTACCGGGAGTGGCCGAACTTACTCGTCCTTCAGCCCGCGGTTGATCAGCATCGGTTCGATGCTCGGCTCTTTGCCGCGCCAGTCGATGTACAGCTTCTCCAGATCCTGGCTGTTGCCGCGCGACAGGATCATGTCGCGGAAGCGCTGGCCGTTTTCGGCGGTCAGGCCGCCGTGTTCGGTAAACCACTGGAAGGCGTCGTCCGCCAGCATTTCCGTCCACAGATAGGCATAGTAGCCCGCGGCATAGCCATTACCCCAGATGTGCTGGAAGTAGCTGGAGCGGTAGCGCGGCGGCACGTAGCTGAGATCGACCTTGTCTTTTTGCAGCGACTCGGCCTCGAACTTGTCCACGTCCTGCTGCGGCTGATCGGCGGTCAGCATGTGCCAGTGCATGTCCAGCAGCGCGGCGGACAGCAGCTCGGTCATGCTGTAGCCCTTGTTGAACTTGTCGGCCTTCTTGATCTTGTCGACCAGTTCCTGCGGCATCGCCTCGCCGGTCTGGTAGTGCTTGGCGAAGTGGCTGAACACTTTCGGATCGCTGACCCAGTGCTCGTTGAACTGCGACGGGAACTCGACGAAGTCGCGCGCGGTGTTGGTGCCCGACAGGCTCGGGTATTCCTGATCGGCAAACATGCCGTGCAGCGCATGGCCGAACTCGTGGAACATGGTGATTACGTCGTCATACGACAGCAGCGCCGGCTGGCCCGGCGCCGGTTTGGTGAAGTTGGCGACGTTGTAAATCACCGGCTTGGTGCCGTTGAGCTTCGACTGATCGACGAAGTTGCTCATCCAGGCGCCGCCGCCCTTGTTGTCGCGCTTGAAGTAGTCGGTGTAGAACAGCGCCAGCGACTTGCCGTCCTTGTCGAACACTTCGTACACCTTGACGTCCGGCTGATAGACCGGAATGTCCTTGCGCTCCTTGAAACTGATGCCGTACAGCAGGTTGGCGGCGTAGAACACACCGTTGTTCAGCACGTTGTTCAGCTCGAAGTAAGGCTTGATCTGCGACTCGTCCAGATCGTACTTGGCCTTGCGCACCTGTTCGGCATAGAACTGCCAGTCCCAGGCCTGCACCTTGAAGTCGCCTTTCTGCTGATCGATCACCGCCTGAATGTCTTTGGCTTCACGCTCGGCGCGCGCGGTGGCCGCCGGCACGATGTTGCGCATAAAGCTCAGCGCGGCATCCGGCGTCTTGGCCATCTGGTTTTGCAATTTCCAGGCGGCGTAGTTCGGGTAGCCCAGCAGCCTGGCCTGCTCGGCGCGCACCTTGGCCAGACGGGAAATGGTCTGGCGGGTATCGTTGCCGTCGCCCTTCTCCGCACGCGTCCAGGAGGCGTCGAACAGCGCCTGGCGGGTGTCGCGATCTTTCAGGCTCTGCAGCAACGGCTGTTGCGTGGTGTTTTGCAGCACCAGCAGCCACTGTTTCTCCAGCTTGCGTTCGGCGGCCGCCTGGGCCGCCGCAGCCAGCTCGCCTTCCGACAGGCCGTCCAGCTTCGCCGGGTCGGTTATCGCCAGCGCACCGTTTTTGCTCGCCGCCAGCAGCTTGTTGGTGAACTGGGTGCTCAGCGTCGCCGCTTCCTGGTTCAGCGCCTTCAGCTTGGCCTTGTCGGCGTCCGACAGGTTGGCGCCCGCCAGTTCGAAGTTCTTGTAGGTCACTTCCACCAGCCGGCGCGACTCCGGATCCAGCTTCAGCGCATCGCGATCCTGATAGATGGCCTTGATGCGCGCGAACAGCTTGCCGTTGAGCATAATGTCGTCGTTCAGCGCCGCCAGCTTCGGCGAGGTTTCTTCATCCAGCTTTTGCAGCGCGTCGCTGGTGTTGGCCGAGGTCATGGCGCCGAACACGTTCATCACCCGTGTCAGCAGCGAACCGGCCTGCTCCAGCGCCACGAAGGTATTCTTGAAATTAGGCTTGGCCGGGTTGTTGGCGATCTTCTCCACCTCTTCCCGCTTTTGCTTGATGCCCGCTGCGATCGCCGGCGCGTAGTCGCTCTCCTTGATCAGGTTGAACGGCGGCGCCTGGAACGGCAGACGGCTTTGATAGAAGAACGGATTTTGAGTCTTTTGCTTGTTGTGCTGATTGGCTTCACCGGTCACGTTAGCCTCCTTCGCCTGGCCGCTGGGCAGTGCGCTATGGTCGGCGTGAGGTTGGGTTTCTGCTGCCTGTGCCTGCGAGCCCAGCGCCATGCCGATCGCCAGCACCAATGTGGATAAACGCATCAAATCGAAACTCCTCCATGTTCACGGAATAAGGTCTCGGGGAATCGCTCCCTCTGAGTCACCTCCTAGCTTAGGTGCAGTTGGCAGTTTGAGCAAAAACAAGTGATTAGAATACTCATCCCACGATGATTCGCTCCCTGTAGCTATAGCGGTGCGTTAACTCGATTAGATATAACCTATGAACGCTTGAATGCGCCGACCGGGCACCGGACGATCGTATGACCTGATTCTTGTCCCTACTGCAGCCTCGAAGGTTGCCGAAGTATATAATCCGCTACGGGTTTCAAGCGAAATCTGCCATAGAAATAACTCCCTCATATTACTGATACGTGTCACATCAAGCCGTGCGAAAACAAAGGGGTCTTTTGAGCTATGTTGATATTTTTCCATCCAAGCCGTGAGCCTTGAGTTACTCGGTGAATGCGTAAGCAAATCATGCCGGTGAGAGATATTATTCTCCTTTGGATAATCCTCGGATACGCTGGTATGTATAAGAATCTGTACGATATTGTACGCATAACCATTGAGCCTGTTGCTGGGGTGCTTGCGCCAAACGGAAGGTTGCTCTTCAACTTTCCACTCCTTCTCGATCACGCGAGCAAGATAAATCAGCTTGTCGGCAGCTTGCAGATCCAACTTACGTCTGCCAAAGATGAGCCAAGACCTTAGTTCATAAGTGGCGCGAGGATAAACATGCCCCACCGATTGCAAAAACTCACTTGACGACTCTGGCGATATGGTTGGCAGTGGTGATGTCCAACAACTCCGCCAAAGAACAGCATCAAACGCTAGCGGTTCTAGTTTATCGCGAGCACAGATTCTTTCAGCTACAGCGCGCAGATGCTGAGCGCTGCAGACGGCTAACAAGTGATAACGGGGGTCAGACACGAGCATGAGCAATAAATCCTTTATATAATGTTTAATTAAAAATACGCGCAGAGTCATTCCTGATAAATAGTATCCGCTCAACAGTGTTAACCCTGTGCAAATAACTTCACGTCTCTCCCGCCCTTTCCCGCTCAATAACCAGATAAAGACAACGACGTTGGACGCTTCGATACTGGGAGTGAATGCGGCTGCGTCAACGCGCCGCCTGATAAACCACCTTGCCGTCCACATAGGTGCGATAAATATTGCGATCGTCCCCCAGCGTCATCAGCACGAAGCCTTGTTCCGCCGGCGTGGCGCTGTTGGCGTAGCGTAACTGCTGCAGCGGCGTCACCGCCGGATCGAGCACCACGAAATCCGCCTCTTTGCCGACGTCGAAGTTGCCGATTTTATCGTCCAGCGACAGCGCGCGGGCGCCGCCCAGGGTGGCGTGATAAAACGCTTCTACGGCGGAGAGCCGGTAATGCTGCAGCTGGCCGACCTTGTACGCCTCGCCCAGCGTGCGCAGCATATTGAAGGAGGTGCCTGCCCCCACGTCGGTGCCGATGCCGAGCTTAACCCGCTTGCGCCAGGCCTGCTGCAGGTCGAACAGCCCGCTGCCGAGGAACAGGTTGGAGGTGGGGCAAAAGGCGATCGCCGAACGGGTCTCGCACAGACAGTCCCACTCCTGCTCCTCCAGGTGCAGGCAGTGGGCGAACACGCTTTTGCCGCCGGTCATGCCGTAGCGATGGTAAACGTCCAGATAGCTTTGGCTTTGCGGGAACAGCGATTTTACCCAGGCCACTTCCTGCGGATTCTCGCTCAGGTGCGTCTGCAGCCACACGTCGGGGAATTCTTCGCGCAGCCGCTGCACCTTCGCCAGCAGCGCCGGGGTGCTGGTTGGCGCAAAGCGCGGCGTAATGGCGTAACCGAGGCGGCCTTTGCCGTGCCAGCGTTCAATCAACTCGCGCGTGTCGCGGTAACTCTGCTCCGGCGTTTCCAGCAGCGCCTGCGGCGCATGGCGATCCATCATCACCTTACCGGCGATCAGGCGCATGTTCAGCGTTTGCGCCTGGCTGAACAGCGCATCGACCGACTGCGGATGCACGCTGCCGAACACCAACGCGGTGGTAGTGCCGTTGCTCAGCAACTCCCGCAGAAAGAAGGCCGACATCGCGTCGGCGTGCCGCTCGCAGCCATAGCGGCTTTCGGTCGGGAAGGTGTAATTATTTAACCAGTCCAGCAGTTGGTCGCCATAGGCGCCGATCATTTCGGTTTGCGGATATGGGTGTCGATAAAGCCCGGTACAATCGGTTTGTCGCGATACTCCGTGACCGCGAAACCCGGCGGCAGCAGCGCCTCACCCTGCTGCCAGCTGCCGAACCAGACGATGACGCCCCCGTTCAGCAGCAACAAACCGTCGGGAATGTGCCGCAGGCGTTCGTCAAGCTGTTGCGGTTCCTCCACGCAGGCCGCGATATCAAAAAAATTGCCACGAATAGCCGTGGTGAATTGCAGTGCCATTATTTTCTTCCTTGTGACGACCGGCCAATCTCACCCGCATAATAACCTGCGCCGATGAAACAATGCCTTCTGTTGCCCAAACTTAAAGACCGGGTTAAGCATAGCAAGCCGTGTGCCAACAGACCGACATAAAATATATTTTCACGTTAAAACAAAGTGATACTAATTAAACAAAGAAAACCAACCGAAGAAAAAGAATAAAACACGCGGCGATCTTCGACGGCAGACTAATAGCAACCGTTTGCTTACCGAAATAACACCGTTGCTGCACCTTTAATGGGCAAAGGGATATTTTCGCGCCCGTCAGCCTATTTCAACGCGATAAAAAGAGGCCGGAACCATTCAGGAACCCACCCGACAAACTTGAAACGATAACCATTCTCAATTATCATCCGCGCATCTTTTTGACCAGCAATGCGAAAACCATGTCCGCCACCGCTTCCGCCCCGCACGCCGCGCTGTCGCGCCTTTACGCCACCCATCACGCCTGGTTGCAGGGATGGTTGCGCCGGCGGCTGGGCTGCGCTTTCGACGCGGACGATGTGGCGCAGGACACCTTTATGCGCCTGCTGAAAAGCGACGCCGCGGCGACCCTGCGCGAGCCGAAAGACTTTCTGGTCACCGTCGCCAAGCGGGTGATGGTCGATCTGTTCCGCCGCAGAACGCTGGAGCGCGCCTATCTGGAGATGCTGACGCTGATCCCGGAAGGCTACGCCCCGTCGCCGGAACAGCGCCAGAGCCTGTTGGAAAGCCTGCAGCAGATCGATGCCATGCTCGACGGCCTGGGGCCAAAAGCGAAACAGGCCTTTCTGCTGTCGCAGCTCGAAGGCCTGGGCTATGCGGACATCGCCGTGCGCCTCGGCGTGTCGGTCAGTTCGGTTAAAAAATACATGGCCAAGGCCACCGAGCATTGCCTGCTGTTCAGCCTGGAAAACGACGTTTTCTCATGAGCAACGCCATTACCCCCGAGCAGCGCCAGGCGCTGAAGATGGCCGCACACTGGTATGCCCTGTTGTGCGATGAGCACGTCACCGACCGCCAGCGCCTACAGTGGCAAGCCTGGCACCAGCAGCACGCCGATCACCGCTGGGCCTGGCAGCGCGTCGAAGCGCTGCAGAGCCAGCTGCAAGCCGTGCCGGGCAAGTTCAGCTACCGCGCGCTCGATCGCGCCGGCCGCCAGTCGGCGATCGATCGCCGCACCCTGCTGAAGAGCCTGCTGCTGTTGCTTGGCGTGGGCGGCGGCGGTTTCCTTTACCAATCGCCGTTCGGCCGGGAGCTGCGCGCCGACTACCGCACCGCCACCGGCGAAATCAAACCCATTGTGTTAAGCGACGGCACCCAACTGGTGCTCAACACCGCCAGTGCGGTGGACGTGCATTACGACGATCGTCAACGGTTGATCCGTTTGCACGCCGGAGAAATCAGCCTGATTACCGGGCGCGACCCCCGGCCGCTGTGGGTGCAAAGCCCGCAGGGAGCGATGCGCGCGCTCGGCACCCGCTTTTTGGTGCGCGAGATCGGCGGCGAGACGCGCCTGACAGTGCTGGAGCATGCGGTCGAAGCGCAGCTGGCGCAGGATCCGCAGCAAACGCGCCGGGTGGACGCCGGGGAACAGATCGGCTTCAGCGCCTCGGCCTTCAGCGACAAGCAATCGGCTGCGGCGGAAGACGGCTGGCTGCGCGGCGTGCTGAGCGTCAGCCAATGGCGGCTGGACCAGGTGATCGCCGAACTGGCGCGCTACCGACGCGGCCACCTGAGCTGCGATCCGGCCGTCGCCGGCCTGCGCGTCAGCGGCAGTTTCCCGCTCAACGATACCGATCGCGCCCTCGCCCTGCTCAGCCAGACGCTGCCGGTGCGCCTGCAAAGCTTTACCCGCTATTGGCTGCAAATCGTTCCCGCCTGAATTTTTTAAATGAAAATGATAAAAAATCGCATTCTTGATTGTCCCTTTTGCTTCGCTCATCCGACTCCCAGGAAAACACTGCAGCAATAAATAAAAAATGATTCAGGAGAAGGTATGAACAACGCTTGGGGAAAGGGAGCGCCGGCTTCGCTTTGGGGAAAACGCGCCACGCCGCTGGCCGTGGCCATTGGCCTGGCCTTCGCCGCACCGCTGACGGCGAGCGCCGCCAGCGCCGCCGCAGCCTATCATATTCCGGCCGGTGAGCTGGACGGCGCGCTGAACGCTTTCGCCGCTCGCGCCGGCATCGCGCTCTCGGTGGACGGCACGCTGACCGCCGGTAAACGTTCGCCGGGCCTGAGCGGCAGCTACGGCGTCGATGACGGCCTGAACGCCCTGCTGGCCGGCAGCGGCCTGCAGGCTAAAGCGCTCGGCAACAACGGTTACACGCTGGCCAAACTGCCGCAGCCGCAGAAGGAAGAAGACATCACCGTGGTCGGTGACTGGCTGGCGGAAGGCCGCCAGGTAGACGTGTTCGAACATCCCGGCGCGCGCGACGTGGTGCGCCGCGAAGAATTCGCCAAAACCGGCACCACCACCGTGCGCGAAGCGTTGAACCGGGTGCCGGGCGTGGTGGCGCCGGAGAACAACGGTACCGGCAGCCATGACATGGCGCTGAACTTCGGCATTCGCGGCCTCAACCCGCGCCTCGCCAGCCGCTCCACCGTACTGATGGACGGCATCCCGGTGCCCTTCGCGCCTTACGGCCAGCCGCAGCTGTCGCTGGCGCCGGTCTCGCTCGGCAATATGGACGCGATCGACGTGGTGCGCGGCGGCGGCGCGGTGCGTTATGGGCCGCAGAGCGTCGGCGGCGTCGTCAACTTCGTCACCCGCGCCATCCCGAAAACCTTCGGCATGGAAGCCGGCATGCAGGGGCAGCTCAGCCCGACTTCGCGCCAGGATCACCCGAAAGGCACCGGCAACCTGATGATCGGCGGCACCGCCGACAACGGCTTCGGCGCGGCGCTGCTCTACTCCGGCACCCGCGGCAGCGACTGGCGCGAACACAGCGCGACCAAGATTGACGACGTGATGCTGAAAAGCCGTTACGCCCCGAACGAGGTGCACACCTTCAACAGCCTGCTGCAATACTACGAAGGCGAGGCGGACATGCCGGGCGGCCTGAGCCGGGCGGACTACAACGCCAACCCGTTCCAGTCGACGCGCCCGTACGACAAGTTCTGGGGCCGCCGCCAGCTGGCGAACTTCGGCTATCAGTATCAGCCGGATCAACAGCACAAGTTCGACGTGCAGAGCTTCTACACCTACACCCTGCGCAGCGGCTATCTGGATCAGGGCAAAAATCTGACGCTGTCACCGCGCGAATACTGGGTGCGCGGCGTGGAACCGCGCTACAGCCAGAGCTTCCGCTGGGGAGACTCGGCGCATGAGGTCGGCGTCGGCTACCGCTACGTCAGCGAATCCACCCACGAGCTGCGCTACACCAGCAAGGCCAGCACCGGCCGGCTGCCGTCCAGCGCCAGCCCCTACGATCGCGATACCCAGTCCGGCACCGAGGCGCACGCCTTCTATATCGACGATCGCATCGACATCGGCGACTGGACCATCACGCCAGGCATGCGCTACGAGTACATCAAGTCGTATCAGAACAACTACATCAAGAACAACCGCCTCGACGTCAGCTATAACGCGCCGCTGCCGGCGTTGAACGTGATGTATCACCTTAACGAATACTGGAACCTGTACGCCAACACCGAAGGCTCCTTCGGCACCGTGCAGTACAGCCAGATGGGCAAAGCGGTCGACAGCGGCAAGATTGAACCGGAGAAGGCGCGCACCTGGGAGCTGGGCACCCGCTACGCCGGCGATGCGCTGACCGGCGAGATCGGGCTGTTCCTGATCAACTTCAACAACCAGTACGACTCCAACCAGGTGACCGACAGCGTGACCGCGCGCGGCAAAACTCGCCACGCCGGGCTGGAGGGCAGCCTGCGTTACGATCTGTCGCAGCTGACGCCGAAACTGGACGATCTGACCGCCTACGCCAGCTACGCCTACGTCAACGCCACTATCCGCGAAGACGGCGGCTACAAGGGCAACCAGGTGCCGTTCTCACCGAAGCATAAAGGCACGCTGGGGCTGGACTACACGCCGGGCAACTGGGCGTTTAACCTCAACGGCGAGTTCCAATCCAGCCAGTTCGCCGATAACGCCAACACCGTGGCGGAAAGCGCCGACGGCAGCACCGGCCGCATTCCCGGCTATATGCTGTGGGGCGTGCGCGCCGCCTATGATTTCGGCCCGGAAATGGCCGGCCTGAATCTGGGCGTCGGCGTGAAAAACCTGTTCAACCACGAGTATTTCACCCGTGCCTATGACGACAATAACAAAGGTCTGTACATCGGCCAGCCGCGTACGATCTATCTGCAAGGCTCGGTGAAGTTCTGATCCCCGACGGCGGGCGCACCTCAGCGCGCTCGCCGCTTCATTCATAACGTGACATTGTCACCAAGCCCGATCTTTCCATCTTGCCCAAGCGGCGAAAAATAAGTCGCTTCTGCCGCCAATGCGCGTAATATCGACGATCCGCCCTGATTTATGGGCGCGGATTTTTTGCCGTTCTGGCCTGAAAAGCGAGGGAAAATAAGATGAATCATAATGACCTTTCTCAGTGCCGCGTGGACACCGACCGTTTGTTGATTGCCCCCTTTACCGCAGCAGACGCCGACGATGTTTACCAGGCGATCACCCCCACTCTGACGCGCTTTATGACCTTTGAGCCGGAGGCGTCGCCGGAAGATTTCGCCAACGTCTGGCAAGGCTGGCTGCCGCTGATGCGCGAAGGCGAAGAAGTGATCTTCGTCGCCCGCCGGCGCGAAGACCGGCAGTTCGTCGGCGTCGGCGGCGCGCATAACCTGCGCAGCCGCACCCCGGAGCTGGGCATCTGGGTGAAAGAGAGCCTGCACGGCCAGGGCTACGGGCGCGAAATCGTGCAGGGCATCGCGCGCTGGGTCAGCGAGCGCTTTCAACCTCAGCACCTTATCTACCCGGTGGCCGAGCAAAATACCGCCAGCCGCCGCCTCGCCGAGTCGCTGGGCGGCGTGCTGGCCGGCAAGCGTGAAAACATCAAGTATGACGCCGTGGTCTACCACCTGCCGCCTCAGCATTGATCCGCACCGGGCCGCCGGCCCGGTGCGGCCTTTTTTTCTCTGCGCCGCGATAACCGCTGCCACTGCCAGCGGGTTTGTGCTAATGATAGAGGCATGTAGGGTAAAAACAGTTGAGGAACAGCAACATGATTATTTTTGTTACCGGCGCCACCTCCGGTTTCGGCGAGGCAATCGCACGCCGTTTTATCCGTGAAGGCCATCAGGTGATCGCCGCCGGGCGCCGCCTTGAGCGTCTCGAAGAGCTGCGGGACGAATTAGGGCAAGCGCTGCACATTGTGCGGCTCGACGTGCGCAACCGCGCTGCCATTCAACAGGCGATCGAAGCACTGCCGGCCGAGCTGCGCCAGATCGACGTGCTGGTGAACAACGCCGGCCTGGCGCTGGGGCTGGAGCCGGCGCACAAGGCCAACGCCGATGACTGGGAAACCATGATCGACACCAACGCCAAGGGGCTGGTGAACATGACGCGCGCGCTGCTGCCGGCCATGGTCGAGCGCAACGTCGGCCATGTGATCAACATCGGCTCCACCGCCGCCAACTGGCCTTACGCCGGCGGCAACGTGTACGGCGCCACCAAGGCGTTCGTCAAACAGTTCAGCCTGGGCCTGCGCGCCGATCTGCACGGCACGCGCATCCGCGTGACCGATATCGAGCCGGGCCTGGTGGGCGGCACCGAGTTCTCCAACGTGCGCTTCAAGGGCGATGACGGCAAGGTCAACAAAACCTACGAAGGCGCCGATGCGCTGACGCCGGAAGACATCGCCGAGTCGGTGTTCTGGGTCGCGACGTTGCCGGCGCGCGTCAACATCAACACGCTGGAAATGATGCCGGTCAGCCAGTCCTTCGCCGGGCTGAACATCCACCGCGGCGCCTGATCTCCGGCGGCGGGAGGCGACTCCCGCCGTGTTTGCTCAGGCTGCGCGCCAGCCTGAAACGATGATCAACATGCCCGCCAGCGCCACCCCCGCGCCCACCCAGTCCAGCGCAGACAGCTTCACCCCGTCCACCACCCGCAGCCACAGCAGCGCCGTCGCCACATACACGCCGCCGTAGGCCGCATAGACCCGCCCGCTGGCCGCCGGATGCAGCGTCAACAGCCAAACAAACAGCATCAGGCTCACTGCCGCCGGCAGCAATAGCCAGGCGCTGCCCTGCTTTTTGAGCCAGAGATAAGGCAGGAAACAGCCGATAATTTCAGCCAGGGCGGTGGCGAAAAACAACAGCGTGGTTTTTAACATCGGTCGCAGTTTTCTCTCGATAAAGTAAACGAATCGGCGCTTGGCTGGTGAATTTCAGAAGCGCGGTGGTATATTTGTCACCACGCCTGCGGGCGAAGTAACGCCAGTGTCGCCATCATCAGGCGCACTCACTCATAAGGATGAAACGATGAAAACATTTTCGACCCAACGACTGCTGCGCGGGATGCTGCCGGTCGCCATGCTGGCCGTTATGGGCGCCTGGCAGGCGCCGGCGCTGGCCGCCACCTGCACGCAGGGCAGCACCTGCGTCACCGTCGATGGCAAAGGCAGCGGCGCGATGAGCACCGAAGAAGCACGCCAGAGCAAAGAGCAGTGGAATGATACCAAATCCCTGCGCCACAAGGTTAACACTCGCGTCGAGAAAGAGTTCGACAAGGCCGATCGCGCGGCGGATGACGAAGATCGCTGCAACGACAGCAACAACGTTAACGCGTACTGGGAGCCGGACACCCGTAAATGTCTGGATCGTCAGACCGGGCGTCGGATTAATCCTTAATCCGCCTGCGGCGGGCGGGCAAGCGTGAAACCCGGCCGCCATTACTGCTATCCTGTCACAGGAAGTCCATTGTCTAAAAGGATGACGTGATGAAGAAAACGCTGATATTAACCGCTGTCTTGCTGGCCGGCGCGCCGTTGGCGGCTCTGGCCTCCTGCGAAAGCGTGAAAGCGGACATTTCGCAGAAAATCATCAATAACGGCGTTCCGGAGTCCGGCTTCAAACTGGAGATCGTGCCTAACGATCAGGCCGATCAAGCGGGCGGCCAAGTGGTCGGCCACTGCGAAAACGACACCCAGAAGATCGTCTATACCCGCCTGAACAATGGCGACGATCGCGGTGACGCGGCGCAGACCGGCAGCAGCCAGGATACCTCCAACACGCAGTAAGCCGCATCGGCTATCCAGGGCGCAGTTCATTCACAGCCGCGCCCTTTACTTTTCCCTTACGCCTGCTCCGCCTCTTCCCCTTCGCCCTGCGGTCGACAACGCGCCGGGATCAGCATCGCCGCCGCCAACGCCAGCAACGACACCAACGCCGACGCCAGGAACACCCAATGCAGCGAAGCCGCCACCTGCTGGATCAGCTGCGCCAGCGCTTCGCTTCCCATGCTCTGCCGCACCGCCGGCTCCATCAACCGCTGCACCGGATCGTCAACCTCTGGCAAACGCCACTGCAGGTTGAGGTTCAGCGTGGCGCCCAAAATCGCGGTGCCGATGGCCGAACCCACCATGCGGGTAAACACCGTACAGGCGGTGGCGATGCCGCGAATGCTGTAATGCGCCGCGTTCTGCACCGACACTAAAAACGTGGTGTTGCACAACCCCATGCCGGCGCCGACCATAAACGCCGCCACCCGCCCCCACAGCAGGCCACCGGTCGGCTGCAGCATCAGCAGGATCAGGCCGCCCGCCACCAACAGCAGCGCACCCAGCAACGCCGTCGCGCGGTACGAGGTCATCAGCATCAAACGGCCGCTCAGCGTGCTGGCCAGCGGCCAACCGATCGACATCAGCGCCAGCGTGGTGCCCGCCTCCAGCGGCGAGCCGCCCATTACGCCCTGAATGAAAGTAGGCAGGAAGGCGCTGATGCCCATCATCGCCGCGCCGATCACCAGCCCGCCGATGTTGCCGGCGACGATCACCCGGCTTTGCCACAGCGCCAGCGGGAACAGCGGTTCGACCGCGCGCCGCTCCTGGCGGACAAGCAGCGCCAGCGACGCCGCCGCCAGCGCGAGCAACGGCGCCACCCACCATCCCAGGCTTTCCATCTGCAACAGCGCCAGCAACAGCGCCGAAACGAACAACGTCAGCCAGGCGGTGCCCGCCAGATCCAGCGCGTGCCGCCGCAGTTGCTGATGCGCCGGCAGATAGCGCCAGAGGAAGAACATCGCCAGCAGGCCGATCGGCAGGTTGACCCAGAAAACCAGCGCCCACGGCAGGTGCTGCACGATAAACGCCCCCAGCAGCGGGCCGATGATCGCCGACACGCCCCACACGCTCGACAGGTAGCCCATCACCTTCGGCCGCTCGGTGGCGCTGTAGATGTCGCCGATGATGGTGGAGGCGATCGGCATGATGGCGCCTGCGCCCAGCCCCTGCAGCAGACGGAAGCCGATCAGCCAATACATGTCGGGGGCGAAGCCGCACAGCACCGATCCCAGCAGGAACAGCGTGGCGCCGAAGAAGAACACCCGCTTGCGGCCGTAGAGATCCGCCAGCCGGCCGTAGATGGGAATGGTGATCGCCTGCGCCAGCAAATAGACCGCGAACACCCAGCCCAGCAGCGAAAAGCCGCCGAGATCGCCGATGATGGTCGGCATGGCGGTGGCGACGATGGTGGCTTCGATCGCCGACATGAACATCGCCAGCATGCAGGCGATCAGGATCAGCGGGCGGTGGGCGATGGGTGCGGGTGAAACGTTATTTGTCATGGCGTTATGCAGGCTTCCTGGCGTTTTTATTTTCCCTGAGTATATCAGCAAGCGTCTGCGCCGAGTCTATCCGCCCTCACATCCTGCCTTTGCCGGCGGCGAATCGCACCATTTGGACTGATTGTTACGGCGTAACTTTTTTTCTGCGGATTTTTTTACTTTCCACGCATCCCAGCGCTGACGCGGTCTGCGGCGCCAATCTGGGCAAACTCAATCAGCTGATTTTGTTCATAAAACTTGGCACGCTCAACGACAGGGTGCTATACCTTCCCTAGCCGGCGCCTTTGGGCTTCGTGCTTTCTCGGGTTTAAATATCAGTATCTTATGCTGATTAACTCACGTATTGAGCCTACGTTCAGCACGCTGTGCCGAACGCACCCTTCGCTCAATGTCGCTAACCTCATGCGAAACGCCCGTTTTGTACCGCCACGCCCGCCGGGCAGTGGGTAACAATCAGAGCGGAATGCGCCGCCTATCGGCCGCTCCGCGCAACGGAGGACGCAACATCATGCACAAGTCAGCGCCATACCGGCGCCTGCTCCTCGGGAGCCTGCTGTTTATCGCCGTCATCGCGCTGCTGGTTTACGGCATCGGTTGGGAAACCCTCAAGTCGCGCCGGGAAGATTTGATTTACCTCGGCCAGCAGCACATGTTCCTGGTGGCGTGCTCCATGCTGCTGTCGCTGTTGGTCGGCATTCCCAGCGGCATCCTGCTGAGCCGCCCCTTCGCCCGCCGCTGGGCGGAGCACGTGATGCAGATCTTTAACGTCGGCAACACCCTGCCGCCGCTGGCGGTGCTGGCGCTGGCGATGGTGATCATCGGCATCGGCGACCGGCCGGCGGTGGTGGCGCTGTTTCTCGCCTCGCTGCTGCCCATCGTGCGCAATACCTATGCCGGCCTGCGTTCGGTGCCGCCGGCGCTGGTCGAGGCCGCCAACGGTATTGGCATGACCGCCGGGCAGCGGCTGCGCCAGGTCGAACTGCCCAACGCCCTGCCGGTGATCTTCGCCGGGGTGCGCATCGCGATGGCGATCAACGTCGGCACCGCGCCGCTGGCGTTTTTGATCGGCGCCAGCAGCTACGGCGAACTGATCTTCCCCGGCATCTACCTGAACGACTTCCCGACGCTGATCCTCGGCGCCGCCGCCACCGCGCTGATCGCCCTGCTGCTCGATCTGGCGCTGGCCGGTCTCGGCCGCCGGCTCAGCCCGCACACCGCATCCTGATGGGAGAAACGCGATGACTCGATGGTTACAACGCCTCCGCCACGCGCTGCTGTTCTCCTTGCTGATGACCGGCGCGGCCGCCTGGGCCGCCCCGCTGACGCTGGCGAGCAAGAACTTTACCGAACAGCGCATTCTGTCGGCGATCACCGTGCAATACCTGCGGGCCAAAGGTTTTCAGGTCGAACCCAAGACCAATCTGGCCACGGTGATCACTCGCAACGCCATGATCAACAAACAGATCGACATGACCTGGGAATACACCGGCACCTCGCTGATCATCTTTAACCACATCAATAAGCGCATGACGCCGCAGGAAACTTACGACACGGTGAAAAAGCTCGACGCCAAACTCGGCCTGGTGTGGCTGCAGCCGGCGGACATGAACAACACCTACGCCTTCGCCATGCAGCGCCAGCGCGCGGAAAAAGAGCAGATTCGCACCATGTCGCAGCTGGTGGCCAAAGTGGAACAGGTGCGTAAAACCGACCCGAAACACAACTGGCTACTGGGGCTGGATCTGGAGTTTGCCGGCCGCTCGGACGGCCTGAAGCCGATGCAGGCACTGTACGATATGCCGCTCGATCGTCCGCAAATCCGCCAGATGGATCCCGGCCTGGTCTACAACGCCATCCGCGACGGTTTCGTCGACGCCGGGCTGGTGTACACCACCGACGGCCGGGTGAAAGGCTTCGATCTGCAGGTGCTCGAAGACGACAAGGGTTACTTCCCGAGCTATGCGGTCACGCCGGTGGTGCGCGCCGACGTGTTGCAAAACACGCCGGGGCTGGAAGAGGCGCTGAACACGCTGTCGAAACAGTTCAACAATCAGGTGATCACCGAGCTTAACGCCAGGGTGGATATCGACTACCAGACGCCGCAACAGGTCGCCGACGCGTTCCTCAAGCAGCGCGGCCTGATTTAGGGAGGCATGTGATGAATACCATACTTTACGCCTGGCAAAACTGGGCCTATATCGCCGGATTGACGCTGGAACATCTGCTGCTGGTCGGCGTCGCCGTCGGCCTGGCGATCCTGATCGGCGTGCCGCTCGGCGTGCTGATCGTCCGCCACAAATGGCTGGCGACGCCGGTGCTGAGCCTGGCCACGCTGGTGCTGACCGTGCCCTCCATCGCCCTGTTCGGGCTGATGATCCCGCTGTTTTCCTTAATCGGCCACGGCATCGGCTACGTGCCGGCGATCACCGCGGTGTTCCTTTACTCGCTGCTGCCAATCGTGCGCAACACCCACACCGCGCTCGACAACCTGCCCGGCGGGCTGCGCGAAGCCGGCCGCGGCATCGGCATGACGTTCTGGCAACGCCTGCGCTGGGTGGAGATCCCGGTGGCGCTGCCGGTGATTTTCGGCGGCATCCGCACCGCCGTGGTAATGAATATCGGCGTGATGGCGATCGCTGCGGTGATCGGCGCCGGCGGCCTCGGCCTGCTGCTGCTCAACGGCATCAGCAGCAGCGACATCCGCCAGTTGATTACCGGTGCCGTGATGATCAGCCTGCTGGCGATCGTCCTCGATTGGTTATTGCACCGCTTGCAAATTGCGCTAACGCCCAAGGGGATCCGCTCATGATTAAATTGGAAAATCTGACCAAACAGTTCATGCAAAAGAACGGCACGCCGTTCAACGCCGTAGACAACATCAATCTGGACGTGCCGGAAGGCGAAATCTGCGTGCTGCTCGGCCCTTCCGGCTGCGGCAAAACCACCACGCTGAAGATGATCAACCGCCTGATCGAACCCACCGGCGGCACCATTCTGGTCAACGGCGAAGACACCAGCGCGCTGGATACCGTCAGCCTGCGCCGCAAAATCGGCTACGTCATCCAGCAGATCGGCCTGTTTCCCAACATGACCATCGAGGAGAACATCACCGTGGTGCCGCGCATGCTGGGCTGGGACAAAAAACGCTGCCACGATCGCGCCGAGGAGCTGATGAGCATGGTGGCGCTGGATCCCAAACGTTTTTTGCACCGCTACCCGAAAGAGATGTCCGGCGGGCAGCAGCAGCGCATCGGCGTGATCCGCGCGCTGGCGGCCGATCCGCCGGTGCTGCTGATGGATGAACCCTTCGGCGCAGTGGATCCGATCAACCGCGAAACCATCCAGAACGAGTTTCTCGACATGCAACGCCAGCTGAAAAAAACCGTGATGCTGGTGAGCCACGACATCGACGAAGCGCTGAAGCTCGGCGATCGCATCGCGGTGTTCCGCCAGGGCAAAATCGTGCAGAACGCCAGCGCCGATGAGCTGCTGGCGCGACCGGCCAACGACTTCGTCGCTTCCTTTGTCGGCCAGGATCGCACGCTGAAGCGCCTGCTGCTGGTGCAGGCCGGCGACGTGGCCGATCAACAGGAAACGGTGACGGTGCGGCGGGAGACGCCGCTAGTGGAAGCGTTCGGGCTGATGGACGATATCGACGCCCGCTCGGTGACGGTGGTGGACGCCGACGGCAAGCCGCTGGGGTACGTCAAGCGCCGCGAGGCGCGCGGCGCGCCGGGCGTCTGCGCCGACAGCCTGCACCGTTTCCGCGTCACCGCCCGTGCGGAGGAGAACCTGCGCGTGGTGCTGTCAAAGCTGTACGAGCACAACACCTCCTGGATGCCGATCGTCGATGAAGACGGCCGCTACAGCGGCGAAATCTCGCAGGATTATATCGCCGACTACCTCAGCTCCGGCCGCACGCGCCGGGTGCTGACGCCGCAATAACCCACGCCGGGGCGCTCGCCGCCCCGCCCACGCCGCAGTTTGCTAAAGATTCACTGGTCATCGGCCGGAGCGCCAAGCACAATGCGCTGATGACCCTTTGATTTTTCTCACGACGCTGCCCACGCATGAAAAGATTGGTCCATCTGCACCACTATCGCGCCCTGTTGCGCAGCCTGTTTATCGCCGTGTTCATCGGCGTCGCCGCCGCCCTGGCGGTGTGGCTGTTCCACCGTTCGATGATTGGCCTCGAGTGGCTGCTGCTCGGCAATGCCGACGGCAGCCTGGTGGCCGCCGCCGCCGCGCTGCCCGGCTGGCGGCGCGCCCTCACTCCGGCGCTGGGCGGGCTGGCGGCGGGCCTGCTGCTGTATATGCATCAGCGCTACCGCCACCAGCGCCCGGCGGCGCCCACCGACTATATGGAAGCGATCGAGACCGGAAACGGCAAGCTGGACACCGGCGCCAGCCTGGTGAAGTGCCTGGCGTCGCTGCTGGTGGTGTCGAGCGGCAGCGCCATCGGCCGCGAAGGCGCGATGATCCTGCTGGCGGCGCTGGTGGGCTCGCTGTTTGCCCAGCGCTTTACGCACGAGAAAGAATGGAAACTGTGGGTGGCCTGCGCCGCCGCCGCCGGGATGGCCAGCGCCTATCATGCGCCGCTGGCGGGCAGCCTGTTTATCGCCGAGATCCTGTTCGGCACCCTGATGTTGGCCTCGCTCGGCCCGGTGGTGATCGCCGCGGTCAGCGCCCTGCTGATGACCAACCTGCTCAACGGCGGCCAGGCGCCGCTCTATCTGGTGACGCCGCTCGCCGCCCCCTTGCCGACGCAATACCTGCTGATGGCGCTGGTCGGCGTGGTGGCCGGCGCCGGTGGGCCGCTGTTTTTATGGCTGATGACCGTCACCGGCCATGCCTTCCGCTCGCTGCGGTTGAAGCCGCCGTTGCAGCTGGCGCTGGGCGGCCTGATCGTCGGGCTGCTTTCGCTGCTGTTCCCGCAGGTGTGGGGCAATGGTTACAGCGTGGTACAGGCGCTGCTGATCGCGCCGCCGGGGGTATTGCTGCTGGGGGCGATCCTGGTGTGCAAACTGTTGGCGATCCTCGCCAGCAGCGGGTCGGGCGCGCCGGGCGGGGTCTTCACCCCGACGCTGTTCGTCGGCGCCGCGCTCGGTTCGATCATCGGTCAGCTGTTTGGCCTGTGGCCGGGCATGGATGCGGCGGTGCCGCTGCTGCTGGCGCTGACCGGCATGGCCACCCTGCTGGCCGCCACCACCCATGCGCCAATCATGGCGGCGCTGATGGTGTTTGAAATGACCGGCGAATACGCGCTGCTGCCCGGCATTCTGCTCTCGTGCGTGATCGCCACCACCGTGTCGCGCGGTCTGCGGCCGGTGTCGGTGTATCACTCGGCGCCGCCGCCCAAACGCGAGGCTTAGAACTCGCCCTGCTGCAGGATTTTCCTGAACTGCGGGCACTGCAGGTGCTCGGGTTCAGGGCAATCGACCATGTGGCGCAGCCCGTCGCGCACCTGCATCAGGCGTTGGATATGGCGATCCAGTTCATCCGCCCGCGCCGCCAGCAGCCCGCGATCGAGCGCTATCTTGCCCCGTTCGTCAAACAAGGCGCTCATCTCGTCCAGCGTCAAACCGGCCAGGCGCGCCAGCGCGATCAGCCGCAGTTGGTCAAGCACGCCGGCGGCGTATTGGCGGCGCAAACCGTGGCGGCCCGTCGACGCGATCAGCCCTTTCTTCTCGTAATGCCGCAGCGCGGAAGGCGCGACTCCGCTCAGGCGCGCCACCGCGCCGATATCCAGTTCTTTTGCCATTGACTTGAAGCCGACTTTAAGTTGCACACTGTGCGCACATTATCACGTCACTGAGCCAAGGACACCCTATGACCCCCGATCTGTTAGTGCGCATCCTGTTAACCGGCGCCGGCGCCACCCTCTGCATGGATCTGTGGGCGCTGCTGCTGAAGCGGCGCTTCGGCATCCCTTCTCTCGATTATGCGCTGGTGGGCCGTTGGTTTCTCGGCATGTTCGACGGCCGCTGGTTTCACGCCACCATCGTTACGGCGCCGCCGCGCCGGGGGGAGAGAGAAATCGGCTGGATATTGCATTACGCCATCGGCATCGCGTTTGCCTTTATCCCGCTCGGGTTGGCGGGCAGCGAGTGGTATGCGACGCCGGAGCCGCTCATCGCGCTGTTGAGCGGCTGGCTGAGCCTGGCGGCGCCATTTCTGGTGATGCAGCCCGCGCTGGGCTTTGGCGTGGCGGCGGCAAAAACCGCCTACCCACGAAAAGCGCGGCTCCTCAGCCTGCTCACCCACACGGTGTATGGGCTGGGCCTGCTGATCGCCGCCCGGCTGTTGGCGACGCTCTGCGCCTGAACGGTTTTACAGCAGCGTGGAAATATCGAGGTAGTGCGCCAGTTCGCGCTGCTCCGCGCGCGGCAGATACGGAATTTCACCCAGCAGCGGCGCGGGAATGCGCTGCTGCAGCGCCGTGATGGTTTCGGCATAGTGCGCCAACCCCGGGTTGATGCGGTTGGCCACCCAGCCCAGCAGCGGCAGGCCGTCGTTGATGATCGACTGCGCGGTCAGCAGCGCGTGGCTGACGCAGCCCAGTTTGATGCCCACCACCAGCACCACCGGCAGCTGTTCCTGCACCACCCACTCGGCGTAAGGCCGCAGATCGTTCATCAGCACCCGCCAACCGCCGCTGCCTTCCACCACCACCGTATCGGCTTTGGCGGACAGATCGCGCAGACCGCTGCTCATCACGCCATAGTTGATGTCCTCGGTTGCATGCGCGTGAAACACCTCATCCAGGCAGGTGATGGGATTGATCTCCTCGTAGGACAGCGGCAGGGTTGAGGTGGCCTGCAACACCAAAGCGTCTTTATTGCGGATGCCCTCACTGGTTTCCTGGCAGCGTGCGGCGATCGGCTTGTAGCCGGCCACCGAACGGCCATCGGCGGCCAGCGCCTGCATCAACCCGCGGGAAACCACGGTTTTACCGACGTCGGTATCCGTGCCTGTCACAAATAAACGCTTCAACATGAATAAAATGCCCCAGAATGCCCCGTTAACAATGTGTCGCCGCACCGGCGGCGAAGAAGTCTTGCGGAAAAATTCTAGGGGATGCGCCCTCATAGGGGCTTGAGGTAGCTCAATCTTTTGCGGGATTAATAAGAAGTTCTGATGTTAGCCCTGCAACAGCTGCACCAGCAATGAACCGTTGTACAGCGCCTCTTTCACCAGCGCCGCGCCGGGCATGGTGCCCTGATTGAAGAACTGCGTGGATTCGACCTTGACCTGCTCGCTGTAGGCCGGCAGCGCCTGCTGACGAATGCAGGAGGCGATGGCCGGATGCAGGATCTCCGCCGCGCGGTTGAGCGGCGAGCCCACCAGGATCTTCTCCGGATTGAACAGGTTGACCATGATAGCCAGAATGCGCCCCACGCTGTGGCCGACGCCGAGGATAATGTCCCGCGCCAGCTGATCGCCCGCCAGCGCGGCGTCGCACAGCGATTCGACGGTCAGCGGCGCCCCGTGCAGGCTGGAGCTCATCGAGCCGCTCAGCCGCTGCTGGGCGATCTCCAGCATGTTCTCGATGCTGGCCACGGTCTCGAGACAGCCGTGGTTGCCGCAGTAGCAGCGTTTGCCGTAAGGATCGACCTGGGTGTGGCCGATCTCCACCACGCTGTGGCTGCCGGCGTGCAGCACATGGCCGCCGGTGATCACCCCGGCGCCGACGTTATGGTCGATCACCACCTGAATGACGTTCTGGCTGCCGCGCGAGGCGCCGTACAGCGCCTCGGCCATGGTCCAGGCGCTGATGTCGTGCTGCAGGTAAACCGGCAGGCCGGTGCGGGTTTCCAGCGCCGGGCCGAGCGGCATCTCCAGCACGTCGTAAAACGGCATGCGGTGCACCACGCCGGACTGCACGTCGATCATGCCCGGCAGCGTGATGGCGATCGCCGTCAGCCGCTCCAGCTTGCTTTGGTGGCGGATAAAGAACTGATCGACTTCGGTCAGGATGCGTTTCAACAGCGGTTCGGGGTGTTCGGCCGCCAGCGGCAGCTGTTCCTCCACCACCAGTTTGCTGCTGAGATCGCGCAGCGCCAGCGTGATGCTGCCGCGGCTGATGCGGGCGGACAGGTAATGCCAGGCTTCGGTGTCCAGCACCAGTCCCACCGCCGGGCGGCCCCGGCTGCCGATTTCCTGGTACTCGGTTTCCTTGACCAGGTGGGCTTCCAGCAGTTCGCGCACGATCTTGGTGATGCTGGCGGGCGCCAGCTGCGCGCGTTTTGACAGTTCGATGCGCGAAATCGGGCCCAGTTGATCGATTAGCCGATAAACCGCCCCCGCATTAGTCTGCTTGATTTGATCGATATGCCCAGGCTGCCCAACCGCAATCACAAACCTGCTCCTACTATTTTTCGCGCTTCTAAATAAAGACTAGGGGTTATGGTGGGGCTTTTGTCATACAGCGTCAACTATTTGATTCGTTATGTGATTTGCTGCACAAATTCCTCGCAATTTCAGCGTGAATCGAGTTTTATTTACCCGGTTTCGGCGTCATTTGAGCATCAACGCCATCAGCGCCTGCGCCGCAGCGGTCAGCGGCCGCCGGCGGTGATGCACCAGCCACACTTCGGTGGTGGCGTCCGGTTCCGCCAGCGGCAAATAGCGCACGCCGTCCACCCGCACCCGGGCGAAAGAAGCCGGCAAAATCGACACCCCCAACCCGGCGGAAACCAGCCCGATAATGGTCATCGCTTCGCCCACTTCCTGGGTGATGTACGGAGTTATGCCGGCCTTGCCGAGTAGCAGCAGAATTTCGTCGTACAGCGCGGTGCCCACTTCGCGCGAGAAGAACACGAACGGCTCCTGCGCCAGATGTTGAAACCGCAGTGCGCCGCCGGGCGTTTCCGCCAGCGGATGCCCTTGCGGCACCACCGCCACCAGCGGTTCGCGCAGCAGCAGCTGATAGTGAAGCGCTTCCGGCAGCCGCGTGTTGCGCATCACCCCCAGATCCAGCTCACCGTTCAGCAGCGGTTCGATCTGCTGTTTGGTGTTGATTTCGCGCATTTTGATATGCACCTGCGGCGAGTGCTGACGAAAGGCGCGCAGGCTGCGCGACACCACGCCGATAAAGGGCGCGGAAGAGGTAAAGCCGATGGTCATTTCCCCCAGTTCGCCGCGATCCAGACGCGCCGCCTTTTCCGCCGCGCGCCCGACCTGATCGAGCACCTGATAGGCTTCTTTGAGGAACATCTCCCCGGCCTGGGTCAAACTGACGTTGCGGTTGTTGCGCGCCAGCAGCCGCGCGCCGACCATCTCCTCCAGCGCCTGGATTTGCTGGCTGAGCGGCGGCTGGGAGATGCGCAGCCGCTCGGCGGCGCGGCCAAAATGCAGCTCTTCCGCCACGGCGATAAAGTAACGCAGGTGCCTCAATTCGATATTCATATTTAAAACGTCTTAATTTTAATTATTAATATATTAGACAAAAAAATCGCCGCTCCCTATCATTTTGTTATCTGCAAAGTGTCTGTTTATCTCCCCGACGTTCGGTAAGGAAACGCTGTGACAACCCCTGTGCGTTCTGCGGTCGCGATGCCGTCGACGCTGGCCGCCAACGATGACGCGGCCGCTGCGCCAAAAATAAAACGCTCCACCCTCAACAACAAACTCCCCTACATCGAACGCGGCACGCCGCAGTTTATGCGCGTAACGCTGGCGCTGTTTTCCGCCGGGCTGGCGACCTTCGCGCTGCTCTACTGCGTGCAGCCGATCCTGCCGGTGCTGTCGCAAGATTTCGGCGTCTCGCCGGCGGAAAGCAGCCTGTCGCTCTCGGTCTCCACCGGCCTGCTGGCGATCGGCCTGATGTTTACCGGGCCGCTGTCCGACGCCATCGGCCGCAAATCGGTGATGGTGGTGGCGTTGCTGCTGGCGGCGGTCTGCACGCTGATCTGCGCCTTTATGACCAGTTGGCATGGCATTTTGCTGATGCGCGCGCTGATCGGCCTGTCGCTGAGCGGCGTGGCGGCGGTCGGCATGACCTATCTCAGCGAAGAGATCCATCCCAGCTTCGTCGCCTTCTCGATGGGGCTGTATATCAGCGGCAACTCGATCGGCGGCATGAGCGGCCGCCTGGTGACCGGGGTGTTGACCGACTTCTTCTCCTGGCGCGTGTCGCTCGGAGTTATCGGCCTGTTCGCCCTCGCCGCCGCCTGCATGTTCTGGCGCATCCTGCCCGCCTCGCGGCATTTTCGCGCCAGCTCGCTGCGCCCGCGCACCCTGCTGATCAATTTCAAACTGCATTGGCACGATAAGGGCCTGCCGCTGCTGTTCGCGGAAGGTTTCCTGCTGATGGGCAGCTTCGTCACCCTGTTCAACTACATCGGCTATCGCCTGCTGGCGGATCCTTACCACCTGAGCCAGGCGATCGTCGGCCTGCTGTCGGTGGTGTACCTCACCGGCTCCTACAGCTCGCCCAAGGCCGGCGCGCTCACCTCGCGCTTCGGGCGCGGCCCGGTGCTGCTGGCCTCGATCGTAATTATGCTGATCGGGATTCTGATTACCGCGCTGCCACAGGTGCCGGCGATCTTTATCGGCATGATGCTGTTCACCGCCGGCTTTTTCGCCGCCCACTCGGTGGCCAGCAGCTGGATCGGCCGCCGCGCGCGCCGCGCCAAAGGCCAGGCGTCGTCGCTGTATCTGTTCTGCTATTACGTCGGCTCGAGCGTGGCCGGCACCCTCGGCGGCGTGTTCTGGCACAGTTTCGGCTGGAATGGCGTGGCGGCGTTCATCAGCCTGATGCTGCTGCTGGCGCTGCTGGTAGTGCATTACCTGAAACGCCTGCCGGAAGCGGCGCGCCTTTGAAGAGAAAAAGCCGCGGTGGTTTGCCGCGGCTTGTCATGCCAGTGCCTGTGATTATTGACCGGTTTTCCAGCGGGTGCGCAGGTACGCCACCGCCTTATCCGTTTGCGGCTCAGTCAGATAGCGTTGCCGGAACAGGATGGTTCCCCCCATTCCCGGCAGGCTTTCGTTGAGATCGAGCTGCCTTTTCAGTTCGGGAACGCCGCCCTCGACGGCCCAGGCCGGCTCGCTAGCCGCAGGCGTACCCACTTTATACAGCGCCACCCCGGCATAGAGCCGAACCGACGTGCCTTTCACCACCTCGGCCCACCAGTTGGCCAGCACGTCGTAGCGGACAATTTCACGATCAAAAGGCCAATACAGCTGCGGTGCGATGTAATCGAGCAGCCCCAGTTTTACCCACTGGCGCGTATCGGCATAGGCCGTATCATACGATGGCGCGCCTGCCCGCGTCGCCGAACCGTCAGGATCGTCCGCTTTGTTTCGCCATACGCCCGCCGGGCTGACGCCAAACGCAACCTCGGGCTTCAATGCTTTGACGGCGGCTGACACCTGTTTTATCAATTGCAGCGTGTTGTCTCTGCGCCAGGCGGCTTTGTCTGCAAATCCTTTGCCGTATGCGCGATATGTTCGTTCATCATCCAGCGGCGATTGCGGCGTTTCGTAATAGAAGTAATCGTCAAACTGAATGCCGTCGACATCGTAGTTTTTGACTATTTCAGCCACCACGCCGGTGATCCAGTTGCGCACGTCGGGCAGGCCGGGGTCGAGCACGAAGCGCTCGTTGGCGGTGCGTATCCAGTCGTGATGCAGCGCATAGACGCTGGCCGGCGGCGACTGCAGCGTATGATTGAGTGCCTCAATCGTCTGTGGGCGAGTATTCATGGAAACCCGATAAGGGTTCAGCCAGGCATGCACCTTAATGCCGCGCCGGTGCGCTTCTTGCAGCATAAAGGCCAGCGGATCATAGCCGGGATCCTGGCCAACGGTGCCGGTCAACACCTCAGACCAGGGCAAGATGTTTGAGCGCCACAGGGCCGTGCCGTCCGGTTTAACCTGAAAATAAACCGTGTTAATCCCGGTTTTCACCATCTCGTCCAGCGCGTCCGTCAGCCCCTGTTTCTGCTGGCAAACCCGCTCTTGCGCGGTTTCCGCCTTCAGGGAGGCCGCCGGCGGCCAGTCCAGGCCAATGACCGTGGCCAGCCAGATGCCCCGCATCGGTGTTATCGGCGGTGTCGGCCGCGGGGGCTTCTCCGGTTCGGGTGGCTTGGCGCATCCGCTCACGCCCAGCATGGCGGCCATCAACAGCCATCCGCCTAATTTTGTTGCGCCTGTCGGCATCCTGATTCTCCTTCCGTGAGTGACGGTTATCCCATGTCGTTACGTGCAGAGCAAGAAACTGCCCGCTATCAAGCTGCCGGCGTCGCCTTTTTCAGACGACGCCGGTGTCCTTACCCCATCACCAGCTCAGCCCAGTCCCGCGAGGGAACGCCACCTTGCCCGTATTGGTTTCCGCATCGTAGTCATGCCAGGTGTTGACCGGCAATTTGCCCTGCGGTTTGATTTTACCCGTCAGCACCTGCGCCAAAGAGACCATCGAAGGGCCGCGCCACACGCCGCTGTCATAACCGTAGTAGGCGTAGGTGGCGACGGCCGCCTCCACCTCTGCGGCATAGTTCACGATATCGTAAGGGGCGCGCAGTGAGAGGTGAACGCGTTTTTTCCCTTGCTCGGCAGCGTATTTCAACCAGCCCGGATAAGGACTGCCTTCATTGCCCGCTCCGGTTGCTGAAGTCACCACCCCATCCTGCTCGGCAGGCGTAAAGCGGGTTGACAGCGTTCCGAGCAGGAACACGTCGCAGCCGGCAATATGCTCTCTGACCTGGGCGTCGCTCAGCTCCGTTTCCTTCGCGGCAACGACGTTCTGATACCCCTCCTGCGCCATCACGCGCGCAATGCCGTTGGCCTGCTCGCCCCACGGGGTCAAAATAAAGTAGCGCAGCGTTTTGTCCTTCAGCGGCAACAGGCTGTGGCGATTGATCACCACGGTAATGGAGCGATCGGCGATGCGTTTTTCCAGCTTGTGCGCTGAGGACGAAGCGTCGTTGGAACACGGCCTGTCGCTATGGCCCATCAGGTTATGGCGTAATTTCAGGCGCAAAATTCGCTCGACCGAGGCATCGATATCAGCCTCGCTGAGATGCCCCGTTTTCACCCTGTCCGCAAGGTAACGGATCAGATCCGGCAGCAAGCGCGCCTGAGCCGGCGAAGCGATGCTGACAGGCATAAGGGCAATATCCACCCCCGCGGCAAAGACGTTTTCAGCAGCCGCTTGCTGGCTGAAATGCTCGGCAATCGCGCCCATATCCAGCGCGTCTGAAATCGTTACGCCGGCATACCCCAATTCATTGCGCAGGATCTGGGTCTGAATTTCATGCGACATGGTGGCCGGCACCGTGATTTTTTCACCGCTGCGGGTGTCTATCTGGCGGTTATCCAGTGCCGGATACTGAATATGGGCGGTCATGACCATGTCCGGCGCCGCGCAGCGATCGATGGCCTGCTTGTAAGGAGCGATATCGATGGCAAAAGCCTCTTCCCGCGTGCGATCGACGCGCGGCAAGCCGGTATGCGAGTCGGTCGAGGTGCTGCCATGGCCGGGGAAGTGCTTGTAAGCGGTGATCAGCCCCTGCTGTTTCATGCCCGCCACCATTTTCTCTGCCAGACGGGAAACGGTGTTCTTATCATCGCTGAAGGCGCGAACGTTAATCACCGGATTGAACGGGTTGGTGTTGACGTCCACGACCGGGGCAAAGTTGGTATTGATATGCAACGCGCGCATATCCTGGGCCATCAGTTTGCCTTGTTCAACGGCGAGATGTTTATTCGCACCGCCCTCAATCGCCGCTGCGAGCGCCATATTGCCGGGAAATGAGGCATAGTCGCCGCGCGGCAGCCGGAAAACGTTACCGCCTTCGTTATCGGTGCCAATAAACAAACGAATGCCCGCGTGGGTTTTCATCGCGGCATACCAGGCCGTCAATGTGTTGATCTGCTGCTTGTCTTTCAGATTATTGGCAAACAGGATCACCCCACCCACGTGGTTATCGGCGATCAGCTTGCCAATGGCTTCATCGGGAACGGTCATATCCTGATTGCTGCTACCGCTCCGATCCCAGTAGCGAAAATCCAGCATGATTTTTTGCCCGATTTTCTCTTCCAGCGTCATGTTTTTGACTTTCTGTTTAATATCCACAGTGAACCTCCGTTTAAAGCGCCCGTTAATGACAGAAGAAAAGATAACCCCAAGGGCTCATCGCGTCCTGCCATTCCGTTTGTTCCAGCGTTTGGACAACGGCGAGCGGAAAATGGATTAAACAAAACACAAACGAACAGGATAAAATCCATAAATGAATCAAAACACTACGTATACAGAGTGTATTGCGTGCCCTGCCGCCAAAGACCGTTATGGCGTATTTTCCGCTGGTAAGCCGGGTGGCCAATGAAGCCGCCTTTTCCCCGGTGGCCTATGTTGCCCCCAGTCTGCTACTCTTCTATAGTATGTTGTAACTAAAACAGGAAGGTGCGATGAGCAGATACGATGTGATAGGCCGGATGAACGCCTGCTTTAGCGAACTGGAGCAGGCGCTCGGCGCGCTGCAGCAGCAGATCGCCCCGCTGCGGTTGCTGGCAGCGCGGGTGTTCAGCCTGCCGGAGGTTGAAAAAGGCCAGGAACATCAGGCCATCTCACATATCGCGGTCGAACAGCATGTGGGGCAAGCGGCGCGCGATCTGGCGCTGGAGCACTATCAGCGGCTGTTTATCCACCATAACCGGGAGAATGTCAGCAGCAAGGCCGCCGTTCGCCTGCCCGGCGTCATCTGTCTGGCGGTGGAGCAGCCGGAGTATCAGGTGCTGCAAACGCAGCTGGCGCTGATCAATCGCCTGAAGGGCGAGCTGGAACAGATTATCACCGTCGATTCCGGCCTGGCGCCGGAGCAGCGTTTCGAGTTCGTGCACACCCATCTGCACGGGCTGATTACCCTCAGCGCCTATCGCACCCTCACCGCCCTGACCAATCCCGACTCCGTGCGCTTCGGCTGGGCCAACAAGCACATCATCAAAAACGTCAAGCGGGACGACATCCTGGCGCAGCTGGAGAAAAGCCTGAAAGCCGGCCGCGCGGTGCCGCCGCACAGCCGTGAACAGTGGGCTGCCCTGGTCAGCCGCGAGATAGACGACGTCAGCCGCCTGCCGCAGCACGCGACGCTGAAAATCAAGCGGCCGGTCAAAGTGCAGCCGATCGCCCGGGTGTGGTATCAGCAGCAGCAAAAACAGGTGCAACACCCCTGCCCGCTGCCGCTGATCGCCCTGTGTCAGGTTGAAAACGGCGCCGCGGTGCCGAAGATTGGCGAGCTGCTCAACTACGACGTCGACGCAGTGAAACACCGTTACAAACCCGACGCCCGGCCGCTGCGGCTGCTGGTGCCACGCCTGCACCTGTATACCGACGACGCTACTCGCTGAGGGCATACACCCGCAGGCGATGGCCGTCCGGATCCCGCGCCACGAAGGTGTAACCGAACGCCATCTCGGTCGGCGTTTGCTCAATCGGCAGCCCGAGTTCGCGCCACTGGTTATAGCGCGCCTCGACCTCTTGCGGATCCTGGCACAAAAAGCCCAGTTCACCGCCGCCGCCGGTCAGGGTCGCCGCAGGTTTTACCCCCTGTTTGGCCCACATACCCAGCTTAAAGCCGTTGTTGAGCACGAACAGGGCGAAGCCGGGAGAAAGTTCCACCGGCGCCTGTCCCAGTAAGCGTTGATAAAAGGCGGCGCTGTTCAGCGGGTTGTCGACGTAAAGCAGGGTCATGCTGGGAAGAGTCATCGGTCTGTCCTCTGGGTGATGGGAACCGGCCGGTTCCCGATAGGCACAGACTAAAGCGCGCGGCTGACAGTTTATGGCAGCAGCGTGCCGCTATTGCTCCGCAATGCCCTCGCTGAGGCGCCACTCTTTCAGCAGCCGCCGCCGGCCGCGCGGATAGCGCTGTTCCAACGGCATGGCGGCCTGAATGCGATCGAGGCGAAAATGGCGAAACGCCTGGCGCAGCTCGCACCAGGCGACCAGCACCTGGAGCTGGTCGAAAAAGCCCAGCGCAAAGGGCCACAGCAGGCGTTCGCTGCGCTGCCCCGCCAGATCGAGATAGCCGATATGCAGTTTGCGCTCGCGGCGGATGGTGTCACGGATCAGCACCCGCATCGCATCCGCCACCGGCGGTGCCTGAACCGGCGCGATCAACAGCGTGTTAGCCTCCAGCTCCTCCCGCAGCGCCGGCGGCAGCACGGCGGCGATCTTGGCCAGCGCCTGGCCCGCCGCGCTCGCCAGTTGGCTGTCGCCGCGGCGGCTGACCCAGCGCATCCCCAGCACCAACGCTTCTGTCTCCGCCTGCGAGAACATCAGCGGCGGCAGCATAAAGCCGGGGCGCAGCACATAGCCGACGCCCGCCTCGCCGGCGATCTCCGCCCCCTGCTGCTGCAGCGTGGCGATATCGCGGTACAGCGTGCGCATGCTGATGCCCAGCGTCTGCGCCAGCGCATGGCCCGCCACCGGATAACGGCGGCTGCGCAGCAGCTGCATCAGATCGAGTAAACGTTGTGCGCGCGACATCTTGATCTCTCCACAAAAAAAGGGCTTACCTCAGTAAGCCCCCGGTTGCCTCACAGATCAATCATTTCTGCATGCTGCCGACCATCGCTTCCGGCCGCACCCACTCGTCGAACTGCGCTTCGGTCAGGTAGCCGAGCTTCAGCGCCGCGGCTTTCAGCGTCAGCCCTTCCTTGTGCGCTTTCTTGGCGATTTCCGCCGCCTTGTCGTAGCCGATGTGGGTGTTGAGCGCCGTCACCAGCATCAGCGATTCGTTCAGCAACTGGGTGATGCGATCGCGGTTCGGTTCGATGCCCACCGCGCAGTGCTCGTTGAAGCCCTGCATGCCGTCGGCCAGCAGGCGAATCGACTGCAGGTAGTTGTGGATCACCATCGGGCGGAACACGTTCAGCTCGAAGTTGCCGGAAGCGCCGCCGATGTTTACCGCCACGTCGTTGCCCAGCACCTGGGCGCACAGCATGGTCATCGCCTCGCACTGGGTCGGGTTGACCTTGCCCGGCATGATGGAACTGCCCGGTTCGTTCTCCGGGATCGAAATCTCGCCGATGCCGCAGCGCGGGCCGGAAGCCAGCCAGCGCACGTCGTTGGCGATCTTCATCAGCGAGGCCGCCAGCCCTTTCAGCGCGCCATGCCCTTGCACCAGCGCGTCGCAGGTCGCCAGCGCTTCGAACTTGTTCGGGGCGGTGACGAACGGCTGATGGGTCAACTCCGCCAGCGCTTTAGCCACGCGCACCGCGTACTCCGGATGGGTGTTCAGGCCGGTGCCGACCGCCGTGCCGCCAAGCGCCAGCTCGGCGATGTGCGGAATACTGTCCTCGATGTGTTTCAGATTGTGCGCCAGCATCGCCGCCCAACCGGAGATCTCCTGCCCCAGGGTCAGCGGCGTGGCATCCTGCAGATGGGTGCGGCCGATTTTGACGATGTCGCGGTAGGCTTCAGCCTTGTCGCTCAGCGTCTTGTGCAGCACTTTCAGCTCGGGGATCAGATGTTCGCGCAGCGCAATCACCGCCGCCACGTGCATCGCGGTGGGAAACACGTCGTTGGAGCTTTGGCTTTTATTGACGTCGTCGTTCGGGTGCACCTTGCGCTCTTCACCGCGCACGCCGCCCAGCAGCTCGCTGGCGCGGTTGGCCAACACTTCGTTCATGTTCATGTTGGTCTGGGTGCCGGAACCGGTTTGCCAGATCGACAGCGGAAACTGGTCGGCATGGCTGTCCGCCAGCACTTCGTCGGCGGCGCTGATGATGGCGGCGCCCCGTTCGGCCGGCAGCAGCCCCAGATCCACGTTCACCTGCGCGGCGGCGCGCTTGGTCAACGCCAGCGCGTGGATCAGCGCGGTCGGCATCTTTTCGGAGGAAATGCGGAAATGCGCCAACGAACGCTGGGTTTGCGCGCCCCACAGCTTGTCGGCCGGTACTTCGATGGGGCCCATAGAGTCTTTTTCGATACGAACGCCTGCCATCATTATCTCCTTAGCATAATTCCTAAAATCGTAGGGTTGAGCCGACGCGCTACCCCCCCGTCGGCATGCACTCCCAGTATAGTGACATAATAACTATTCGCATTAAGAGAGTTATCTCACAGCACGTTTCATCTTTTTTACCCATTAACGACGCGGTTATTTTCCATCGGTTAACCCGCGACGAAATAAACGGCCGGGAATGAGCCAGGAGAATAAAAGTGTGGCTACTCATTAACGCGGGTGACGCGAATTAAAATTATTGATGCGCTGCGCCTGTAAATGATTGAGCTCATCGATACGTTGTTGCTGCAGATGATTGATCTCGTCGTAGGCGTCCTGCCGTTCATGATGCCGATACGCCCCGGTCGCCACCGCGCCGGCGGTGAGCGCCAACGGGTGCGCCACGGGCACGATCGCGGCGGGAACCGCGACCGGCGCGGGTGCAACGACGATCGGCGCCGGCGCGATCGCCACGGCGCGCGGCGCCGCGTAGGGATAGGTGACGATCACCGCCGCCTGGGCTGCGCCGGCGCAAAGCCCCAACAGCAACAACAGTTTTTTCATGCAACAGACCTCTGGTTTTGTTAAATCGACTCGTTAGCCGTTACGGTAAAGGGGTCTGACGCGCAGGTTTAAGCTCGGCGTGTGATCGCCCGGCGCAGCGCGAAAATAATAATAAGGGAATGGCTCAGACGGTAAAAAATAAATTCAGCAGTCATATTTTGACATGCTGAATAATAAATAATGCGGCAGGATGAGCGGACTATCGGCAATAATCCCGCCGGTTCAAAAAATAATCGAACGGCGGGTTTTCCGGGCCGCCTTGAGGCCTGCGCGCCAATTGAGGCGCCGATCGTTATCACGCTATACTTTGGCCCCGTTGCCGGGCGCGACGTTATTCGGCGTTGTTTTGATCGCGCCCATGATTTTTCCTGCCGACGCGGGCGTATGATGGTTGTCGGCACAGATTTAACTAACCGTATAAAATCAGTAAGTTATTGCCATCCGGTACGGCAATGACGCTAAGGACGTTTATCGACATGCAAAAAATGACCAACGCGGTACAGAATTACGCCTGGGGCAGCCACGATGCGCTGACCCGTCTTTACGGCATCGCCAACCCTGATAATCTGCCGATGGCCGAACTGTGGATGGGCGCCCATCCCAAGAGCCCTTCCCGCGTGCCGGGCGCCGACGGCGAGCTGCGTTCGCTGCGCTTTCTTATCGATGAAGACCAGCCAAAACAGCTGGGCGCCAACGTCGCCAGCCGCTTTGGCGAGTTGCCGTTCCTGTTTAAAGTACTCTGCGCCGATCAGCCACTGTCGATCCAGGTTCACCCGAGCAAAGCGGCGGCCGAAATCGGCTTCGCGAAAGAGAATGCCGCCGGCATCCCCCTGAGCGCCGCCGAACGCAACTATAAAGATCCCAACCACAAGCCCGAGCTGGTGTTCGCCCTCACGCCGTTCCTGGCGATGAACGGCTTTCGCGAACTGGCCGATATCGTTTCCCTGCTGCAACCGATCGCCGGCGCACACCACGACATCGCCGCCTTCCTGCAACAGCCGGACACCGCGCATCTCGCAACCCTGTTCGCCAGCCTGCTGACGATGAGCGGCGAGCAAAAGTCGCTGGCGCTCGGCGTATTGAAAGCCGCGCTCAACAACCAGCAGGGGGAGCCCTGGGATACCGTACGCTTTATCGCCGGCTTCTATCCGGACGACAGCGGCCTGTTCTCACCGCTGCTGCTGAACGTGGTGCAGCTCGCGCCGGGCGAAGCGATGTTCCTGTATGCCGAAACGCCGCACGCCTACCTGAAAGGCGTGGCGCTGGAGGTGATGGCCAACTCGGACAACGTGCTGCGCGCGGGCCTGACGCCGAAATTCATCGACGTGCCCGAGCTGCTGGCCAATCTGCAGTTCCGCCCGCAGCCGGCTTCCGGCCTGCTGACCCAGCCGGAGCCGCGCGGCAACGAGCTGTTCTTCCCGATTCCGGTGGAGGATTTCGCCTTCTCGCTGCACGATTTGACCACCGCCCCGCAGGCGCTGGCGCAGCAAAGCGCCGCCATCGTGTTCTGCGTCACCGGCGAAGCGACGCTGGAAAAATCCGGGCAACGCCTGACGCTCAAACCGGGCGAATCCTGCTTTATCGGGGCTTTCGAATCCCCGGTCAACGTCAGCGGCAGCGGCCGCATCGCCAGGGTTTATAACCAGCTGGCCTAACCGTTGATAAATTTCAGCAAATTGCTTGCTGAAAGCGAGAGCTACCCCCACAATTAAACGCCTGCGGGCGTTTATTTTCGGCCCCTATTTGCCCCTCCCGCGCAACGGAGGGTGATAAGAAAAAAGGATGAAACAGAGCTATGAAAAAATCGTTAGTCGCTGTCAGCGTCATTGTGGTTCTTGGCGCAGCATGGACCGGGGCATCCTGGTACACCGGGAAACTGATCGAGCAGCACATGGGCGAAGTCGTCGACAACGCCAATGGCCAGCTGAAAGCTTACCTGCCGAAAGCCGGGGTTAAGCTGAGCTATGAAAATTACCAGCGCGGCCTGTTCAGCAGTAAAGTGCGTTATGTGCTGCGTTCCGACGGCACGGATACCAGTGAAGACGCGGCGCTGAAAGCCGGTGAAGAAGTGGCGTTCCTGGAAACCATCGATCACGGCCCGTTCCCCTTCGCCCAGCTGAAAAAATTCAATCTGCTGCCGAGCATGGCGTCGGTGCATACCGAGCTGGAAAATACCCCGGCGGTGAAGGGCCTGTTTGACACCACCAAAGGCAAATCGCTGTTTACCGCCGATTCGCGCATCTCTTACAGCGGGGACACCTCGTCCGCCATCGACATCATCCCGCTGGACTACCAGAAGGATAAGTCTTCGCTGAAATTCAGCGGCGCCACCATTAACGCCGATGTGTCCAGCGATCTGAAAAAATTCGTGCTGGACGCCAATAGCGACAATATCGTGTTCGCCAGCCCGAACGAATTCGGTCAAAACGAGCAGATCACCTTCCAGGGCTTCAACCTGAAAGGCAACAGCAACGAGAGCAAGTTCGGCGTGAAGCTCGGCGATCAGACGATGACGCTGAAGCAGTTCAAACTGACGATCGACGGTAAAGATACCGTGGCGTTGGACGGTTTCAACCTGGTGAGCAAGTTCGGCGAGCAAGGCAGCAGCAACATCGGCGGCCAGATCGACTACACCATGGACGCGCTCAAGGTGCAGGGCAACGATTTCGGCGCCGGCAAGCTGGCGCTGAAAATCGACAACGTCGACGGCAAGGCGCTGAAAGACTTCGCCGACAGCTACAACCGCCAGACCATGGCGCTGCTGCAACAGGGCGAGAACCTGGATCCGGCCGTGTATGAGCAGCAAAACGCCGAGCTGTTGCAAAAGAACCTGCCGCTGCTGCTGAAAGGCAACCCGAGCCTCAGCATCGCGCCGCTGAGCTGGAAAAACAGCAAGGGCGAGAGCACCTTCACGCTGGATCTGGCGCTGACCGATCCGAGCAAAGCCGCCTCCCCGGCGCAATCGCCGGATCAGCTGATCGCGCAGGCGGTTAAAAAGCTGGATATCAACCTGACCATTCCGGAAGCGATGGCCACCGAAGTGACCGCGAAAACCGCGCTGTTGCAGGGTTACAATGCGGAAGACGCGCAGAAACTGGCGCAGCAGCAGGTGCAGGGCCTGGCGGCCATGGGCCAGATGTTCAAGCTGACCACCCAGAAAGACGGCGTGATCGCGAGCAAGTTCCACTATGCCGACAACCAGGTTGACCTCAACGGCAACAAGATGTCGCTGCAAGAGTTCATCGGCCAGTTCGCCATGCTGGGCGCCCCGGCGGAAGACGCTGAACCGGCGCAGGAAGCGGAACCCGCTCCGGCACCGGCGCAGTAATCGCCTGACAGCCTGATCAAGGGCCCCCTGTGAACTGCACCCCAAATGTTGGACACATCTGACATTTGGAGGTGCAGTTCTATGAAGTTTTCGCTGCAAGACAAACTCAGTGCCGTCCGGCATTACCTTGCCGGGCTTGGCAGCCAGCGGCAAACCGCCAGAAAGTTCT
>NZ_JAVHUX010000029.1:0-60054 GCF_030954545.1 Serratia sp. MF1(2023) | reverse complement strand
GGCCACGGCTCCATGTTGATTTACAGCCTCCTGCACCTCACCGGCTATGACCTGCCGATGCGCGATCTGGAAAACTTCCGTCAGCTGCACTCCAAGACCCCAGGGCACCCGGGTGGCCGGAATTGGCTTTGTGTACGGCGTCCATGCTGAGTGCGCGGATGGCGTTGGCAATGCCCTGGCCCAGCGGGCCAGTGGTGGTCTCAACGCCCGGGGTGTAGCCGTACTCCGGTGCCCTGGGGTCTTGGAGTGCAGCTGACGGAAGTTTTCCAGATCGCGCATCGGCAGGTCATAGCCGGTGAGGTGCAGGGGCTGTAAATCAACATGGAGCCGTGGCCGTTGGAGAGCACGAAACGGTCGCGGTCAGCCCAGTGCGGGTTAGTCGGGTTGTGGTTGAGGTAGTCACGCCACAGGACTTCGGCGATGTCCGCCATGCCCATAGGGGCACCCGGGTGGCCGGAATTGGCTTTTTGTACGGCGTCCATGCTGAGTGCGCGGATGGCGTTGGCAAGCTCTTTACGAGAGGACATAACGAAACTCCAGTGCGGTTACAGTTGAGCGGCCAACATGTCTTCCAGCTTCTGCTGGTCGACGGCGAACAGGCGAATGCCTTCGGCGAGTTTTTCCACCGCCATGGCGTCCTGGTTGTGCAGCCAGCGGAACTCCGCTTCGGCCAACGGGGCCGGTTGGTGGAAGCCCTCGGTGGACGGGGTCAGCTTGCGCTCGACCGGCTGGTCGCTGTTTTTCAGCTGTTCCAAAAGGTTCGGCGCGATGGTCAGGCGATCGCAGCCGGCCAGCGCCAGGATCTGCTCAACCTTGCGGAAGCTGGCGCCCATGATCACCGTCTGGTAACGATGACGCTTGTAGTATTCATAGATGGTGCGCACCGATTTCACGCCCGGATCCTGCTCGGCATCGTAGTCGGCGGCAGGCTGTTTGGCCTGATACCAGTCATAGATGCGGCCGACGAACGGCGAGATCAGATACACGCCGGCTTCGGCGCAGGCGCGGGCCTGGGCGAAGGAGAACAGCAGCGTCAGGTTGGTGTTGATGCCTTCTTTTTCCAGCTCCTCGGCGGCTTTGATGCCTTCCCAGGTGGAAGCCAGTTTGATCAGGATGCGCGATTTGTCGATGCCCTGTTCTTGATACATGGCGATCAGCTTGCGCGCTTTGGCGACGCACATGCCGCGATCGAACGACAGGCGGGCGTCCACTTCGGTGGAGATGCGGCCCGGCACGCTTTTGAGGATCTCGACGCCGATATTGACCGCCAGCTTATCGCTGGCGTTGATCAGCTGGGTTTCCTTGCTGCCGCCCTGGCGGCGGGCATAGTCCAGCGCTTCGACGATCAGCGCCTTGTACTGCGGCAGCGCGGCGGCTTTCAGGATCAGCGAAGGGTTGGTGGTAGCGTCCTGGGGTTCGAACTGGCGGATGGATTCGATATCGCCGCTGTCGGCGACCACCGTGGTCAGCTGCTTGAGTGCGTCTAATTGATTCATTGATAAGCTCCTTGACCAAGCTCAACGTAGGGAAATGAGAACCTTTTTCATCATAGGGGGAACACACTGCATCATCGGGTCGGGAATGAAAATGCGCTTTTTCTGATTGTTGCGATGGATAATAACAATGAATGCCGAGTAAACCCAGGCGGGGCGCGGTTTACGGCGGGGGAGGCGAGGGGGGCGGTGGCGCGAGAGCCAAAAAAAGAAGGGTTCAGCGCCAGGCTGAACCCTCAAAGATGGCCTCATTTGGCCGATTATTTGCTCAGGTTGACGTCGATCGCCTGATAGAAGGCGTTGGCGGTGTCGGCTACATCCCACACGGCAAGGATCACGTGCGAACCGCTGCGATCTGCCGGTATATTGCACTGGTGGGTAACCTGTGCGGCAGGGATGGCGCCGCCGTCGTTGAACTGGCAGAACGGCGTCAGATCAAAGGAGGCGCGGGTCAGCGGCTGCGAAGCGTCCCAGTTCGGCTTGGTGATGAAATAGCGCCAGCTGGTGGTGCTGTGACGCGCGGTCAGCTTCCAGGTAAAGGAGTTCGGGCCGGTTTTCAGGTTGAGCTTGTTCCAGCGCGTCGGCGTTTGCTGATCCAGTTCGAAGAAGGTGGACTTGTCGGCGCTGGCGATGTGGCCGTCAGCCGGGCCGGCCTGCGGGAAACCTTTCAGGCCTTCGACGCTCTGCGGTTCATACTGCACGCTGCCGCACTGGGTGTTGAGCTGCAGTTTGCACTGATAGGCGCGGCTGGCCGGCGATTCGACATAACCGTGAGCATTCGCCTGTTGCGAAACGCCGAACATGGCTGCGCTCAGCAGGCCCAGAGAGAATAGGGTACGGGAAGTTTTGTTCATAAGTCACTCCTGACTGAAATTATGTTGTAAGTTGAGCGTATTTCACCGACAAAATGAGAGGCTAATAACGTAATTGGAAATAACCCTTCTTGTCGGCTTGTTTTATTTTTATCATTCTGGTCGTGCGGCAGAGCGGAATGTTTTAACGGCTATTAACGAAAATTATTATGATGACGATCTTTGATCGTTAGGCTGAATTTATTTAACTGTCACAATGCAAAAATAGAGCGCTATGATGAATTTTATATCAGGTCGTGATGAATAGTATTTAAGATAGCGCTCTCATTTATGAAGTATATTGCTTGTTGCCTTGAGTATCCTTGTTCGATTTGATCGATTTTTGTGCGCCACCACCTTGGGAATTTAGTGTCATTTTTCTTGTTTTATTTTAAAGAGGAATTTGTATGACTAGATTATCCCTGGACGCGATTAAAATAATCAGCACCATTAAGAGCACCGGCTCTTTCTCTATGGCGGCGGAGGCGCTGCATAAAACGCCTTCGGCAATCTCTTATCGGGTTTCCAATATTGAAAGCAAACTCTGCGTGAAACTTTTTCATCGCAATGGCCCCATGATTACCCTGACGGATGAAGGGGAATTTCTCCTGCAGGAGGGCAGCTGGATATTAAATGCGGTGCAGGATCTGGAAAGCCGGGTAAGAAACATCCCCAAGCTGGACAATAATATCCGCCTGGCGGTGGACACCTTCTTCCCGTTGGAGACCCTGACGCAGGATATCCGCGACTATATTCAGCATTGCCCGAACGCCAATATCTCGGTGCAGCGGGAAGCGCTGAACGGCACCTGGGATGCGCTGAAGAACAACCGGGCGGATCTGATCATCGCCATCGGCCAAATCCCCGACAGCGTACAGGCCAAAACCCTGATGCTCGGCAAGCTCAACTTTGTGCTGTGCGTATCGCCCTCGCATCCGTTCGCGGCGCAGAAAAAGCCGGTGTGCAAGAAGCAGCGCTTGAACGACATCGTGGTTGCGATCGCCGACAGCAGCCATGAACTGCCCAAACGCAATCACGGCACGTTGCCTTTGCAGCGCCAACTGGTGGTGTGCGACGTGGAAAGCAACCTGGCGCTGCTCAAACGCGGCATCGGCCACGCTTTTCTGCCGCCGTCGCTGATCGAAAAGGAACTGGCCAGCGGCGAACTGGTGACGGTGCCGGTGGAGATGCAAAAGGGCGACGAAATGATTTGGCTGGCGTGGCATCCGGCCAGCAAGGGCGCCGGGTTTAACTGGTGGCATGAGCGGCTGACGCGCAAAAGCGATGTTTACAGCCTGATGGGCCGCGAAGTGGTGCGGGATGGCGGCTATCCTTGGTGCCACAACTGAAGGAATAGAGACGAAGGGACGCGAAAATCAAACGGTTAACTCAATGAAAACCCCGCAGCGCTCGGCTACGGGGTTTTTTTATGGTTTACGCTACGCGGCCCACCTTCAGCCAGGCGCTGTCGGAACCGGGCGCCGAGGTGATGTAACCCCATTTGGTCTGCCAGACGTAACCCTGATAGGACACCAGCGCGCCCTGCGCGTAAGTGGTGCCCGGCACGTAGGCCGGCGCGGTCATGATCGGCAGGTTGCCGGGGCCGACGCCGGTGTAACGCAGGCCGGTGCCCATATCCAGCTGGCTGTCGTCGTAGTCCGCGGCGTTGAAATAGCGATCCAGCGCGGCCAGCAGATCGCCGTTGCGGTTGTCTTGCCCCAGATGCCAGAACATCACGCCGCCCAGCTGCTGCTGCTTGATGTACTTCGCTTTGTATTTGAAGCTTTCGGCATCGTCATAGGTGACGAACAGCCCGTTCTGCGCATGATACAGGTAAGGGGTTTTGGTCTTGTCGTTCCACAACCGCTGATAGCCGTAGTTGCCCTGCAGCATCTGCTCCAGCTGGCGATAGGAGGCGATGCGCGGATCCTTGTCGCGCACGCACTCTTCACAGCCCACCAGCCAGTAATCGGTGCCCGGATACGGATCTTCGCCCGGCGTGCTGTGGCTGCTGTACTGGCCGCCGTTGCTGCCGCTGACGCCCTTGAAGGCGCGGCCGTAGAAGGGGACGCCCATCACGATCTTGGCGCTCGGCACGCCTTCCATCATCAGGTGTTGCTGCACCGCGGCGTCGACCGTCAGGCTGAACGGGCTGGGGAAGGCGCGGGTCAGCTCTTCCCAGCCCCAGCCCAGATTGGCTTCGCGCAGCGCGTTGTAGAAGGTCGGCCCGGCCGCGTCGCCGAACAGCGCCGCCTGGTGGTTGGTGATCTTCTCCCAGGGGCCGGCCAGATCGTAGGTCATCAGGTTGATGTAATCGAGCGGCGCGACGATCTGCGCCAGCTTGCTGTAATAGCGCGACAGGAAGAAGGCGCCGCCGGCGCCGGCGATAGTCAACTGATACGGCAGCGCCTGGCGGCCGTCGGCGACGGTTTGCTGATTCAGCAGGGTGCGGATCTCTTGCAGCGCGGCGATGAAACCGTCCACTTCTGATGCTTGCGGGTACTCCCAGTCGATGTCCACGCCGTCGAAGCCGTAATCCTTCATGATGCGCACGCAGGATTGGGCAAACTTGGTGCGCGAGGCCGGGGTTTTCACCGCGTTGACGTAGTTGGCGTGCGACACGCCCAGATCGTTGGAGTAGTACCAACCGCCGATGGAGAACATGATGCGCAGGCTGGGATTGTGCGCCTTGAGCGCGGTCAGGCGGTTGACCACATCGCGCGCCTTGGCATCGTTGGTGGCCGGATCCCAGGCGCATTCCAGGTTGCTGTTGATATCCAGGAACGAGAAGTTGATGTGCGTCAGCTGTTTGGCTTTGGCCGGCGTGATGTTGGAAACCGGGAACGGTACGACGGACGTATCGGACTCGGTGTAATTATTGATTTGGTTGGTCGGAATAAAATAATACCCAATAACGGCTTTGCGTGTGGACATGGTATTTCTCCAGAGTGGATGTTTTTAAGATGGGACATATTTCCCGCAGCCATTAATGTTTATTTTTCGTGAAAACGAAAGTCGAAATAAATCACGATAACAATGAAATTTTATTCATTGCCGTCAACATTGGCGCTTATGCGTTGTGCCAGCGCTCAGCATGAATGAATTCGACCATAGGGCCTGTATTTATTCATTTGCTTTGTAATAGCATCCTTAACTAGATTCTGATTATCCGATGTCCCACCGGCCGTGATTGGCATTTAATTAAAAATAAAAAAGGAGATGAGCTATGTCCAGCATAGAGCCTGATGCTGTTGGCTTAATAGTCCAGCGAGTATGTGAATATCTTCAGCCGGTATTAAACGCCATTTTGGCCGGCGTAATGGCGCTATTACACGGCGCCTATCGCAACGTGGGCATTCGGCGCCGTTTATTGAATGCGGCGATGTGCGCGTTATTGGCCTGGACGGTGCGCGATGCGTTGGCGCTGATGGGCCTGGAATTAAAGTGGGCGAATTTGGCCAGCGTACTGATTGGCTTTATGGGGGCAGATTACATCAACGCCTTAATTAAAAAATTCATCGGCAAAAAGACGGGGTTTAAAAATGTTAAATGACATCGAAGAGATTCGTTTTACCGCCCGCAGCGAAGAGAACCTGCGCGGCGTGCACCCGGATCTGGTGCGCGTTATTCGTCTGGCGCTGCGTTATTCGCTGGTGCCGTTTTCCGTCAGCGAGGGGCTGCGCAGCATGGCGCGCCAGCGGGAAATGGTGCGCGCCGGCAGCAGCCAAACGCTGCGCAGCCGCCATCTGACCGGCCACGCGGTGGACGTGGTGGCGATGCCGGCGGGTGTGGTCTCCTGGGAGTGGGATTACTACGCGCAGATTGCGGTGGCGGTGCGGCGCGCGGCGCGTGAATGCGGGGTCAACGTCGAATGGGGCGGCGAGTGGAAAACCCTCAAGGATGGCCCGCACTTCCAGCTGGCGTTCCGGGACTATCCGGCATGAGCGGCTGGCTGCAAAAACTGATGCAGGGCGGGTTGCTGCTGCTGTTGCTGGCGGCCATCTGCCTCGGCGGCTACAGCTCGCTGCTGTCGCACCAGTTGGCGTCCGCGCGCCAACAGGCGGCGGAGCTACAGAAAAGCCTGGCGCAGCAGGCCGGGCTGATCGCCACCCTGCAGACCCAGGATGCGCAAAACCGTGCGCTGATGGCGGCGCAGCAGCGGCAGGAACGGCAGCTGCGCCAACAACACGAGGCTTATCAGAGGAAATACCGTGAAGCGATTAAAAACGATCCCTGTGCCGCTCAGCCTCTGCCTGGCGCTGTGCTTGAGCTCCTGCGCCCGGCCGCCGGCGCCGCAGGCCGTGCCGCTGTTGCCCCCTGAATCGGTGTTCGCGCCCTGTGAGCAACCGCGGCTGCAAGGGGGGACCTGGGGCGATGCGGTAAGCTATACCCTGGCGTTACAAACCTCGTTACACATTTGCGCCGGCCAGGTGGAGACGCTCAACGCCTGGCGCGCCACGCTGCCGCCACGCTGACGGCGGCGCTTCTTCGACTCGTCTCGCGATCCTTTTTTTACTTTTAAAACGGTCTTTCGGCCAAGGTTATGGCGCGGTTCAAAGTTTGTGATGTTTCTCTCACTATACTTCAAGGCTGCGCCCTGTCATTGTACTTGGGCGCCACGGCCCACGGCAGGGCGCAGCCTCAAAGCCTTACCTCAACATAAAAGCAAAAAACAAAGGAATCCATAATGGACGAACAGCTCAAACAGAGTGCCCTTGATTTCCATCAGTTTCCTGTCCCAGGGAAGATCCAGGTTTCCCCTACCAAACCGTTGGCGACCCAGCGCGATCTGGCGTTGGCCTATTCGCCGGGCGTCGCCGCGCCTTGCCTCGAGATCGCCGAAGATCCGCTGGCGGCCTACAAATACACCGCGCGCGGCAATCTGGTGGCGGTGATTTCCAACGGCACGGCGGTACTGGGTCTGGGCAATATCGGCGCGTTGGCCGGTAAGCCGGTGATGGAAGGCAAGGGCGTTTTGTTCAAGAAGTTTTCCGGTATCGATGTATTTGATATCGAAGTGGATGAGCATAACCCTGACAAATTAATCGACATTATCGCCGCGCTGGAACCGACCTTCGGCGGCATCAACCTGGAAGACATCAAGGCGCCGGAGTGTTTCTACATCGAACAGAAACTGCGCGAGCGCATGAAGATCCCGGTGTTCCACGACGACCAGCACGGCACGGCGATCATCACCACTGCGGCGGTGCTCAACGGCCTGCGCGTGGTGAAGAAGAATATCTCCGACGTACGCCTGGTGGTGTCCGGCGCCGGCGCGGCCTCCATCGCCTGCCTGAACCTGCTGGTGGCGCTGGGGCTGCGGCAACAGAACATCACCGTTTGCGACTCCAAGGGCGTCATCTATAAAGGCCGCGACGCCAATATGGAGCAGACCAAAGCCGCCTACGCCATCGAGGATAACGGCCAGCGCACGCTGGGCGACGCCATCCCGAACGCCGACATCTTCCTCGGCTGCTCCGGCCCGGGCGTCTTGACGCAGGATATGGTGAAAACCATGGCGCGCGATCCGCTGATCATGGCGCTGGCCAACCCGGAACCGGAAATTCTGCCGCCGCTGGCCAAAGCGGTGCGCCCGGACGCCATCATCTGTACCGGCCGTTCCGATTACCCGAACCAGGTGAACAACGTCCTGTGCTTCCCGTTCATCTTCCGCGGCGCGCTGGACGTGGGCGCGACCACCATCAACGAAGAGATGAAGCTGGCCTGCGTGCACGCCATCGCCGATCTGGCGCTGGCGGAGCAGAGCGACGTGGTGGCTTCCGCCTATGACGATCAGGATCTCTCCTTCGGGCCGGAATACATCATCCCGAAACCGTTCGATCCGCGCCTGATCGTCAAGATCGCGCCGGCGGTAGCCAAGGCGGCGATGGACTCCGGCGTGGCGACGCGCCCGATCGAAGACTTCGACGCTTACGTCGAGAAGCTGGCGGAGTTCGTCTACAAAACCAACCTGTTCATGAAGCCGATCTTCTCGCAGGCGCGCAAAGAGGTGAAGCGGGTGGTGCTGGCGGAAGGCGAGGAAGAGCGCGTGCTGCACGCCACGCAGGAACTGGTGTCACAGGGGCTGGCCTTCCCGATCCTGGTCGGCCGCCCGAGCGTGATCGAAATGCGCCTGAAAAAATTGGGTCTGCAGCTGACGCCGGGCAAGGATTTCGAAGTGGTGAATAACGAGTCGGATCCGCGCTTTAACGAATACTGGGGCGAGTACTACCAGATCATGAAACGCCGCGGCGTCTCGCAAGAGCAGGCGCGCCGTGCGGTGATCGGCAACCCGACGCTGATCGCCGCCATCATGCTGCACCGCGGCGAAGCGGACGCGATGATCTGTGGCACCATCGGCAGCTACCACGAGCATTACGACGTGGTGAAAAACGTGTTCGGCTTCCGTGAAGGCGCGCACGTCGCCGGCGCGATGAACGCGCTGCTGCTGCCGAGCGGCAACACCTTTATCGCCGACACCTACGTCAACGACGATCCGACCCCGGAACAGCTGGCGGAGATCACCCTGATGGCGGCGGAAACCGTGCGCCGCTTCGGCATCGAGCCGAAGGTGGCGCTGCTGTCTCACTCCAGCTTCGGCTCTTCCGACTGCCCGGCGGCGCGCAAGATGCGCAAAACGCTGGAGTTGGTGAACGAGCTGGCGCCGGAGCTGGAGATCGACGGCGAAATGCACGGCGACGCCGCATTGGTGGAAAGCATCCGTCACGATCTGATGCCGGACAGCCCGCTGAAAGGCTCGGCCAACCTGCTGATCATGCCGAACATGGAAGCGGCGCGCATCAGCTACAACCTGCTGCGCGTCTCCTGCTCGGAAGGGGTGACCGTCGGGCCGGTGCTGATGGGGGTCGCCAAGCCGGTGCACATCCTGACGCCGATCGCCTCGGTGCGCCGCATCGTCAACATGGTGGCGCTGGCGGTGGTGGAAGCCCAGACCCAGCCGCTGTAAGCCCGGGTTGAGTGACTGGCCCCCTGCGCCGCTGGCGCCGGGGGCTTTTTTATTTCCAGCGGACGTGGTACAAATAATCGTCAAATATGTACATGTACAGGTAAAGAAAATGACTACGATTAGCTACACGGCGGCGAGAAACAATTTGGCCGAGGTGCTTTTGGAAGCGCAAAAACAGCCGGTGGAAGTGACGCGCCGCGGACACGATGAGGTTTACATCATCAGTAAGGCCGACTATGAGGTTTTGGTCAAAGCCAAGGTGAAAGCGCGTATTCAGGCTAAACACGCGGATACGATTAAGGCGCTGGCGAATAGATGATCTTTTTGACCGCAGAGGATATTGCGGAATTCAATGCTGAAATTGTGCCTCACGGCCGCCAGGATGGCAGCAAAGTTGAGGCTGTAGCCAGCCGCGTGCTCAATGCTTACCACTACGAGAACGTCACTGACGTTTACCGTTTGGCCGCGCTCTATCTCATCGCCATCAGTCACGGTCACATTTTTCTTGATGGCAACAAACGCACGGCCTTCCAAAGCATGGCGCTATTTCTCGGTATTAATGGCGTTGCACTGCGGGAAGACGCAGAACTGGTCGAAATTACGGTTGAAGCAGCTCAAGGCCGCCTCAACGTTGAACAAGCCGCTGAATACTTACGCCTGCTAACCGAATAACCCCCCTTTCTCATTTCTTGCAGCGCGCAGCGATGGCGCGGATATCCTGCGGGGTGGTGCGGCAACAGCCGCCGATCAATTGTGCGCCGAGCGCGCGCCACTCCGTCGCCTGATCGGCCAGGCTGCCGTGCTCGCCGCCGCAGGCGTGCCAGGTTTTGCTCACCGCATCGTAGTGCTCGCCGGAGTTCGGGTAAACCAGCAGCGGCTTGTCGGCCAGCGCGTTCAGCTGACGCAGCGCCGGGGCGACCTTGTCCAGCGCGATGCAGTTGATGCCGATGGCCAACACCTGCGGGTTGCCGCGCAGCGCGGACAGGACCTCCGTCAGCGGCGTACCGTCGCTGAGGTGTTGGCTGTCGCGCAGGGTGAAGGCGAACCAGGCGCCGAGCATCGGGAATTCCTGCAGCAGCGTCAGCAGCGCCTGCAGTTCGGCGAACGACGGCAGCGTTTCGCAGGCCAGCAGATCGACGCCGGCGGCCGCCAGGGCGGCGATGCGCGGGCGATGGAAGGCCATCATGTCATCCTGCGCCAGCCGGTAATCGCCGCGGTATTCCGAGCCGTCGGCCAGATAGGCGCCGTACGGGCCTACCGAACCGGCGATCAGCAGCGGCGCCGCCTGCGGGTGTTCGGCCAGATAATCGCGGCGCGCCCGCTGCGCCAGCTGCACGCTTTTGGCGATCAACGCCAGCGATTGCTCCTGATCCAGGCCGCGGCGCAAGAAGCCCTGCGGCGTGGCCTGATAGCTGGCGGTGATGGCGCATTGGGCGCCGGCGTTGAAATAATCGAGATGCACCTGATAGATAAGCTCGGGATTTTCAATCAGCACCTTGGCCGACCACAGCGGATCGGTCAGATCGCAGCCGCGCGCTTCCAGCTCGGTGGCCAGCGCGCCGTCCAGGATCAGCGTGGGATGTTCGGCCAGCAGGCGGGCGACGGGGTTGTTAACCGACATGTTGTTCTCCCAAAGCGGTTTTTTGCCCGGCGCGCCGGGTCAGGAAATAGGTGAGGTAGCACAGGGCGACGAACGGCAGCCCACAGTAGAGCGCAATGCGCTGCTCCGGATCGAACGCCAGACCGATACAGGCCAGCAGGCACAGCGCAAAGCCGAGGATCGGCGTCAATGGGTAGCCGGGCGCGCGGTATTTCAGGCCGCTTATCGGCTGGCCGCTGCGCAGGTAGGCGCGGCGGAAAGCAAGGTGGGCCGCGCAGATGCTCAGCCACACCGCCACCACCGCAAAACCGGAGATCGCCGACAGGGCGACAAACACCGTGTCCGGCGCGATCACGCTGGTCAGCAGCGCCAGCACGCCGCCGAGCATGCTGAAGGTCAGGGCGTTGATCGGAATGCCGCGCGCATTGACGCGCGCAAAGTAGGCCGGCAGGGTGCGCTGGTGGGCCAGCGACCACAGCATGCGCCCCGAGGCGTACAGGCCGGAGTTGGCCGCCGACAGGATGGCGGTCAGGATCACGAAGTTGAAGATATCGGCGGCGTAAGGCACGCCGATGCGTTCAAACACCAGCACGAACGGGCTTTTGACGATCCCCGCCTGATCCATCGGGATCAGCGCCGCCAGCACGAAGACCGTGCCGATAAAGAACAGCATCAGGCGGATCACCGTAGTGCGGATCGCCAGCGGCACGACTTTTTCCGGGTTCTCGGTTTCGCCGGCGGCGATGCCGATCAGTTCCGTGCCGGAGAAGGCGAAGTTCACCGCCACCATGGTCATCAGGATCGGCAGCGTGCCGTGCGGCAGCCAGCCGGAAGCGGTCAGGTTATGCAGGAACGGCGCCGGGGTACCGTCTTTCATCGGCAGCAGGCCGAACATGGCGGCGCCGCCCAGAATGATAAACGCCAGAATGGTCACCACTTTGATCAGCGAAAACCAGAATTCGCTTTCGGCGAAAAAGCGGGTGGTCACCACGTTAAGCAGGAAAATGGCCACGCAGAAGATCAAACACCACAGCCACACCGGCGACTGCGGGAACCAGTACTGCATGCAGAATCCGGCGGCGGTCAGGCTGGAGCCGAGCGCCACTGTCCAGGTGAGCCAATACAGCCAGGCGACGGTATAGCCGGTGGCCGGCCCCAGATAGCGCGAAGCATAGACGTGAAAGGCGCCGGTTTCCGGCATCGCCACCGACAGCTCGCCCAGGCACAGCATCACCAGATACACCACCAGCGCGCCGATCAGGTAGGCCAGCAGCGTGCCGAGCGCCCCGGTGGTGGAGATGATGTAGCCGGTGTTGAAAAACAGCCCGGTGCCGATCACGCCGCCCAGCGACAGCATCACCAGGTGCCGGGCCTTCATGCTGCGTTTGAACTGTCCTGCGGCGGGTGCCGATGGTTGCATAATAATCTATCCGTATAGACGTCTAAATATCTGAATGGCTATTGGTTATACCCGCAATGCTTTTTCAACGCAATGCGCAGCCGGCGATCGGCGCGTAAAAAAATCGTTAAGCCGGATCTATATGCAAATGATAATTATTATCTATAATGTCGCCATTTTCGATAATGGGGCAACATGATGAGATACCTGATTTTATTGGCGGCGTTGGCGCTCGGCGCCTGCAGCCAGGCGCCGGTGAAGGCGCCGGCCAACGACGTCGCGAGTTTGGGGAGGATCACCGATCTGCACAGCGGCGCGACCCTGACGCCGGAGCAGCTGTTGACGCGACTGGCGCAGCAGCCGCGGGTGATCCTGGGTGAGAAACATGACAATCCTTACCACCATCAGATTGAGCAATGGCTGGTGCAGCAGCTGCCGCAGCGGCGGCCGCAGGGCAGCGTGCTGATGGAGATGATCAACCCGAACCAACAGGCGCAGGTCGACAAGGTCAAGCAGTGGTTGCAGAGCGATCCGACGGTGCGCGACGGCCGCGTAGCGGAGCTGATCGCCTGGCAGCCGGGCTGGAAGTGGGCGCTGTATGGCGGAGTGACGATGGCGGCGATGCGCGCGCCTTACCCGCTGTGGTCGGCCAATCTGGATCGCAGCGAGATTATGGCGTTCTATCAGCAGCCGCAATTCCCGGCGGGGCAGCTATCGGCGCAGCCGGCGGTGCGCAAGGCGCTGGAAGAGACCATCCGTACTTCGCACGGCGGCAAGATTGAGGCCGACCAGTTGCGTGCGATGCTGGCGATCCAGCAGCAGCGCGACCGGCGCATGGCTGAGCGCCTGCTGGCGGCGCCCACGCCCGCGCTGTTGATCGCCGGTGGCTATCACGCCGCCAAATCGGTGGGGGTGCCGCTGCACGTGCGGGATCTGCAACCGGCGGCGGCGCTGACGGTGCTGATGCTGGCGGAGCCGGGCGTACAGGTCGATGCGAACACCGCAGACTACCTGTGGATCACACCATCAGTGAAATGAATACGTTAAGAGAGTGAAAAGGGGTGTTAATTATAGTTGCAAATGATTATCATTAGTAAATGCGATCTGCAATCATTCGCAATTAAGCAAGCTAATGCCCCTATGTTAAGTCAGTCTTACTCCCTCCCGGCCTTTGAACTGCCGCAGCCGCGCTGGGCGCGCGGCCTGCTGCTCGCTCTGGCGGCGCACGCGGCGTTGGTGCTGCTGTTTTACTGGCCGCAGACGGCGCTGGAGCCGGTGGTGTTGCCACCGCCGGCGGTGATGATGAGCTGGGCGGCGCAGATTGAAGCGCCGGAAAGCAAGCCGCTGCCGCTGGGCGTGCAGCAGGCGGAATCCGCTGCGGCGCAGCCGGCGGAGCAGCAGCAACAGCCGGATCTGCCCAAGCTGGCGCGCGCCGAGAAAGCGAAAATCGTGACGGCGGAGAAGAAGCGCGCCGAACGCCGCCCCCCGCAAAAAACGCAGCCGCAGCCTAAGCCGCAGGAACAGGCCAAAGAGACGCGCAACGCCGCCGCGTCCAGCGCCGCCGCGCCGCAGGCGCAGACGCTCTCTCACCAGACCGCCGCACCGATCAACAGCGACGCCAACAGCAACGCGCAGGCAAAACTGTCGTGGGAGAGCCTGGTGAAAGGCAAACTGAACCGCATCAAGGATTACCCTTTGGATGCCCGCAGCCGCCGGCGCAGCGGCATGCCGCAGGTCAGTTTCAGCGTCGACGCGCAGGGGCGGGTCTCGAACGTTACGCTGCTGGTGCGCTCCGGCACTGCGTCGCTGGATCGGGAAGCGGTAGCGGTGGTGTCGCGCGCTCAGCCGTTGCCGCCGCCGCCGCCGGAGATGCTGCAGCAGGGGGCCGTCAGGGTGACGATGCCGATCGATTTCAATCTGGCGGAGCTGAATGCCCGCCGTTAATGCCCGCAGGCGCCGTATCGCCGTCGTCCGCCTTTTCAAACTTCGTGAGGGATTATGAATCCGCTGTTATCCACCCCGCGCCGTCGCATCGTGGCCGCGCTCTGGCTTTCTTTAGGCGTCGCCGGCGCCGCGCTGGCGCAACCGCAGCCGCCGTTGGCGGAACGCGCGCCGAAAGCGCTGACCGCCCACGGCGAGACGCGCACCGACGATTACTACTGGCTGCGCGACGACAGCCGAAAAGAGCAGAAGGTGCTGGACTACCTGAAGGCGGAGAACCGCTACACCGAGCAGATGATGGCGCCGTACCAGAAGCTGCGCGCCACGCTGTATCAGGAGATGCTGGGCCGCATGAACCCTGACGATCGTTCGGTGCCGTATCAGCTCAACGGCTATCGCTATCAGGAAAGCTACGCCGCCGGTAAAGATTTCGCGCGGTATCAGCGCCAGGCGCTGACCGCCGACGCGCCGTGGCAAACCTTGCTGGACGCCAATCAGCGCGCGGCCGGCCACGCCTACTATCGCCTGGGGGCGATGGACGTCAGCCAGGACAACCGCCGGCTGGCGGTGGCCGAAGATCTGCAGGGCCGCCGCCAATACCGCATCTCCCTGCGCGAGATAGGCAGCGAACGCTGGTCGCCGGAAACGCTGGAAAACACCTCCGGCAACATGGTGTGGGCCAACGACAACCAAACCCTGTTCTACGTGCGCAACCACCCGCAAACGCTGTTGCCATACCAGGTTTATCGCCATCAGTACGGTACGCCGACGGCGGAAGATAAGCTGGTGTACCAGGAAAACGATCCGGCGTTCTACCTCAGCCTCGGGCGCTCGTCCTCGCGCGATTACCTGATTCTGACCATCAGCGGCAACACCACCTCCGAAGTGCGCCTGATCGACGCCAACCAGCCGCAGCGCGAGCCGCAGCTGTTCGCCGCCCGGCAGAACGGCCGCGAGTACTATCTCGATCACTACCGCGGCGAGTTCTATCTGCGTTCCAACCATCAGGATCCGAACTTTGGCCTGTACCGCACGGCGGCGGCGGGCAAGCCTTGGCAGACGCTGATCGCGCCGCAGGCGCAGCACGAGGTGGAGAGCTTCAGCCTGTTCCGCGACTGGCTGGTGGTGCAGGAGCGTGCCAACGGGCTGGTGCAGCTGCGGCAAATCAGCTGGGACGGCAAAACCGAGCGCGCCATCCCGTTCGACGACGCCAGCTACATGGCCTGGCTGGGCTATAACCCCGAGCCGGACAGCGATCGGTTGCGCTACGGCTATTCGGCGATGACCACGCCGACCCGCACCTATGAGTGGGATCTGAACAAGGGCGAGCGCACCCTGCTGAAGCAGCAGGAGGTGAAAGGCGTCGATCCGAGCCTGTATCACAGCGAGCGCATCTGGGTAACGGCGCGTGACGGCGTGAAGGTGCCGGTCTCGCTGGTGTACCGCACATCGCTGTTCAAAAACGGGCATAACCCGCTGCTGGTGTACGGCTACGGCGCTTACGGCATGAGCATGGATCCGGCGTTCAGCGCCAACCGCATCAGCCTGCTGGATCGCGGCTTCGTCTATGCGCTGATCCACGTGCGCGGCGGCGGCGAGCTGGGGCAGAGCTGGTACAAGCAGGGCAAGCTGACGCACAAACCGAACAGTTTCAACGATTTCATCGACGCCACCCAGGCGCTGATCAAAGACGGCTACGGCCAGCCGGGGCGCATCTACGCCATGGGCGGCAGCGCCGGCGGCTTGCTGATGGGGGCGGTGATCAATCAGGCGCCGCAGTTGTACAACGCGGTGGTGGCGCAGGTGCCGTTCGTCGACGTGGTGACCACCATGCTGGACGACAGCATTCCGCTCACCACCGGGGAGTACGAGGAGTGGGGCAACCCGCACCAGCCGGCCGCCTATGCGCTGATGAAGTCCTACAGCCCGTACGACAACGTGCGCAAGCAGCGTTACCCGAACCTGCTGGTTACCAGCGGCTTGTACGACTCGCAGGTGCAGTATTGGGAGCCGGCCAAATGGGTGGCGAAGCTGCGGCGCTTCAAGCAGGGCGATTCGCTGCTGCTGCTCTCCACCGACATGACCGCCGGCCACGGCGGCAAATCGGGCCGCCTGGCGCGGCTGGAAAACGGCGCGCTGGAGTACGCCTTTATTTTGGCGGCGGATCGGCAGGCGCAGAAATAACCTTCAGCGCCGCGGCACGCTGCGGCGCAATAAAACAATAACAATCTTTTACCGCGCTTTCGGCGGGCTTTTTGCTGGGCATTGTCGGCCATCAAACCTTATTGGCTATTTCTGGGGATATATGAAAATCAAAATGATAGCGAGCCTGATCGGCGCGGGACTGGCGCTGTACGGGCCGGCTGCGGCCGCGCAGGAACAGGCGGAAAATAATAAAGGCAGCGTGGCGTTCAGCCCGCTCAACGTCTCGGCCGCCGACAGCGGCAACAGCAGCGAAAAAGACGCGTTGGCGAGGCCAGGCGCGTTCAGCTCGCGCGACGAAAACAAGAATCTGGAGTCGGTGGACAGCATTCTGCGCAGCATGCCGGGCACCTATACCCAGATCGATCCCGGCCAGGGATCGGTCAGCGTCAATATCCGCGGCCTGAGCGGCTTTGGCCGGGTCAACACCATGGTCGACGGCATCACGCAAAACTACTACGGCAACTCGCCGAGCGACGCAGCGCACGGGGGATTGCCCACCAGCCAGTTCGGGGCGCTGATCGATCCTAACTTTATCGTCGGCGTCGACGTGGCGCGCGGCAATGCCACCGGCTCCGCTGGGGTGAACGCCCTGGCGGGCAGCGCCAACTTCCGCACTATCGGCGTGGACGACGTAGTATTTTCCGATAACCCGTTCGGCGTGCGCACCAAATTCTCGGTGGGCAATAACGGCATCGGCCGCAGCGGCATGATCGCCGTGGGCGCCAAAACCGCCGCCTTTGCCGACGGCGGTAGCCTGGGGGCGATGGCGGCCATCAGCGGCAGCTCCATCACCTCCAACTACAAAAACGGCGCCGGTTTCGACAGCGAGGTGTTCAACGTCGATAAAACCTATCGTCAGAACCCGAAATCCCAGCTGTTCAAGGTGGACATCAAGCCGGATGCCTTCAACAGCATCGAACTGTCGGCGCGCAGCTACCAGAATAAAATCACCCGCCGCCACATCGACAGCGACGATTTCTACCTTAAATACCACTACGCGCCGTTCTCGGAACTGATCGATTTCAACCTGACCGCCAGCACCAGCCGCGGCAAGCAGCAATTTATGTCCGACAACATGGCGGGATTCAGCGACAGCACGGCGAAAAACATCTCCGATGCGCTGGATATCAACAACACCAGCCGTTTCAGCCTGCAGGATGTCGATTTCGCCTTCAGCTACGGCGGCAAGCTGGTGCGCAACGAGTATAAGAAAAAGGCCTCCGGTTTGGTGACGGATGACAATCAGGCGGAAAGCATGCCGGTGGGCATTGCCGGCAAACAAGATATCTCCAGCCTGTATAGTGGGTTGCAGGCCAACTACGGCATCTGGCAGGGGAATTTCGATCTGAACTACACCGCCTATCGCCTCTCCGGCTATAAGCCGGCCTGTGACGAACGCGTAGAGTGCTTCCCGCAGGGCGCCAGCAATATCACTCGCAATGAACAGGGTTTCAATCCGTCGGTCATGCTGTCGGCGCAGGTGACGCCGTGGCTGCAGCCGTTCGTCAGCTACAGCAAGTCGATGCGCGGGCCGAATATCCAGGAGGTGTTCTTCGCCAACAGCGGCGGCCAGTCGATGAACCCGTTCCTGAAAGGCGAAAAAGCGGAGACCTGGCAGGGCGGTTTCAACGCCAATGCCCACGATCTGTTGTTCAAGCAGGACAGCTTCCAACTGAAAGCGGTCTATTTCGAAACCAGGATCAAAAACTACATATCCAGCCAAACCTACCTGGTGTGTAAAAACCGCCAGAAATGCAACCGTTCGCAGGCGACGCAGGAAGAGTGGGATAACGCGGACGTCAACGTCAGCATGACCATGTACAGCAACGCCCCAGAACCGGTCAAAATGAGCGGGGTGGAGCTCGAAGCGCTGTACGACGCCGGTTTCGCCTTTACCAAGCTGTCGTTAAGCAAGGAGCATACCTCCCAGCCGACCAACCAGGCCAGCAACGTGTTCGGCGCGGGCGATATCAGCGAACTGCCGGAATTCTACTTCACGCTGGACAGCGGGGTACGCCTGCTGGACGAGACGTTGACGCTGGGCGGGGTGGTGAAATACACCGGCAAGTCGGTGCGCCTGTCGCCTGACTCTGATTACGATGAGAATGAACAGTTGCTAAAAGAGCCGGCGCCGCATATTCCGACCATTATCGATCTGTACGGCACCTATCAGGTGAATCGCAATCTGCTGCTCAAGCTCAGCGTGCAAAACCTGATGGACAAAGACTATTCGGACGCGCTGAACAAGATGAACTCGCTGCCGTCGCAGTCGCAGTATGAGACGCCGACCAACACCGCCCGTGGGCGGACTTATATCTTCGGGGGGGAGTTGCGCTTCTAAACCGCAGCAGAGCAGGGCGCAGTTCATTCATCACTGCGCCCGCTTTGCCTGCAGCAGCCATTTGTCCAGCTCGTTGGCGAACTGCTGGCGGTCGCGCTGGTTCAGGGCGTTCGGGCCGCCGGTCTGGATGCCGCTGGCGCGCAGGGTATCCATAAAATCGCGCATGTTGAGGCGCTCGCGGATGGTGTCCGGCGTGTAGCGTTCGCCGCGCGGGTTCAGCGCCACCGCGCCTTTCTCTATCACCTCCGCCGCCAGCGGAATGTCGGCGGTGATCACCAGATCGCCCGCTGCGCAGCGGCGCACGATCTCGTTGTCGGCCACGTCGAAGCCGGCCGCCACCTGCAGCGAACGGATGTACTTCGACGGCGGCGTGCGCAGCGGCTGGTTCGCCACCAGCGTTACGGTGATGGCGGTACGATCGGCGGCGCGGAACAGCACCTCTTTGATCACGTTCGGACAGGCGTCTGCATCGACCCAAATCTGCATCATTTCGGCTCCTGCAGCCAGTCGCGCACCGGCAGAAAATCGCGCGCCAGCGCCGCTTCCGGGCTATCGGCGTCCGGCTGGTAGTTATATTCCCAACGCACCAACGGCGGCATCGACATCAGAATGGACTCGGTGCGCCCGCCGGTTTGCAGCCCGAACAGCGTGCCGCGATCCCATACCAGGTTGAACTCCACGTAGCGGCCGCGGCGATACAGCTGGAACTGACGCTCGCGCTCGCCCCAGGTCAAGGCCTTGCGTTTTTCCACGATCGGCAGATAGGCGTCGAGGAAGCCCTGGCCCACCGCGCGGGTGAAGGCGAAGCAGTGGTCGAAGTCCGGGGTGTTCAGATCGTCATAGAACAGGCCGCCGATGCCGCGCGCTTCGTTGCGGTGCTTGATGAAGAAGTAATCGTCGCACCACTGTTTGTATTTGGGGTAGACCTCGTCGCCGAACGGCGCGCACAGCTCGGCCGCGGTGCGGTGCCAATGCACGGCATCCTCTGCGAAACCGTAGAACGGCGTCAGATCAAAGCCGCCGCCGAACCACCACACCGGCGCCTCGCCCGGCTTTTCGGCGATGAAGAAGCGCACGTTGGCGTGGCTGGTGGGCACGTAGGGGCTGAGCGGGTGGATAACCAATGAGACGCCCATCGCCTGGAAGCTGCGCCCGGCCAGCTCCGGCCGGTGCGCGGTCGCCGAGGCCGGCAGGGTGGCGCCGGAGACGTGCGAGAAGTTGACCCCTGCCTGTTCGAACACCGCGCCGTTGGTCAACACGCGGCTGCGGCCACCGCCGCCTTCTTCACGCGTCCATTGGTCTTCGGTGAACGCGGCGCCGCCGTCGGCCTGGGCGAGCTGCGCGCAGATGTGATCCTGCAGCGCCAGCAGGAAGGATTTTACTTCAGCGATGTTAGGTAAACTCATGCGGGGTCTTTATAGCGTCTGGCTGAACAAGGCGCTGAGTATACTCTTATTCGCCGCCCGCGGCATCAGCGGGGTTTGCGTTGGTGGGCGTCGAAATAGTCGAAGAAGTTAACGATGCCGTCCGCGATGGCGCGGGCAATCTTCTCGCGAAACGCGGTGGTGCCCAGCAGCCGCTCTTCGTTCGGGTTGGTGATGAACGAGGTTTCCACCAGCACCGAGGGAATGGACGGCGATTTCAACACCGCAAACGCCGCCTGTTCAGTGCTGTCGCTGTGCAGATGGTGTACTGGGCGAATTTGGCCGAGCACGTGGCGGCCGAGTGTCAGGCTGTTGTTGATGGTGTCGGTTTGCACCAGATCGAACAGCACCTGCTGCAGGTAGTTGTCCTGATCCTTGTATTTACCGCCCGCCACGTCGTCGGCGGCGTTTTCACGGTTGGACAGGTAGCGCGCCATGGCGCTGCTGGCGCCGCGGTTGGACAGGGCGAACACCGAAGCGCCGGAGGCCGACGGGCTGGTGAAGCCGTCGGCGTGAATCGAAATGAACAGGTCGGCCTGGTGCTGGTGGGCGATCTCCACCCGCTGGAACAGCGGAATGAACTCGTCTTCTTCACGCGTCAGGCGCGCCTCGACGTGATCGTGCTCATGCAGGAAACGGCGCACGTGGTTGGCGATTTCCAGCACGATGTGTTTTTCCTGCGAGCCTTCGTGGCCGACCGCGCCGGAGTCGATGCCGCCGTGGCCGGGATCGATCATCACCAGCTTCTTGGCACCGGCCGGTTTCGCCGCCGGCTTGCTGTGCTGATTGCGCAGCAGGCCTTCCGCCCTGGCGCGTTGGCTTTTCACGCCGAGCAGCGCCACCGCCAGGCCGGAAAGCAAAAGTTGGCGTCGCGTCGGGGAAACGGCAAGCGGTTTAAAATTGAGGAAGGGTTTACCCTGCTTTTTCATTACGCAACGCTCCGTCGACGTTTCTATTTTGCGACGTTATATCGTATTGATAATCATTAATCGACCCGATAACTATTTCCATTTATTACGCCTGTTACCGGCGATTTCTGGGCAAATAGCGCGGTAAATCGCAGTTTGATATTGCGTAAGTGAATAATCACGCGATAATCAGATAAACACCTTAATTAACAGCGGCCAACATCGATGGAAATTCGCGTATTTCGACAAGACGACTTTGAAGAAGTCATTACCCTGTGGGAGCGCTGCGATTTGCTGCGGCCCTGGAACGATCCGGAAATGGACATCGAGCGCAAGCTGAACCACGATCCGGAGCTGTTCCTGGTGGCGGAAGTCGGCGGCGAAGTGGTCGGTTCGGTGATGGGCGGCTATGACGGCCACCGCGGCTCGGCGTATTACCTCGGGGTGCATCCCGACTATCGCGGGCGCGGCATCGCCAATGCGTTGATCAACCGTCTGGAGAAGAAATTGATCGCCCGTGGCTGCCCGAAAATCCAGATTATGGTGCGCGAAGACAACGACACGGTGGTCGAGATGTACGAGAAGCTCGGCTACGAGATCCAGGGCATCACCAGCCTGGGCAAGCGGCTGATCGAAGATCAGGAATATTGAGCGGGCGGCGGGCGGCGGCGTTGCACCGCCCGCCGCAGTGCATTACGGCAGTTTTTTGACGGTTTTCACGTCCACTTCGACGCTGCTCCAGTCTTTATCCACTTTGCCTTCCAACTGCACCTTGTCTTTCGGCGTAACGGTTTGGCCGTTCCAGCGCTTGCGATCGATTTCGACCGTCAGCGTGCCGGTGGCATCGCGGAAGGTATAGGTGTCGTCGCCGATGCGCTGCTCGATATTGCCCTGCAGCATCACCCAGGTGTCGTCGCTCAGCGATTTCACCTTGTCCACGGTGGTCAGCGCCGCGCTGGGGCCGGAGAAACCGCCTTGTGCGGTGGTTTGCGTTTGAGCCTGCGGCGCGGCCGGATCGAGGAACCCGCCTTGCTGCGCCAGTACCGGTGCGCTGCACAGCGCGATCAGGGCGGCCAGAGTCAGTTTTTTCATGTTGCGCTTCCTTATCATCGTTATCGAAAATCACATCCCGCTGATATCGGGCTGCTTGTTAAGTGCTAACGATTAAAACACACCGATCTTAAGAGCTTCTTAAGCCGACGCATTGAAATTCCCGCCGCCGGCGCCCATCTGTAGCCATAGTCTTTATTCTGTTGGCAAGGAACGATCGTTGAAGCCATTCTCACCCCGGTTTTCCCCGGACGATTACGACCAGCACGGCGCGCTGCGGCTGCCGCTGGGATTTTGGGCCGTGTTGATTTTGCAGGCGCGCACCTGGCTGCTGTTCGTGATGGCCGGCGCTTCGCGCGAGCAGGGCGAAAGCTTGCTGGCGCTATTTTATCCGGATACCCAACGTTTTTGGTACGGCATGCTGCTCGGCCTGCCGGCGGCGCTGGCGTTTTTGCTGAGCGGCCGCCGTCACCAGTGGCCGCGGCTGTGGCGCGGCTGGCGCTGGGGGCTGGCTGTCTCCTTGCTGGCGTCGCTCGGCGGCTCGCTGTTCAGCCTGTGGCGCCAGGACGGCGATGCGCCGGGGCTGGAGCTGGCGTTGGCGCTGCTCGATGCGCTGGCGCTAAGCTATCTGTTGCTGAATGCGCGCCTGAAAGCCTGCTTTGCGCCGGCGGAGCACGCCGACTAATTGCCGAGAAGTGCGGCACTTTTCGCATTTTCCGCACTCCAAGCTGGCAACCGTTGGCGTAGTGCGGGCCGTTGTGAGAGGCTGGCACGCAGCAAAATGCCGAGTGCGGCGGGGGCGGGTTACCGCCCCGTGCCATTGATGTTTAAGGAGCTAGAGATGAATATTCGCCCCCTGCTGTTAGGGCTTCCGCTGTTACTGACCGGCTGTTCGAGCATGTCCAATTTCTCCTGGTCCAGCCTGTCGCCGTTCAACTGGTTCGGCAGCAGCCTGGAGGTCGGCGCCAAGGGCGTCGGCAAGCTCAACGCCGGCACGCCGATGTCGGAAAGCGCCATCAACGATGGGCTGGACGGCAACTACCGCCTACGCGGCGGCATGGCGACCAGCAACGGCCAGATCGTCTCTTATTACCAGGCGCTGTCCGGCGACGAGGTGAAGCTGGTGATCACCGGCGAACCGAAAGGGCGCCTGCAGCGGGTAGACGTGCTGGATCCGCAAGTGGCGACGGAGTGGGGCAACAAGCTCGGCACGCCGTTCGGCGACATGTACAGCAAGGCGTTCGGTTCCTGTAAACCGGGCAGCGGCGAAGACGCCGGTAAAGTGGAGTGCGTGGCGGAGCAGAGCAAGTACGTCACCTACATCTTCAGCGGCAAGTGGGCCGGGGCGCAGGATATCATCCCGCCGGACGACACTCTGAAAAGCTGGACGGTCAGCAAAATCATCTGGCACGCCAAGCCGCAGCAGTAACGCGTTCAACGGGCGTCGGTTCGCGGCGCCTGTCTTTTCAAGCCATTACCCCTATTTTCTTTGCGCTGCTGCAAGGCAATCGCCCGTGCTTGCGGTATGATAGCGCGCGTTTGTAACAGGGAACCCGCGCGTCAACCGCCATACCTTACCTGTTGCCGGATTCTGTATTGAGGATAACAACATGACACAGGTTCAGAGCGGCATTCTGCTGGAGCACTGCCGTTTCGCCATTTTTATGGAAGCCAGCGTACAGGGCGAGTTCGCCGACTTGCGCCAGGGCTGCAAGCAGTTTTGTCAGACGCTGAGCGAGCTGCAGCAGCAGTTCCCCGATGCGCGCCTCGGCGCGGTGATCGCTTTCGGCTACGACGTTTGGCACGATCTCTCCAGCGGCCAGGGCGCGCAAGAGCTGAAGCCGTTCACGCCGCTCGGCAAAGGGCTGGCGCCGGCCACCCAGCGCGATATGCTGATCCACATCCAGTCGCTGCGTCATGACGTCAACTTCACGCTGGCGCAGGCCGCGCTGGCGGCGTTTGGCAACGCCATCAAGATCGAAGAAGAAACCCACGGTTTCCGCTGGGTGGAAGAGCGCGATTTGAGCGGCTTTATCGACGGCACCGAAAATCCGCAGGGCGAGCAGCGCCCGGCAGTGGCGACGATCGCCGAAGGCGAAGAGGACGCAGGCGGTAGCTACGTGCTGGTGCAGCGCTACGAGCACAACCTGCGCCAGTGGCAGCGCTTTACCACCGAACAACAGGAACAGATTATCGGCCGCACCAAGCACGACAGCGAAGAGCTGCCGGCCGATCAGCGCCCGGATACCTCGCACGTCAGCCGCGTCGATCTGAAAGAGAACGGCAAAGGCCTGAAAATTTTGCGCCAGAGCCTGCCTTACGGCACCGCCAGCGGTAAGCACGGCCTGTTCTTCATCGCGTATTGCGCGCGCCTGCACAATATCGAGCAGCAGCTGCTGAGCATGTTCGGCGATCTGGACGGCAAACGCGACGCGATGCTGCGTTTCAGCCGTGCAGTGACCGGCAGCTACTACTTCGCGCCATCGCTGACTCGCCTGCTGTCACTTTGACGCCGTTGCCGAAGCCGGCTCGCCCGGCTTCGGTCCGTTTTCCCGCCCCAAAGCGCCTCGCATTCCCTGCCTTATAGCGTTTGATGCTTGTAAATCACTAAACGGTATATAAAAGCGTTACAGCTCCGCACCGAGTTATAAATACACTGGTCGTCAATAAGGCGAAAGCCTGAAGGAATGACTCAGTGATAAGGTGCAGAATGAAACAAAACCGGGTTAAAAATCTCGTGCTGAAAGGTTGGCTGGCGGCTGCACTGTTGGCGAGCGGCGCCGCGTCGGCGGCGGAATTGCTGAACAGCTCTTATGACGTTTCCCGTGAATTGTTCGTCGCGCTGAATCCCGGCTTTGAACAGCAGTGGAATCAACAGCATCCGAACGATAAGCTGACCATCAAACAATCGCATGCCGGTTCCTCCAAGCAGGCGCTGGCGATCCTGCAGGGCCTGCGCGCCGACGTGGTGACGTACAACCAGGTCACCGACGTGCAAATCCTGCACGATCGCGGGCAGCTGATCCCGGCGGACTGGCAGGCGCGCCTGCCGAACAACAGTTCGCCGTTCTACTCCACCATGGCGTTTCTGGTGCGCAAGGACAACCCGAAGGGCATCCACACCTGGAACGATCTGGTGCGCGACGACGTGAAGCTGGTGTTCCCGAACCCGAAAACCTCCGGCAACGGCCGTTACACCTATCTGGCCGCCTGGGGCGCCGCCAGCCAGGCCGACGGCAACGACGCGGCCAAGACCCGCGCCTTCATGACCCGCTTCCTGAAAAACGTGCTGGTGTTCGATACCGGCGGCCGCGGCGCGACCACCACCTTCGTCGAGCGCGGCTTGGGCGACGTGCTGATCAGCTTCGAGTCCGAAGTGAACAACATCCGCAAGCAGTACGGTGAAGACAAGTACGAAGTGATCGTGCCGCCGGTCGATATTCTGGCGGAGTTCCCGGTGGCCTGGATCGACAAAAACGTCGAGCGCAACGGCACCGAACAGGCGGCCAAAGCCTATCTGAACTATCTCTACAGCCCGGCGGCGCAGCAGGTGATCACCAGCTTCTACTACCGCGTGTACGACCAGAAAGCGATGGCGGCGGCGAAGGGGCAATTCCCGGATACCCAACTGTTCCGCGTGGAAGATCAATTCGGCGGCTGGCCGCAGGTGATGAAAACCCACTTCGCCACCGGCGGCGAGCTGGATCAGCTGTTAGCGGCAGGGCGCAAGTAAATGTTGGCGTTGTCGTCCAGTAAGCGTGTGCTGCCCGGATTTGGCCTCAGCCTCGGCAGCAGCCTGTTTTATACCTGTTTGATCCTGCTGCTGCCGCTCACCGCGCTGGTGATGCAGCTGGCGCAGATGAGCCTGGCGCAATACTGGGAAGTGATTTCCAACCCGCAGGTGGTGGCGGCGTATAAAGTGACGCTGCTGGCGGCCGGCGTCGCCAGCCTGTTCAACGCGGTGTTCGGCATGCTGATGGCCTGGATCCTGACGCGCTACCGTTTTCCCGGCCGCTCGCTGCTGGATGGCCTGATCGATCTGCCGTTTGCGCTGCCGACCGCGGTGGCCGGCCTGACGCTGGCGGGGCTGTTTTCCACCACCGGCTGGTACGGTCAGTGGCTGGCGCACTTCGACATCAAGGTCACCTTTACCTGGCTTGGGATCGCGGTAGCGATGGCGTTCACCAGCCTGCCGTTTGTGGTGCGCACCGTGCAGCCGGTTCTGGAAGAGCTGGGGCCGGAATACGAAGAGGCGGCCGAGACGCTGGGCGCCACGCGCTGGCAGAGCTTCCGCCGCGTGGTATTGCCTGAGGTGGCGCCGGCATTGTTGGCCGGCACCGCCATCTCCTTTACCCGCAGCCTGGGCGAGTTTGGCGCGGTGATTTTCATCGCCGGCAACATCGCCTGGAAGACGGAAGTGACCTCGCTGATGATTTTTGTGCGTTTACAGGAGTTCGATTACCCGGCGGCCAGCGCCATCGCCTCGGTGATCCTGGCGGCGTCGCTGCTGCTGCTGTTCAGCATTAACGTCTTGCAAAGCCGCTTCGGCAGACGTTTGGGAGGAGGGCACTGATGGCTGATGTCTCCGCCTTCAACGGCGCCGAGCGCCCGCGCGTCAACTGGGGCAAGTGGACGCTGATCGCCATCGGCGCGCTGTTCTCGGTGCTGCTGCTGGTGGTGCCGATGATATCGATTTTCGCCGAGGCCTTTTCCAAAGGATTCGGCGCGATGTGGAGCAACTTGCTCGATCCGGACATGCTGCACGCCATTTGGCTGACGGTGTTGATCGCGCTGATCACCGTGCCGTTCAACCTGGTGTTCGGCACGTTGCTGGCGTGGCTGGTGACGCGCTTCACTTTCCCCGGCCGCCAGCTGCTGCTGACGCTGATCGATATCCCGTTCGCCGTTTCACCGGTGGTGGCGGGGCTGATTTACCTGTTGTTTTACGGCAGCAACGGCCTGCTGGGCGGCTGGCTGGATGCGCATAACATCCAGATCATGTTCTCCTGGCCGGGCATGGTGCTGGTGACCATTTTCGTCACCTGCCCCTTCGTGGTGCGCGAGCTGGTGCCGATGATGCTCAGCCAGGGCAGCCAGGAAGACGAGGCCGCCATTCTGCTGGGGGCGTCCGGCTGGCAAATGTTCCGCCGCGTGACGCTGCCTAACATTCGCTGGGCGCTGCTGTATGGCGTGGTGCTGACCAACGCGCGCGCCATCGGCGAGTTCGGCGCGGTGTCGGTGGTGTCCGGTTCGATTCGCGGCGAAACCTACAGCCTGCCGCTGCAGGTCGAGCTGTTGCAGCAGGATTACAACACCGTCGGCTCCTTTACCGCCGCCGCCCTGTTGACCCTGATGGCGATCGTTACCCTATTTTTGAAGAGCGCGCTGCAGTGGCGTCTGGAACGTCAAAACGCGCGTCTCGAGCGGGAGGAAAATCATGAGTATTGAGATTAACGGCATCAACAAGTACTTCGGTCGCACCAAGGTATTGAACGATATCTCGCTCGATATTGCTTCCGGCGAGATGGTGGCGCTGCTCGGGCCGTCCGGTTCCGGCAAGACCACGCTGCTGCGCATTATCGCCGGGCTGGAAAGCCAGAGCGGCGGCAAGCTGGGCTTCCACGGCACCGACGTCAGCCACATGCACGCGCGCGACAGGCGCGTGGGCTTCGTATTTCAGCACTATGCGCTGTTCCGCCATATGACGGTGTTCGACAACATCGCCTTCGGCCTGACCGTGCTGCCGCGTCGCGAGCGGCCGAACGCCGCGGCGATCAAACAGAAAGTCACCCAGCTGCTGGAAATGGTGCAGCTGGCCCACCTGGCCAACCGCTATCCGTCGCAGCTGTCCGGCGGCCAGAAACAGCGCGTGGCGTTGGCGCGCGCCCTGGCGGTGGAACCGCAAATTCTGCTGCTGGACGAACCGTTCGGCGCGCTGGATGCGCAGGTGCGCAAAGAACTGCGCCGCTGGCTGCGTCAGCTGCACGAAGAGCTGAAGTTCACCAGCGTGTTCGTCACCCACGATCAGGAAGAGGCGATGGAAGTGGCCGACCGCATCGTGGTGATGAGCCAGGGCAATATCGAACAGGTTGGCTCGCCGGAAGAGATCATGCGCGAACCGGCCAGCCGCTTCGTGCTGGAGTTCATGGGGGAAGTGAACCGCCTGAACGGCGAGATCCGCGGCTCCCAGCTGTTCGTCGGCGCGCACCAGTGGCCGCTGTCGTTCCAGCCGATGCACCAGGGCAGCGTCGATCTGTTCCTGCGCCCGTGGGAAATGGAAGTGGCGACCGAAAGCAGCGAGCGCTGCCCGCTGCCGGTGCAGGTGCTGGAAGTCAGCCCGCGTGGCCACTTCTGGCAGTTGACGGTGCAGCCAATCGGCTGGCATCAGGAGCCGATCGGCGTGGTGTTGCCGGAAGGCAACCCAACCCCGGTGCGCGGCGGCCGTTATTACGTCGGCAGCCTCAATGCGCGGCTGTATGCCGGCGATCAACTGCTGCAACCTGTTGCGTTAGCCAAAAGCGCCTGATAGGTTTTAGCTGCCCTTTTATTCAAGGCAACCCCCGGGTTGCCTTTTTACTTTACGCACACCAACACACAGGCAAAGATCGTGACAACGCTCGAACAATGCATCGGGAATACCCCGCTGGTACAACTGCAACGGCTGGCCGCCCAGGCGGGCAGCGAGGTATGGGTCAAACTGGAAGGCAATAACCCGGCGGGCTCGGTGAAGGATCGCGCTGCGTTGGCGATGATCCAGCAGGCGGAGCTGCGCGGCGAGATCAAGCCCGGCGACGTGCTGATCGAGGCCACCAGCGGCAACACCGGCATCGCGCTGGCGATGATCGCCGCGCTCAAAGGCTATACGCTGAAGCTGCTGATGCCGGAGAACATGAGCCTGGAGCGGCAGGCGGCGATGCGCGCCTACGGCGCCGAGCTGATCCTGGTCAGCCGTGAGCAGGGAATGGAAGGGGCGCGCGATCTGGCGCTGGAGATGCAGCGCCAGGGGCAGGGCAAGGTGCTGGACCAGTTCAACAACCTCGACAACCCCTACGCCCACTTCACCACCACCGGCCCGGAGATCTGGCGCCAGACCGAAGGGCGCATCACCCACTTTGTTTCCAGCATGGGCACCACCGGCACCATTACCGGCGTAGGCGGTTACCTGAAGAGCCAGAATCCGCTGGTGCAGATCATCGGCCTGCAGCCGGCGGAAGGCAGCAGCATCCCCGGCATTCGCCGTTGGGCGCCCGCTTACCTGCCGGGCATTTTCCGCCCGGAGCTGGTGGATCAGGTGCTGGATATCGAGCAGCGCGATGCCGAGCAGACCATGCGCCAGCTGGCACAGCGTGAAGGCATCTTCTGCGGCGTCAGCTCCGGCGGCGCGGTGGCCGGTGCCCTGCGCGTCGCGGCGGCCCACCCCGGCAGCGTCGTGGTGGCGATCGTCTGCGATCGCGGTGACCGTTACCTCTCCACCGGCGTGTTCGACTGAATGTGCCCTCCCGGCGGCGCGTTCCGCCGGGAAACCCCCTCTCACTTCCCTTTTGACCGACGGCATATCCGCCCCGCCAGCATGGCGGCTGGCGCCTGCCTGCATGCCAATGCCCTGACAGAAGTAGAGAAATCGCGCGACAGCAGCCACACTAACGGTGGCGAGACGCGAACGGCGATGTGTAAGGATTGAGTAAAACCGGCTGCGGGCCGGCGGAATTGGCGGGAAAATAACGAAAATCGGTGAAGGAGCAAGGCATGAAAATTTTACTGGTCGACGATGACCTGGAGCTTGGCACCATGCTGAGCGAATACCTGACGGGCGAAGGCTTCGACGCCACGCTGGTGCTGACCGGCAAGGCGGGAGTAGAGGGCGCGCTGTCGGGCGACTATACCGCGATGATCCTCGATATCATGCTGCCGGATATGAGCGGCATCGACGTGCTGCGCGACGTGCGTAAAAAGAGCCGGTTGCCGATCATCATGCTGACCGCCAAAGGCGACAACATCGATCGGGTGATTGGTCTGGAGATGGGCGCCGACGATTACATGCCCAAGCCGTGCTACCCGCGCGAACTGGTGGCGCGTCTGCGCGCGGTGCTGCGCCGTTTCGAAGAGCGGCCGCAAGAGGCGGACGACGAGGCCGCCATCAGCTTCGGCGAGCTGACGCTGAACCCTTCAACCCGCAGCAGCGAATGGCGCGGCAAGGCGTTTGATTTGACCGCTTCGGAATTCAATCTGCTGGAGCTGTTGCTGCGTGCGCCGGATCGCGTGGTGTCGAAGGACGAACTGTCAGAGAAGGGGCTGGGGCGCCCGCGCGAGGCCTATGACCGCAGCGTGGACGTGCACATCAGCAATATCCGCCAGAAGCTGAGCGCGTTGGCTGGCAGTAAGCTCATTATCGAGACGGTGCGCAGCATCGGCTATCGCATTCGGTAATCTGACATGCGCGGAAGACTGTTCTGGAAAATTTTACTCGGCTTTTGGCTGACCTTCATCATCATGACACAGGCGCTGTGGGTGGCGTTTTCTCTCTATGGCGATCGCTATGTGCCGCCGGAGAACGCTATGGCGCGGCGGGTGATCGGCCTGCAGCTGGCCTCGGCCGCCACCCAGTTGCGCAGCGGTGGCATGCCGGCGCTGGAAGCCCTGATGCGCGACTGGCCCGAGGACGACAGGCGTTTGCTGTCCGTGACGCCGATGACCCAACCGCCGCCGCCCGCGCCGGAAGAGCCGGCGTTTGAAGGGCGGCGGATGCCGAAAGAGATCTCTGCCTGGGTGCAGACCGGGGAAGGGCAGGGATACTGGCTGAGTTATAACGTGCGCGCGTTGCGGGAAGAGTATCGGCCGGAGCGGCGTTCCCACTTCTTCAACATTCCTGCGCCGATGCTGTGGGTCGGCGGGCTGGGCGGTTTGCTGTTCAGCGCCGTGCTGGCCTGGAACCTGACCCGGCCGATGCGTCAGCTGCGCGGCGGCCTGGATCGGGTGGCGCAGGGCGATCTCTCGGTGCGGCTGTTCCCGAAGATGCGGCGCCGCCATGACGAGCTGTCCGACGTGGCGCGCGATTTCGACACCATGGCCGAGCGGCTGGAGCTGCTGGTTAGCGCCCGCGAGCAGCTGTTGCACGACGTTTCGCATGAGCTGCGTTCGCCGTTGGCGCGCCTGCAGCTGGCGATCGGTTTGGCGCGGCAGAATGCCGGCAATGTCGAAACCTCGCTCAAGCGCATCGAACACGAGTCGGGGCGGCTGGACAAAATGATCGGCGAGCTGCTGGCGTTGTCGCGTACCGAACACAGCAGCCTGCCGGACGAAGAGTATTTCGATCTCTATGGGTTAGTGGACGCGGTGGTGAGCGATGCGCGCTACGAGGCGCAGGTGCCCGGCGTGGATATCGTGCTGCAGGCCGAATCGGACGTGGAGTACACCGTCAAGGGCAATGCGGAGCTGATGCGGCGTGCGGTGGACAACATCGTGCGCAATGCGCTGCGCTTTTCCAGCCACGGCCAGCGGGTGACGGTAGCGCTGACGCGCGTCGATAACCAGTTCCAGATCGCCGTCAGCGATCAGGGGCCGGGGGTCGAGGAGGCGAAGCTGTCGAGCATCTTCGATCCGTTCGTGCGCGTGAAGTCGGCGCTGTCGGGCAAGGGCTACGGCCTGGGGCTGGCGATTACCCGCAAGGTGGTGCTGGCGCACGGCGGCCAGGTTGAGGCGCGCAACGGCGATAAAGAAGGCCTGGTCATTACCCTGCGTATCCCGCGCTGGCCGTCATAACGTAGCGAAATCGGGATACGACGAAGGGGATAAAAAAACGGCGCCGAGGGCGCCGTTTTTCTTGCTCATTCGCGATTACTTCTTGATGCGGATGATCGGGGTTTCGCCAACGGTCACGCTGCCGGACAGTTTGATCAGCTCTTTGATCTCGTCCATGTTGGAGATAACGACCGGCGTCAGGGTAGACTTGGCTTTCTCTTCCAGCAGAGGCAGGTTGAACTCGATAACCACGTCACCTTTCTTGACGCGCTGGCCTTCTTCGGCGATGCGTTTGAAGCCTTCGCCTTTCAGTTCTACGGTATCGATGCCGAAGTGGACGAACAGCTCAATGCCGCTGTCGGATTCGATAGAGAATGCATGGTTGGTTTCGAAAATCTTACCGATGGTGCCGTCAACCGGAGCAACCATTTTGTTGCCGGCCGGTTTGATGGCGATACCGTCGCCAACGATTTTTTCAGCGAACACTACGTCCGGCACATCTTCGATATTGACGATTTCGCCAGAAAGGGGAGCGACGATCTCGATAGTGCCCGTGTCTTTCTTGTCATCAGAAACCAGAGATTTCAGTTTATCGAACAAACCCATGATCTTCTCCTAAGCATTAAATTGGGCGGCGTTCCAGTGTCGTGGAAGTTTAGCAGAGCGTTTTTTCTTCGATGAATTTATTGACGCAATTCATCAGGTCTTGTGCCGTTGGCTGTGCCAAGGCCTGCGCTGCCAACGCCTTCACATCTTCGAAATTCGTGTTACGAATAATTTTCTTGATGCGCGGGATTGAAATCGCACTCATGCTGAACTCATCCAGCCCCATGCCCAATAACAACAGTGTAGCACGCTCATCGCCAGCCAGTTCGCCGCACATGCCGGTCCACTTGCCTTCCGCGTGAGATGCATCAATAACCTGTTTGATCAGGCCTAGCACTGATGGGGACATCGGGTTATAGAGATGAGAAATCAGCTCGTTGCCGCGATCTACCGCCAGAGTATACTGGGTTAGATCGTTTGTCCCAATACTAAAGAAGTCGACTTCTTTCGCCAGGTGGTGAGCGATGACCGCCGCAGCCGGTGTTTCCACCATCACGCCCACTTCGATGCTCTCGTCAAACGCCTTGCCTTCTTCGCGCAGCTGCGCCTTCAGCGTCTCGATTTCGCCTTTCAGATCGCGCACTTCCTCCACGGAGATGATCATCGGGAACATGATGCGCAGTTTGCCGAACGCCGAGGCGCGCAGGATGGCGCGCAGCTGGGCGTGCAGGATTTCACGGCGGTCCATCGCGATGCGGATGGCACGCCAGCCGAGGAACGGGTTCTCTTCCTTCGGCAGGTTCATGTACGGCAGGTCTTTGTCGCCGCCGATGTCCATGGTGCGGACGATTACGGCCTGCGAGCCCATGGCTTCCGCCACGGCTTTGTAAGCCTGGAACTGCTCGTCTTCGGTCGGCAGCGAGTCGCGGTCCATGAACAGGAATTCGGTACGATACAGGCCGACGCCTTCCGCGCCGTTGCGCTCTGCACCCGCGACGTCGCGCACGGTGCCGATGTTGGCGCAGACTTCAACCTGATGGCCGTCCAGCGTAATCGCCGGCAGGTCCTTCAGCTTGGCCAGATCGTTTTTCTCGGTGATGTATTGGTTCTGGGCGGCTTTCAGCTGATCGATAACGTCAGCAGTCGGGTTAACGTAAATCTGGTTGTTAACCGCATCCAGAATCAGGTAGTCGTCGTTCTTCACCTGCTTGGTCACGTCGCTGGTGCCGACGATCGCCGGCAGCTCCAGGGAGCGCGCCATGATAGAGGTGTGGGAAGTCCGGCCGCCGAGATCGGTAATGAAGCCCAGCACTTTGTCCAGGTTCAGCTGCGCGGTCTCGGACGGGGTCAGATCGGTGGCCACCAGGATCACTTCGTCCTGAATGGAGCCCAGATCGACGATCGGCATGCCCAGAATGTTCTGCAGCAGGCGCTTGCCGATGTCGCGCACGTCGGCGGCGCGTTCTTTCAGGTACTCGTCGTCCAGCTCTTCCAGCGCTTTCGCCTGACCTTCGATCACGGTGTAGGCGGCGGCGTCTGCGGAGGCCAGATCGTCTTTGATTAGGGCTATGATTTCCTGCTCAAGCTCTTCGTCTTCCAGCAACATGATGTGGCCTTCGAAGATAGCTTCCTTCTCTTCGCCGAAGGTTTCGCCAGCTTTGGTCTTGATCGCTTCCAGCTGTTCGGACGCTTTCGCGCGGCCGGCCAGAAAACGCGAGACTTCCTGCTCTACTTGATCAGCAGAGATTTTCTTCCGGTTGATGACGATGTCGTCTTCTTTCAGCAAGAGAGCCTTACCAAAAGCGATGCCCGGTGATACTAAAATGCCTGAAATCATAACCCTACCTTACTCTTGACTGGTGTTAACTAAAAAGACGGGCCGATTACTCAAGCTCTGCCATCAGTTTTACCAAGTGCTCAACGGCTTTCTGCTCGTCTTCACCTTCAGCGGAGATTGTCACTACGGTCCCTTGAGTCAGCCCCAGAGTTTGCAGTTTGAACAGGCTTTTAGCACTGGCGCTTTTGCCGTTGGAGGTCACGGTGATGTCAGACGCGAAGCCTTTGGCTTCTTTAACGAACTGAGCGGCAGGGCGAGTATGCAGACCATTCGGAGCGGTAATAGTAACTTCTTGCTGGAACATTGATGTTTCCCCAACTTATTGGATTAATGTTGTGGAGCTAAAGTTTAGCCCAGGGGCCTGACTTTAGCTTGTCTGGTTATAGCGCCTGACTATGGACAGGGGCGAACGTTGATGCAACAGAAAACGACGCGTTAGGCACTTCAGATCAAAAAACTCGGCTTTAGACGTCGTTCCAATCCGCTCCCCATTATGCCCGATTCGCCGCGTCGGCGACAGATGAGTAAATCGATTCAGCCTTGACCGGGCTCAGGGGGGATTAATTTTGCGCATCGAAATAATGCACCGTTAAATACTAAAGCCGGCGGGCAAAAGCAATCTTGGACTGCTATAAAGTTTGATCCAGTCCACAAAAAAGCACCCCGCAGGGTGCTTTTTTAGCGATTTGTGCAGTGGCGGAATTACTGCTGCAATTCCTGCTCGGTGAACAGATCGGCGAACAGCGCGGTGCTCAGGTAACGTTCGCCGGAAGAGGGCAGGATCACCACGATGGTCTTGTCGGCGAACGCCGGTTCTTCGGCCAGTTTCACCGCCGCCGCGACCGCTGCGCCGGAGGAAATGCCCGCCAGGATGCCTTCTTCGTCCATCAGGCGGCGCGCCATGCTGATGGCCTCGTCGTTGGAGACTTTCTCGACGCGATCCACCAGATCCAGATCGAGGTTGCCCGGAATGAAGCCGGCGCCGATGCCCTGGATCTTGTGCGGGCCCGGCTTCAGCTCTTCACCGGCCAGCGCCTGGCTGATGACCGGCGAGTCGGTCGGCTCGACCGCCACGGTGGTGATGGCCTTGCCTTTGGTGTTCTTGATGTAGCGGCTGACGCCGGTCAGCGTGCCGCCGGTGCCGACGCCGGAGATGAATACGTCGACGTCGCCGTCGGTGTCTTCCCAGATTTCCGGGCCGGTGGTTTTTTCATGGATCGCCGGGTTGGCCGGGTTGCTGAACTGCTGCAGGATCAGGTAACGGTTCGGATCGGTGGCGACGATCTCTTCGGCTTTGGCGATAGCGCCTTTCATGCCTTTCGCCCCTTCGGTCAGCACCAGATTGGCACCCAGCGCCTTGAGCAGCTTGCGGCGCTCGATGCTCATGGTTTCCGGCATGGTCAGCGTCAGCTTGTAACCGCGTGCGGCGGCAACGAAGGCCAGCGCGATGCCGGTGTTGCCGCTGGTCGGCTCCACCAGCTCTTTGCCGGCGGTCAACACGCCGCGTTGTTCCGCATCCCAAATCATATTGGCACCGATGCGGCATTTGACGCTGAAGCTCGGGTTGCGTGATTCAACCTTGGCCAGAATGCGTCCGTTGCCGATACGGTTCAGACGAACCAGCGGCGTATGGCCGATTGTTAATGAGTTGTCTTCATATATCTTGCTCATAGCCCGTCCTTTAACTCTATGAAAATGTGGGGAACATCGAAAGCATACGCTAACAGTACCGACAGGGAAGTAAAGAATTGGTATATCTATATGTTATTAGGAAATAAGTTTTAAGCACAATGATAAGGGCGCGAAATGCGCGCCCTGTCGAAAATTCCCGCGCTATCGGCGGTAAAAAGCGGCGGTTATCGGACGAACTGTGAGCGGTAGCGATCGACCCACATGGCGGTGGCGCCGCAGACGGCGACCGGCAGGATCACCAGGTTGAGGATCGGGATCATGGTGAACAGGCTGACCAGCGCGCCGAACTGCAGGTTAGCGGGTTTGTGCTGGCGCAAGGCGCGGCGCATGTCGGCAAAGCTCACCTTGTGGTTGTCGAACGGGTAGTCGCAATACTGGATCGCCAGCATCCAGGCGCTGAACAGGAACCACAGCACCGGCGCCACCGTCTGGCCGATGCCGGGCACGAAGTACAGCGCCAGCAGCAGCAGCGCGCGCGGCAGGTAATACATCAACTTGCGCCATTCGCGCGCCATGATGCGCGGCAAATCTTTGGCGATGCCGAGCAGGCCGGTGTCCGGCAGCGGTTTGCCGGTCAGGCTGCCTTCGAGCTGCTCGGCCAGCAGGCCGCAGAACGGCGCGGCGATCAGGTTGGTGATGGTGCTGAACAAATAGCTGAACACCAACAGCACCGAAATGACCGCCAGCGGCCACAGCAGGTAGCTCAACCATTGCAGCCAGTCGGGAACGTGGCTCATCATCGCCGGGATCCAGTCGCCGAGTTGGCTGAACAGCCACCAGAAAGCGGAACCCATCAGCAGCACGTTGACCAGCAACGGCAGGACCACATAGCGTTTAATCCCCGGGCGCGAAATCAGGCGCCAACCCTCGGCGAAATAGTGAATGCCGCTGGTCGAACGGGAAGGGGGCTGCGTATAGGACATATCTTAAGTTATCTCGTTGTCTGAACAGGCATCATTATCATATAGGGATGATTTTCCACTGGCTAGGGTAGGGTTGGCTGAAAAACCAGCAGAAAAAGGCAGTATAATCATCTTTATTGGCATAAAGTTCAGCACGGACTTGCACTTGTGTGCGCGGGCAAATAGAGTTAAAGAGTGAATGTTTGCCGCGGTGGCAATGTATTGGAACAACAGAGATAGCAATGATGCAGGATTTGCGTCTGATATTAATCGTTGTTGGCGCGATCGCCATAATAGCGCTGTTATTGCACGGTCTGTGGACCAGTCGCAAAGAACGGTCAGCGCTCTTCCGCGATCGCCCAGCCAAACGTTCCCAAAAGGAACGTGAACAAACTCCGATCGACGATCTCGAAGAAGGCGTCGGTGAGGTGCGCGTACGCGCCGCTCACCCGCAAGACGAGCCGTCATTCGGCCATTTCGATGCCGCACGCGAAGAACCCGTGGCCGCGCCGAAGCCCGCTCCGGCGGCTGCGCCAGCGCCCCGCGCCGTTCAGCCGGCTGCCCATCAGACGCCGCCTCCGTTGTCTCAGCGGCCGGAGTATGATGACATCCTGCTGAACAACTACGCGCCGGACGAAGAACCGGCCGAACCGCAGCAACCGCAACCGGCCGCGCGCCGTGAGCCGCGCGTCGACGATCTGCCGCATGAACATGAGGTGCCGCAGGTGGCGGAACCGGCATTCCACGCCGAGCCGGCCTCTGTGCAGCCAGCGCCGGAAGTGAAGCCTGCGCCGGAACCTGCACCGCAGCCGGCGGCTGCGCCAATTCAGGCTAAACTGAAAGAGACCGTGCTGGTGCTGCACGTCGCGGCCCACCAGGGCGGCGTGATCGGCGGCGAAGTGCTGCTGCAGAGCGTGTTGCAGGCCGGCTTCCAGTTTGGCGAAATGGGTATCTTCCACCGCCATATCAGCCCGGCCGGCAGCGGCCCGGTGCTGTTCAGCCTGGCGAACATGGTCAAGCCGGGATCGTTCGATCCTGACATGATGTCCGACTTCTCCACGCCGGGCGTGTCGATGTTCATGATGGTGCCGTCTTACGGCGACGCCAATCAGAACTTCAAGCTGATGCTGCAGTCGGCACAGCGCATCGCCGACGACGTGGGCGGCGTGGTGCTGGACGATGAGCGCCGCATGATGACGCCGCAGAAGCTGGAAACCTACAAAGCGCGCATTCGTGAAGTGTTGGAAAACAACGCCTGACCGGGTTGCCGCGCGCACAGAACATCCGTAACAACAAAGCCCCCGCTAGCCGGGGGTTTTTTATCTTTGATGGTGAGCCATGGAATCGATAATCCAACAAATCAATCAACTACGAGCCACATTGCGCCATCATGAATACCAGTATCATGTGCTGGATGCGCCGGAAGTGCCGGATGCGGAATATGACCGCCTGATGCGCGAACTGCGGGAACTGGAGAGCGCGCATCCTGAGTTGGTCACCGCCGATTCACCGACCCAGCGCGTGGGCGCTGCACCGCTGGCGGCGTTTGACCAGGTGCGCCACGAAGTGCCGATGCTGTCGCTGGACAACGTGTTCGACGAAGAAAGCTTCCTGGCGTTTTACAAGCGCGTGCAGGACAGGCTCAAAAGCAGCGATCCGCTGACCTTCTGCTGCGAGCTGAAGCTGGACGGCCTGGCGGTCAGCCTGCTGTACGAAGACGGTGAGCTGGTGCGCGCGGCGACGCGCGGCGACGGCACCACCGGCGAAAACATCACCTCCAACGTGCGCACCATTCGCGCCATTCCGCTGCGCCTGACCGGCGACAACATCCCGCGCCGGCTGGAAGTGCGCGGGGAAGTGTTCATGCCGCAGGCCGGTTTTGAACAGATGAACGAAGAAGCCCGGCGCAAAGACGGCAAGGTGTTCGCCAACCCGCGCAACGCCGCCGCCGGCTCGCTGCGCCAGCTCGATCCGCGCATTACCGCCAAACGCCCGCTGACCTTCTTCTGCTACGGCGTCGGCCTGCTGGAAGGCGGCGAACTGCCGCGCAGCCACTTTGAGCGCCTGATGCAGTTCAAGGCCTGGGGCCTGCCGGTCAGCGATCGCGCCCAGCGCCGCACCGGCAGCGAGGAAGTGCTGGCGTTTTATCGCCAGGTCGAGCAGGACCGCGCGCAGCTCGGTTTCGACATCGACGGCGTGGTGATCAAGATTGACGACATCGATCTGCAGGAAACGCTGGGCTTCGTGGCGCGTGCGCCGCGCTGGGCGACGGCGTTCAAATTCCCGGCGCAGGAGCAGATCACCGTAGTGCGCGAAGTGGAGTTTCAGGTTGGCCGCACCGGCGCGATTACGCCGGTGGCGCGCCTTGAGCCGGTGCTGGTGGCCGGGGTGACCGTCAGCAATGCCACCTTGCACAACGCCGATGAAATTGAGCGTCTGGGGCTGCGCATCGGCGATACGGTGATCGTGCGCCGCGCCGGCGACGTGATCCCGCAGGTGGTGGGGGTGCTGGAAGACCGCCGGCCACAGGATGCGCGCGAAGTGGTGTTCCCGCTGCACTGCCCGGTGTGCGGCTCAGACGTTGAGCGCGTGGAAGGCGAGGCGGTAGCGCGCTGCACCGGCGGTCTTATCTGCGGCGCGCAGCGCAAAGAGGCGTTGAAGCACTTCGTTTCCCGCCGCGCGCTGGACGTTGAAGGCATGGGCGACAAGATCATCGAGCAGCTGGTGGACAAAGAGTACGTGAAGAATCCGGCCGATCTGTTCCGCTTGTCCGCCGGCATTCTGACCGGCCTGGATCGCATGGGGCCGAAATCGGCGCAGAATCTGGTCAATGCGCTGGAGAAATCCAAGCAGACCACCTTCGCCCGTTTCCTGTATGCGCTGGGCATTCGCGAGGTTGGCGAGGCGACCGCCGCCAACCTGGCGGCGCATTTCGGATCGCTCGAGAAGCTGTTCGCCGCCGATATCGAGGCGCTGAAAGAGGTGCCGGACGTCGGCGAAGTGGTGGCCAAACACACCCGCAATTTCCTTGATGAAGCGCTCAATCAGCAGGTGATCAACGAGCTGGTGGGCGCCGAGATCGGCATTCACTGGCCGGCACCGGTGGTGGTGGTCGCCGAAGAGATAGACAGCCCGTTCGCCGGCAAAACCGTGGTGCTGACCGGCTCGCTGAGCCAGCTGTCGCGCGACGAGGCCAAAGATCGCCTGACGGCGCTGGGCGCCAAGGTCAGCGGCAGCGTGTCGAAGAAAACCGATTTGGTGATCGCCGGCGAAGCGGCCGGCTCCAAGCTGGCGAAGGCGCAGGAGCTGGGTATCGCCGTGATCGACGAAGCGGAGATGATCCGCCTGCTGGGTGACTGATGGAAAAGGAAAACCTGCTGGAGATCGCCAATACCGTGATGCCGTTCGGCAAGTACCAGGGACGGGTGCTGATCGATCTGCCTGAAGAGTACCTGCTGTGGTTCGCCCGCAAGGGTGAATTTCCCAAAGGCAAGCTCGGCATGCTGATGGAGATGACGCTGGCGATTAAAATCGAAGGGCTTGACCACCTGGTCAAGCCGCTGAAGAAAAGTTGAACTGACGGGCCCCGGCCCGTCTTTTTTTACCCGCGCGACACCTGCGCGTTGGCGTTGGGCACCGCCTGTTGCGCCTGCTGCTTGCGCTGATACCTTTTCGCCAGCACCGCACAGGTCATCAGCTGCACCTGATGGAACACCATCAGCGGCAGCACCATGAGCCCCACCGTCGCCGCCGGGAACAGGATATTGGCCATCGGAATGCCGTTCGCCAGGCTCTTCTTCGAGCCGCAGAACACGATGGTGATCTCGTCCGCCTTGCTGAACCCCAGCCAGCGCGCCATGTAGGTGTTCACCACCAGCACGATCGTCAGCAGCACGATGCTGCCGCCGACGATAAACGCCAGCGAACCGATCCCCACCTGATGCCAGATGCCGTGCGTCACCGCCTCGCTGAAGGCGGCGTACACCACCAGCAGGATCGAGGTCTGGTCGGTTTTGCCGATCAGCGGGCGATGGCGCTCGATCCAGCCGCCGATCAGCGGTCGCAGCAGGTGGCCGGCGACGAACGGCACCAGCAGTTGCAGCACGATCGAGCCCACCTGCCGCAGGCTGCCGGTATCGCCGTGCACGTTCATCAGCAGGCCGACCAACAGCGGCGACACGAAGATCCCCAGCAGGCTGGAGGCGGAGGCGCTGCACACCGCCGCCGCCACGTTGCCGCCCGCCAGCGAAGTGAAGGCGATGGCCGACTGCACGGTGGCGGGCAGGATGCACAGGTAGATGAAACCGGCGTACAGCTCGGGGCTGACGTCGATCGGCGCCCACCAGGCGAACAGCATCCCCAGCGCCGGAAAAATGATGAAGGTGCTGAACATCACCCACAGATGCAGCCGCCAGTTATTGCTGCCGGCCAGGATGGCCTCGCGCGACAGCTTGGCGCCGTGCATGAAGAACAGCAGGGCGATGGCGGCGATGGTCAGGACGTTGAGCCAGCCGACGAACTCGCCGCGCGCCGGCAGGAAAGAAGCCAGCAGCACGGTGGCGATCAGCGTCAGGGTAAAACGATCGGGCAGGAATCTCATGGCGATGCGCTCGGGTAGAAAATCGATGGGGCTATTCTCCCGCGTGGGCATATAATAATTAAATTGATTTATTTAATTTATATATGAATAAAACACATGAATTACTCACTCAAACAGCTGCGGGTGTTCGTCGCTGTCGCCCGCCACGGCAGCTTCAGCCGCGCCGGCGAGGCGATCGGCCTGACGCAATCGGCGGTCAGCCACAGCGTGAAAGAGCTGGAGGCGGAGGTCGGCGTTCGCCTGCTGGATCGCACCACGCGTGAAGTGGTGTTGACCGATGCCGGCCTGCAGCTGGCCAACCGGGTCGAACGGCTGCTGGACGAACTGCAGGCCGCGTTGCTGGATGCGCGCAGCTTTGGCGTACAGCGCAGCGGTACGGTGCGGGTGGCGACCAGCCAGACCATTTCCGCCCATCTGATGCCGCAGTGCATCGCCGCCGGTGAACGCGAATACCCGGAGATCCGCATCATGCTGCGCGATCAGGCGCAGCAGCAGGTGCTGCACAGCGTGCGCAACGCCGAGGTGGATTTCGGCATCGTGGTCGATCCGGTGCAGGCGGTAGATCTGGAGTGCGAAGCGGTGCTGCATGAACCGTTCCTGCTGCTGTGCCGCGACGACCACCCGTTTGCTGCGCAGCAAGAGGTGCGTTGGTCGGCGTTAAACGGCTGCCGCCTGGTGTTGCAGGATTACGCGTCGGGCAGCCGGCCGTTGATCGACAGCGCGCTGAGGCAGCAGGGCGTCGAGGCGCAGGTGGTGCAGGAAATCGGCCATCCGGCCACGCTGTTCCCGATGGTGGCGGAGGGGATCGGCATCAGCATCTTCCCGGCGTTGGCGCTGCCGCTGCCGGAAGGGGGGCGGCTCCGGGTGCGGCGGCTGGTGCCGGAGATCAACCGCGCGCTGATGCTGGTGCGGCGTAAAAATCGCTCGCTGACGCCGGCGGCGGAGGCCATCTGGCAGGTCGCGCGTCAGCAGGCGGCGCTGCTGCACCAGCGCCGGCAGGAAAACGCGGAATATTGACTCAGATATAGACGTCCACCGCGTTGAGCGGCGTCGGGCGGTTTACGCCGTCGCCGGCTTGCGCCGCGGCTTTTTCCATTTGCTCCTGCTGCTGCTTTTCCATTTCTTCTTTCTGGATGCGCGCGATCTCGGCCTGCAGCATCTTGATCTGCGCTTCGATCAGCTGTTTCTGCTTCTCGATCTCTTTGGGATCGGCGCTGGAGTCCTTCAGCTCCACCAGCTTTTGCTGCAGAGCCTGAATCTGCCGGTTCAGCGCCTTGATGCGCGCCGAGGCGCGGCTTTCGTTGAGATTTGCCGGTTCGTCATTGCCGTTGGCGCCTTCGTTTTTCTTCGCCTTGCCGCCTTCCGGCTGGTTGTTGACCGGTTTGGCCATCAGCAATTCGCCCTGATGGCCCGGCGCGCTGAAGACGTTGCTGACGCCGGGAACGGTATTTTTGATCGGTACGATCATGGTGATGCTGGTCGACATGGATGCTCTCCCTGAGTCGGTATATCGCTGTTCAGGGTATCGGCAGCGGCGGCTAAATCTTTACTTGCCGCAGGCGCGGCCAGCGCTGCAGCCAGCCTTTGTCGAGCACGCGCTGGGCATAGGCAGCGCGATCGCCGTTTTTCACGTTGAAGGTGATGGTGTCGCCGAACAGCGCCGCGAGCCCGAAGGGAGCCACCAGCGTGAGGCTGTCGTCGGCGTTCAGGCGCGCGCCGATCGCCGTTTCCACTTCGGTCCAGAAGCTGATGGCCTCTTCGCTGTTGCGGTAAGGCGCCCGGCCGCCGCGCAGATGCATGCGCGCCTGATTCTTGACCGACCACGGCTGCGGCAGCCATTGCTGCAGCCGCGCCTCCAGCATGCGATCGCGCTTGGCGTCCGCACGCTCCGCATCGAAGTGGATCACGTCGATATCGTTGAGCGGCGTGGGCTCCACATAGCCGTGGCGCCGATCCCACACCAGATTGCGTACGAAGCCGGCGCCGAGGCACCAGTCATTCAGGCCGAGCCGGCGCACGGTGCGCAGGGCGGCCATGCGCGCGTCATCTTGTTGCAGCCAGTCGATAATTTGCCGTTGCGGATCCATCACCCCTCCTGTTTTCGCGGCTACTGTAACCCGAAGCGGCGGCGGGTGAAATGGCAGGAGGCGTGATGACGGCGATCGCAGGCAAATTAATTTTCTTCTCTCACTGACTACACTTGGTGCAGGGCTTTTATCTCGTCACTCGGGGCAAGGGAGGGGGCTATGTATCAGGCAACGGTGGGCCAACGCGGCTATCGCTTCGGCGATCTGCGTCAGCTGATGGCGAAGGCTTCGCCGGCGCGTTCCGGCGATTATCTGGCGGAGGTGGCGGCGCACAGCGCCGAAGAGCGCATGGCGGCGCGCATCGCGCTGGCGGACTTGCCGCTCAAGGCATTCCTGCAGCATGCGCTGGTGCCGTACGAACAGGACGAGGTGACGCGCCTGATTATCGACGGCCACGATGCCGCCGCCTTCGAGCCCATCTCGCACCTCACGGTCGGCGATTTTCGCGACTGGCTGTTGAGCGAGCAGGCGGACAGCGCCATGCTGGCGCAGGTGGCGGCCGGCATCACGCCGGAGATGGCGGCGGCGGTGAGCAAGATCATGCGCAATCAGGATCTGATTTTGGTGGCCAAGAAGTGCCGGGTGGTGACGCGCTTTCGCAATACGATTGGCCTGCCGGGCCACCTCAGCGTGCGGCTGCAGCCCAATCACCCGACCGACAGCCTGCAGGGCATCGCCGCCAGCATGCTGGACGGCCTGTTGTACGGCAGCGGCGACGCGGTGGTCGGCATCAATCCGGCCAGCGACAGCCTGCCGCTGCTGGAAAAGCTCAACTACATGCTGGACGACGTGATCCAGCGCTTTGCCATTCCCACCCAATCCTGCGTGCTGACCCACGTGACCAACACGCTGCGGCTGATAGAGCGCGGCGCGCCGGTGGATCTGGTGTTTCAGTCGATCGCCGGTACCGAAGCGGCCAATCGCGGCTTCGGCATTAATCTGGCGCTGCTGGAGGAAGCGCAGCAGGCGGCGCTGAGCCTCAGGCGCGGCACGCTGGGCGACAACGTGATGTATTTCGAAACCGGGCAGGGCAGTTGCCTGTCGGCCAACGCCCATCACGGCGTCGATCAGCAAACCTGCGAGGCGCGCGCCTATGCGGTGGCGCGCCATTTCTCGCCGCTGCTGATCAACACCGTGGTAGGGTTTATCGGCCCCGAATACCTGTATGACGGCAAGCAAATTATCCGCGCCGGGCTGGAGGACCACTTCTGCGGCAAGCTGCTCGGGCTGCCGCTGGGCTGCGACGTCTGCTACACCAACCATGCCGAAGCCGATCAGGACGACATGGACACGCTGCTGACGCTGTTGGCCGCCGCCGGGTTAACGTTCCTGATCGGCGTGCCGGGCGCGGACGACATCATGCTCAACTACCAAAGCACGTCGTTCCATGACGCGCTCTATATCCGCGAGCTGCTGGGGCTGAAGCACGCGCCAGAGTTCGCCGCCTGGCTGGCGGCGATGAACATCACCGACGAACGCGGGCGGCTGCGCGATGCCGCCGCCAATCATCCGCTGCTACTGGCGTTGCAGGGAGAACGCACATGAGCAAACCGGTTCACGTCAACAGCTGGGACGCGCTGCGCGCCTTTACCGATGCGCGCATCGCGCTGGGGCGCACCGGTGCCAGCCTGCCGACCGACGAACTGCTGCGCTTCGGCCTGGCTCATGCCCAGGCGCGCGACGCGGTGCATCAGCCTTTCGACAGCGAGCGGCTGGCGGCGGATCTGCACGATGCCGGTTGGCCCACGCTGGCGGTGCACAGCCAGGCCGCCGACCGCGCCGCCTATCTGCGCCGGCCGGATCTGGGGCGGCGATTAGCGCCGGATAGCCGCAGCCTGCTGCTCGGTTCGCCATCGCGCCGCGTCGATCTGCTGCTGGTGGTGGCGGACGGTCTCTCCTCCAAGGCGGTGCACCGCCAGGCGCTGCCGCTGCTGCAGGCGCTGCGGCCCTATCTCGATACGCTGGGGCTGACCGTTGCGCCGGTGGTGCTGGCGCATCAGGCGCGGGTGGCGCTGGGGGATGAGATCGGCGAATGCCTGCAGGCCCGGGCGGTGGCGGTGCTGATCGGCGAACGGCCGGGGCTGTCGTCGCCGGACAGCCTGGGTGTCTATATGACCTGGGGGCCGAACGCGCGCAGAACGGACGCCGAGCGCAATTGCATCTCCAACGTGCGCCCCGAGGGGCTGGATTACCCGCAGGCGGCGTTCAAATTGGCCTGGCTGCTGGAGCAGGCGTTCCAGCGCCGGCTGACCGGCGTCGAACTGAAAGACGAGAGTGACAACCCGGCGCTGCGCGGCCGGGTAACGCCGCTTTACCCCCAGTTGGGCGGCTGACCGAGGGTTTGCTGCAGCAGGGCGGTGAAGGCCGCCAGCCGGGCGGACACCTTCGCCATTGGGCGCAGCAGATAGATGCCTTGCTGCTCATGGCGCGGATCTTCGAGCATCTGCACCAGTTGCCCGTGCTGCACGTCAGGCCCCACCACCCAGTTGGGTAGAAAGGCGATGCCGAGCCCGAGCAGCGCCGCCTGGCGCTGCGCGGTGAAGTCGTCGCAGCGCAGCGCCATGGTGCAGCGGTTCATCAGCGCCGCGTCGAGGATCTGCGCCCAGCAGGCCGGCTGCTGCTTGTGGTAGCGGGCGATCAGCCGATGCTGCGGCAGCGCTTCCAGATCGGCCGGCAGGCCATAGCGGGCGACGTAGGCGGGGCTGGCGCACATTACCCAGCGTTGGGTGGCGATGCGGCTGGCATACAGCGCGCTGTCCTTCTGTTCGCCGATGCGGAGGGCGGCGTCGAGCCGCTCCTGCGTCGGATCGGTCTGGCGTTCGGTCAGATCGAGGTCGACCGACAGCTGCGGGTAGCGTTCCGCCAGCGTCGGCAGCAGCGGCAGCACATAGGTTTTGCCGAAGGTTGGCAGGCAGCTGATGCGCAGCGTGCCCTGCGGCGTTTCGTTCAGCGCGCTCAGCTCGGCGCGAAGGCCGGTGATGTCCGTCATCAGCGCGGCGGCGCGCGTCAGCAGCAGCTCGCCGGCGTCGGTCAGCAGCAGGCCACGGGTGGAGCGCACGAACAGCGCGGCGCCGAGCGCGCTTTCCAGGGCATCGATGTGGCGCACCAGTGAAGAGGGCACCATGCCCAGCCGGCGCGCAGCGGCGGAAAAGCTGCCCAGGCGGGCGACGTCGAGAAAAATTGGCAGATGTTCTACATAGCGGGCGTCATTCATTTTTGCATTATATGCAAAAGCGTTTCTTATGAATACCCGCTTCTCTGCCGGCGGCGCGGCGGCTACTCTGGCTGCGGGTTGACGACGGGCTTCGGCGCCGTCCCATCCCGGCCGCATAGAGAAAAAACGCATAAACCTCGCGGCGCTTAGCACCAAATAGCAGATGTTTTTCCCAGGCCGCGTGAGCCGCCTGCGGAGTTGATTGCCGCTCCAACACCAGATTAACCGTTCAATTTGATAACCGGTTCAGTCTTAATGATTAGTAAGCCTTTACTTTATCTCATTCTGATCTGATGCCTGGTTATCGGCCGGCCAGCCGTGCCGGTTTTTTTGTCGCCTCAGGCTGAATCGTTCCAACTGATGAACGCGCCTTGGGGGGCATCTTGGCTCACCGTCGGTGGGTCTTTTGAACGCGCGGAACCGCGGTTTCGCGCTGGTGGAGGAGTCAGTCATGAACGAAAAACACGGGTGTGCCTGTGCGCGCCATTTGGCGCAGGGTTTTGCCAGGCAGTCGATCAACGCCGGGGAGGGCGAAATCTATCAAATCTCGCTGATGAGCGCGCTCATCGACGGGGTCTACGAGGGTGAAACCACCATTGCCGAGCTGCTCAAGCACGGCGATTTCGGCCTCGGCACCTTCAATCACCTGGACGGCGAACTGATCGCTTTCGACCAGGAAATACACCAGCTGCGCGCCGACGGCAGCGCCCGGCCGGCCGGCCTGCAACAGCAAACCCCCTTCGCCGTCGTCACCTTTTTCCAGCCCAGCGTCAGCCAGCAGTTCGACCGGCCGATCACCAAGGCGCAGCTGCACCAGTGCATCGACGAGCAGGTCGCCTCGCCGAACCTGTTTTGCGCGGTGCGGGTCGACGGCGAGTTCAGCCACGTGGAAACCCGCACCGTGCCGCGCCAGGAGCGGCCCTACCGCCCGATGCTGGAGGCGATAGAAGAGCAGCCGACCTTCTCGTTCCATCAGCGGCGCGGCACGCTGGTTGGTTTCCGCTCGCCGGATTACATGCAGGGCATCGGCGTGGCCGGCTATCACGAACACTTCGTTACCGACGACCGCAGCGGCGGCGGCCACGTGCTGGACTACCAGCTCGATCATGGCCGTCTGCAGTTCGGCGTCATCACGCGTCTCAATCTTCAGTTGCCGCATGATGCGGATTTCTTGCGCGCCAACCTCTGTCCAGAGGATTTGGATCGCGCGATTCGTTCCGCCGAGGGCTAACCCCGGCGATCGTTTTCTTAGGAGGTGGAACCATGGCACAGGAAAAAACAGGCAATGACTGGCAATGCGGCGCCGATTTGGTGGTGAAAAACCTGGAAGCGCAGGGCGTCAAACACGTTTTCGGCATTCCGGGCGCCAAGATCGACCGGGTGTTCGACTCGCTGGAGGACGCGCCATCGATTGAAACGGTGGTGGTGCGGCATGAGGCCAACGCGGCCTTTATGGCGGCGGCGGTCGGCCGCTTGACCGGTAAGGCCGGGGTGGCGCTGGTCACCTCCGGGCCGGGCAGCTCCAACCTGATCACCGGGCTGGCCACCGCCACTTCGGAAGGGGACGCGGTGGTGGCCTTCGGCGGGGCGGTGAAGCGCGCCGACAGCCTGAAACAGACGCACCAGAGCATGGATACCGTCAGCATGTTCCGGCCGGTGACCAAGTATTGCGCCGAAGTGCATGCCGGTTCGGCAATTTCCGAGGTGATCGCCAACGCCTTTCGCCGCGCCGAGTTCGGCCGGCCGGGGGCATCGTTCGTCAGCCTGCCGATGGATATCGTCAATGAACCGGTGAGCGCGCCGGTGCTGGCCGGCTGCCGCTTGCCGCGCATGGGGGCCGCGGCGGCGGACGACATTCAGGCGGCGGTGAAACTGATCCGGCAGGCCAAATGCCCGGTATTGCTGCTCGGCCTGCAGGCCAGCCGGCCGGAGAACAGCGAAGCGGTGCGCCATCTGCTGTACCGCACCCATATGCCGGTGGTTGGCACCTATCAGGCGGCGGGGGTGATCGACGTCAACCACTTCGCCCGTTTCGCCGGCCGCGTCGGCCTGTTCAACAACCAGCCGGCCGATCAGCTGTTGCAGAAGGCCGATCTGGTGGTCAGCGTCGGCTATGATCCGATCGAATACGATCCCTGCATGTGGAACAGCCACGGGCGGCTGAAACTGGTGCACATCGACGTGCTGCCGGCGGATATCGACATCTGCTATCGGCCGGACGTCGAGCTGGTGGGCAACATCAGCGCCACGCTGAACATGATGACCGAAACGTTCACTGAGGCGGTCTGCGTGCCGCCGGAGGTGGAGCTGATCCTCACCGATCTCGGCCGCCAACGCACGGAACTGGCGGAGCGCGCCGCGCGCCGCGGCGGCATGCCGATCCACCCGCTGCGCATCGTCAAGGAGCTGCAGGACATCGTCAGCGACGACGTAACCCTGTGCGTGGACATGGGCAGCTTCCATATCTGGATCGCCCGTTACCTGTACAGCTTCCGCGCCCGTCAGCTGTTGATCTCCAATGGCCAGCAAACCATGGGGGTGGCGTTGCCGTGGGCCATCGGCGCGGCGCTGGTGCGCCCTGGCGATAAAGTGGTGTCGATCTCCGGCGACGGCGGGTTCATGCAGTCGAGCATGGAGCTGGAGACCGCGGTGCGGCTGAAAAACAACATCGTGCACGTCATCTGGGTCGATAACGCCTACAACATGGTGGAGATGCAGGAAGTGAACAAATACCAGCGCAAATCCGGCGTGGAGTTTGGGCCGATCGACTTCAAAGCCTACGCGGAATCCTGCGGCGCGGTCGGTTTCGCCGTGCAGTCGGTGGACGATCTGCGGCCGATGCTGCGCAAGGCGATGGCGATCCAGGGGCCGGTGGTGGTGGCCATTCCGGTCGACTACGCCGACAACTATAAGCTGATGGCGCAGATGAACTTCAGCCAGATGATTTAATTTCATCATCCTCGCGCCGTTTCACCGGGCAGGCCGCATGCGCGCCTGCCCGTTTTTATGCGCGGAATTTGTCCTTTACATCGCTAACCGCATGATTTATTGCTAACCGTTGGGCTGTTTTTTCACCACTGGGGATAGCGCAATGAAAAGAAAAGCAATAACGATCGGGCTGCTGGCGTTGGCGATTGCCGGCGGCGCGCGGGCCAATACGCTGGTCTACTGTTCCGAAGGCTCGCCGGAAGGCTTCAACCCGCAGCTGTTCACCTCCGGCACCACGGTGGACGCCAGTTCGGCGGCGATCTACAACCGGCTGGTGGACTTCAAACCCGGCACCGTCGAGCTGCAACCCAGCCTGGCGGAAAGCTGGGAGGTGAGCGAGGACGGCAAGCGCTATACCTTCCACCTGCGCAAGGGCGTGGCATTCCAGAGCAATAAATATTTTACGCCCACCCGCGATTTCAACGCCGATGACGTCATCTTCTCGTTTATGCGGCAAAAGGACGCCAACAACCCGTATCACAAGGTCTCCAACGGCGCCTACACCAACTTCGAGTCGATGGAGTTCGGCACGCTGATCGACCGGATCGTCAAGGTGGACGACAACACCGTGCGCTTTGAGCTCTCCCGCGCCGAGGCGCCGTTCGTCGCCGATCTGGGCATGTACTTCGCCACCATTTTTTCGGCGGAATATGCCGACGCGATGCTGAAGGCCGGCACGCCGCAGCGGGTGGACAACGATCCGATCGGCACCGGGCCGTTCCAGCTGGTGCAGTATCAGAAAGACGCGAAAATCCTCTACAAGGCGTTCGATCGTTACTGGGAAGGCAAACCGAAGATCGACCGGCTGGTGTTTTCGATCACGCCGGATGCGACGGTGCGTTACGCCAAGCTGCAAAAGAACGAGTGTCAGGTGATGCCGTTCCCCAATCCGGCGGATCTGGCGCGCATGCGGCAGGACGGCAACCTTCAGGTGATGGAAAAATCCGGCTTGAATATCGGCTTCCTGGCGTTCAACACCCAGAAGAAACCGTTGGATAACGTCAAGGTGCGCCAGGCGTTGGCGCTGGCGGTCAACAAGCCGGCGATCATCGAGGCGGTGTTCCACGGCGCCGGCCAGCCGGCCAAGAATCTGCTGCCGCCGACCCAGTGGGGCAGCAACGCGCAGCTTGAAGATTACCCGTATTCGCCGGAGCGGGCGAAGCAGCTGTTGCAGGAGGCCGGGCTGGGGCAGGGGTTCGACATCGATCTGTGGGCGATGCCGGTGCAGCGGCCCTACAATCCCAACGCCAAACGCATGGCGGAGATGATCCAGGCCGACTGGGCCAACATCGGCGTGCGCGCCAAAATCGTCACCTTCGAGTGGGGCGAATATTTGCAGCGGATTAAAAACGGCGAGCACCAGACGGCGCTAATGGGCTGGACCACCGCCAACGGCGATCCGGACAACTTCTTCGGGCCGCTGTTCACCTGCGCTTCGCTCGGTGGTTCGAACTCGGCGAAATGGTGCTACAAACCGTTCGACCAGCTGATCCTGCAGGCGCGCGAGGAGAACGATCACGCCAAGCGGGTGGCGATGTACCAGCAGGCGCAGGTGATGATGCACGATCAGATGCCGGCGCTGATGATCGCGCACTCGACCATCTTCGAACCGGTGCGCAAGGAAGTGAAAGGCTACGAGATAGACCCGTTCGGCAAACACATCTTCAAGCAGGTATCGCTGGAGAAATAAAGCAGGGCGCCGCGGCAATGCGGCGCCCAAAGGTTTTACCAGCTGTAGCTGACCGTGGCGGTGACGGTGCGGCCGCTGCCGTAGAAACAGGCGTCCACGCCGCCGCAGGACGAAACGTAATGCTTGTCGGTCAGGTTGTTGACGTTAACCTGTAGCGCGGCGCCTGCCAGGCTTGGAGCCACTTCTGCCAATTCGTAGCGCGCCATCCAGTCATACAGCGTAAAGGCCGGCACTTTGTAGGTGTTGGTCGCATCGCCTTGGCTGGCGCCGTTGTAGCGTACCCCAGCGCCGGTGGAGAAGCCTTTCAGCGGCCCTTGCAGGAAGCTGTAGGTTCCCCAGGCGGAGGCGGCGTGCGTCGGCACCATCACCAGCGTCTTGCCGCGCTGATCGTCGACATAGGTTTCTTTGGTAACGATGTCGGTATAGGTGTAGGCCGCCATGAGCGCGATGGCCGGGGTGAGCTGTGAATGCACTTCGGCTTCCAGCCCCTTGGAACGCACTTTGCCGATCTGCTCCTTGTATTTGGTTACCGGGTTGGTGGAGCTGACGTTTTTCTGCGTCAGATCGAACAACGCCAGCGTCAGCAGCGTGTTGCTGTTCTTCGGCTGGAATTTCACGCCGATTTCGGTTTGTTCACCGGTGGTGGGCTTGAACGGATCGGTGCCCGGCGCGCCGGTATCGAGGTTGGGTTCAAACGATGTGCTGTAGCTGATGTACGGGGCAATGCCGTTGTCAAAGGCGTACAGCAGGCCGCTGCGGCCAGTCAGCTTGGTGTCGTTTTGCTGACTGTCGCTGGATCTCAACATGTCCTGAGTGCGCAGCTCGGTCCAGTCGTTGCGCAGCGACAACAACAAATTCCAACCGCCGTAGCTCATCTGATCCTGCAGATAAACGCCGAGTTGGTCCAGCACCTTGCGGTTATCGGTGACCTTCGGCAATGCGCTTTCGTTGACCGGCATGCCGTAAACCGGCCGAGTCCAGTCGAGGAAATAGCCCGCGCTGTCGCCGCGCCAGTTTTGGGTATTGACCTTGCTCCACTTGTAGTCAAGGCCGGTCAACACGCTGTGCTCGACGTCGCCGGTGCTGAATTGCGCTTTCAGTTGGTTATCCAACCCCAGCTCATGGGATTTGACGATATCTTTTTGCGGACGGCGCTGCAGCAGCGTGCTGTTTTTGGCTTGCGACATGAACACCAGATATTTGTAACGTTCATCCACCGTGGTGTAACGCATGTTCTGCTGGAAAGAGAAAACGTCGTTAATATAGTGCTCGAAGATATAGCCGAACGAGGTTTGTTCGCGGCGAGCCTGATTGAAACCGGGATCGCTGACGTTGAAATCATACGGCAGATAGCCGGCGCTGCTTTTGATCGCCACGCCGGAGGTCGGCAGGAAGTTGCGGTAGCCGTTCTCCGGTTCCTTTTGATAGCTGGTCAACAGGGTGAACGTCGTGTCTTCATTGGCGATATAGGTCAGCGCCGGTGCGATGGCGAAGCGTTTTTCCTTGTGCTCTTTGATACCGGTCTCTTTGGTGCCGGCGATGCCGTTAAGGCGATACAGCAGTTTGGCATCTTCGTCCAATGCGCCGCCGAAGTCGAAAGCGGCCTCTCCTTGATGCAGGTTGCCCGCGCTCAATTGCAGTTTGCGAATAGCCTGGGCGACGGGCCGCTTGCTGGTCATCGCCACCAGCCCACCCGGGTTGGCCTGGCCGTACAGCACAGAAACCGGGCCGCGCACCACCTCAACGCGTTCAAGCAGCCAGGGATCGATCTGGCCGCTTTGATAGCTCAGGCCGTCCAGATATTTTGGGGCGTAACGAAAGCCGCGTACGATCACTTCGTCGCTGCGGTTAGAGGTGCCGCGGTATTCCGCCACGACGCCGCTGGAGTATCGCAGCGCCTGGGCGACGGAAGCCGCATCCTGCTGATCCATTTGATCGCGCGTGACGACGGTGATGGCCTGCGGCGTTTTTACCAACGGCGCGGCGCTTTTGGTTCCCGCCGCGCTTTCTTTGGCGACGATGCCCTGCAGCGGCGCGGTGACGTTTTCCTGTGCGCCGGCGACGACGGTGATATCACGCTCAACGTTGTCGGTTCCGGCCTGTACGCCCGGCGCCAGCAGCATGGCTGAGGTCAGCAAGAGCTTGGCGACTGGGTGACGCAGAGGTTGATTGGCGGTATTTTGGGGGTGTTCTGACATTTTTCATCCCTTAAAAAACAATTTTATATCAAGCTATTGCCGTCTTTTTTCATTTGGCGCCGCCGAGAAGGGCTGCGCAGTTCCTTGCCATAAATGAACGGTGGACGAATCGCTTACCGTTTTGCAGAGCCACGCTTCGAAGTGGCCTTGTTGACCTCAGGCGCGTTGATTTATAATTGGTTACATTTTATTGAAAATACAAATGATTCTCAATACCATTTGCATTATTCAAGAAAACAAAAAACGCCGGGTGCGGTGAACAGGGGAAAAAGGAAAAATGCATTCGCTTCATGCCGATGGCCTGGTGCTCAACCTGCTGCAAAGGCCCGATCTCGGCGGAGAAGATTGGTGGCGTCAGGTCGCGGAGTTGGGAATGCCGCTCGTCGAATCGCTGCCCGCAGCGCAGGTGCGCGTTACCTTTTTCTGGCGCGACCCGTGGGGCGATGAACGGCGCTCGCCGATTAAAAAGGTGTATGTCGATATCAACTGCGTGACCGACCATCACAGCCCTTCGCCACAGAGTCTGGAACGCCGGCCGGGTAGCGATATTTGGTGGTGGCAGTTCACTGTTCGCGAAGATTGGCGAGGCAGTTACAGTTTTATACCCATTGAGACGGCGCAACTGCCGCCCGCTTTTACCGGCGATGCGGCTCAGCGTCGGCAGCAGCAGCGTCAGTGGTGGTGTTCGTTGTTTCCGTTGATGCGCCATGATCCGCTCAATCCGGTGGCGCCACACTGCAGCAGCCGCGGCTTCCCGTTGTCTGCGATACATTTGCCGGCGGCGCCGGATCAATCAGCGTGGCGGGCGTTGGACGCCGGGCAAGCATTGCCCGCCGCGTCTGGGCGTTTGCAGCACTTCTTTTGGCACAGCGAACGATTGGCTAACCGACGCAACATCTGGCTGTACGCCACCGGCGCAGGGGAAGACCGCCCGTTAGTCGTACTGCTGGACGGGCAATTTTGGCTGCATGGCATACCGATTTTTTCCGCACTGGACGCCGAGACGCTTAACGGAAGGCTGCCGTCGGCGCTTTATCTGTTTATCGACGTGATAGACATGGCGCGGCGTGCGGAAGAATTGGCCTGCAATGCGGCTTTCTGGCGGGCGGTGCAAGAGGAGCTGCTGCCGCAGGTGGCGGCGCGTGCGCCTTACAGCGACGATCCGCAGCGCACGGTGGTGGCGGGGCAGAGTTACGGCGGGTTGGCGGCGTTGTATGCCGCGTTGCATTGGCCGCAGCGTTTCGGCTGTGTATTGACCCAGTCGGGTTCTTTCTGGTGGCCGCACATTGAAGCGATGATTAACCCGGCTGAGGAGTATGACGCCGACGTCGGCTGGTTGACTGAACAGGTGCGGCGGGGCTTGTGCGCCGCGACGCCGCTGCGCGTCTTTCAGGAAGCCGGTGAAGGGGAGAGGGATATTCATCAGGTCAATCGCCAAATGCATCGGGCGCTGGTGGAGGCGGGGCATCGGGTCGATTATCGCGTGTTCGCCGGCGGGCATGATGCCGTCTGCTGGCGCGGCGGTTTGCTCGACGGATTGCGGGCGCTGTTGGCTCCCTAGTCATGGATAAACGAAGGCCGGGTTAACCCGGCCTTTTTCATGCCTGCGGCGTGTCGCAGTGGTAGCGGCCGCGCGGGATCACCAGCGGCGTGTGGGACAGCGGATCGTCGATGATCATGCACGGCATGCCGAATACCCGCTCAACCAGCTCGGCGGTGATGATCTCCGCCGGTTTCCCCTCCGCCACGATCTTGCCGTCGCGCATAGCGATGATGTGATCGGCATAGCGGCAGGCGTGGTTGAGATCGTGCAGCACCGCGATGAGGGTTTGGCCGTGCTCGCGGTTGAGCTGGCGGAACAGATCCAGCAGCTCGATCTGATGCGCGATGTCCAGATAGGTGGTCGGTTCATCCAGCAGCAGCAGCGGCGTTTGCTGCGCCAACGCCATCGCCACCCAGACGCGCTGGCGCTGCCCGCCGGACAGCTCGTCGACGCTGCGGTCCGCCAGCTGGCCGACGTTGGTGGCCGCCATGGCGGCTTCCACCGCCTGTTTGTCGGCTTGCGTCCACTGTTTCAGCAGGCTCTGGTGCGGGTAGCGGCCGCGCGACACCAGATCCGCCACGGTAATGCTGTCCGGTGCGATCGAGGTTTGCGGCAGCAGCCCAAGCTCGCGCGCCAGCGCCTTGGTGGCGAAGTTGCTGATGTTCTTGCCGTCCAGCATCACCTCGCCGGCGCTGGGTTTCAGCAGGCGGCACAGGGCGCGCAACAGCGTCGATTTGCCGCAGGCGTTCGGCCCGACGATCACCGTGAAGGCGCCGTCGGGGATCGCCACGCTCAGATCGTCAGCGATGATTTTATTGTCGTAGCCCAGCTTCAGATGCGAGGCGTGCAGGCGGTGGCTCATGGCATTGTCATTCTTCATTATCTGCGGGCCTCACGGATGAGCAGCCAAATCAGGTACAGGCCGCCGATACAGACGGTCACGACCCCGACCGGCAGTTGGATCGGTGCGAAAAGATGTTGGGACACTACGTCGGCGCCGAGCAGCAGCGCCGCACCCATCAGCGCCGAGGACGTCAGGGTGACCGAGGATTGGCCGGCCAGGCGGCGGGCGATCTGCGGCGCCGCCAGCGCGATAAAGGAAATCGGCCCGGCGGTGGCGGTGACGGCGGCGGTGAGGGTGACGCCGAACAGCATCAGCCACAGCCGGCTGCCTTCGGCGTTCACGCCCAGCGCGCGCGCCGTGTCGTCGCCCATTTCCAGCAGCTGCAGCCGTTTGCCCATCAGCAGCGCGGCCGCGGCCGCCAGCACGATGAACGCCGTGGCGGGTTGGGCTTTCTGCCAGGTCATGCCGTTGAGCGAACCGGCCTGCCACATGGCGGCGTCCATGGCGCGCTCCAGCGAGGCGGTGATGATCAGCCAGGTATTGGTGGAGACCAATACCGCGCTGATGGCGATGCCGACGATGATCAGCCGGAAGCCGGCGATGCCTTGCCGCCAGGCCAGCAGGTAGATGGCCAGCGCGGCGAGAATGCCGCCGGCCAGCGCGCCGCTGGCGATGTAGTAATAGCCGCCGTTGAACAGGGTGATGGCGATCAGCGCGCCGGTGTAAGCCCCCATGTTAAAGCCAATCACGTCCGGGCTGCCGAGCGGGTTGCGGATAATCGACTGGAAAATGGCGCCGCTCATGCCGAGCGCGGCGCCTAACAGCAGCGCCATGGCGATACGCGGCAAGCGCCATTGGGTGACCACGGTAACCAGATTTTTCGGCGCCTCGCCGCTGAGCGCGGCAAAGACCTGCTCCAGCGAGAGCTGCAGCGTGCCGTAGCACAGCGCGGTAACGGCCATCGCCAGGCACAACGCCAGCAGCGAAAGGTTGACCAGCAGCAGGCGCAGCGGCATGCGCCAGTTGATGACGCCGTCCGGGCGGCCGATATGCAACGTGTGGGGCAGACTCATCACAGCCCCCCCAGCGTTTTCTTGCGGCGCACCAGCCAGATCAGCACCGGCGCGCCGATGAAGGCCGCCACGATGGAAACCCGCAGCTCACCGGCCGCCAGCAGACGGCCGACCACGTCGGCGCACAGCAGTAAAATCGGCGCCAGCAGCATGGAGTAGGGCAGGATCCAGCGCTGGTCGGGGCCGACCCACCAGCGGGCGATGTGCGGCACCATCAGGCCGATAAAGCTAATTGGGCCGACGGTGGCGGTTGCCGCGCCGCACAGCAGCGTGATGGCGATCACCGCGATGACCTGAGTCAGCACCACGCGCGCGCCGAGCGCGATAGCCAGATCTTCCCCCATGCCGATGGTATTCAGCGGCCGGGCGATGAGCAGCGTCAGCAGGCAGCCGAGCAAAATGGCGGGGGCGGTGACCGGCAGCGTGGACAGCGTGCGGATATCCAGCGTGCCGGCCTGCCAGAAGCGCAGTTGGTCGAAGGTTTGCGGATCGATCAGCGACAGCCCGGTGGTGATGCCGAGCAGCACCGCGCCGATCGCCACGCCGGCCAGCGTCAGCCGCACCGGGTTGATGCGCCCGCCCGCCAGCGTGCCGATCAGGTAGACCAGCAGGGTGGTGAGGGCGGCGCCGACAAAGGCGTAGGCCATATAGCTTTCGGTGGTGGCGGCGCCGAAAAACATGATGCCGATGACCACGGCGAAGCTGGCGCCGGCGTTGATGCCGAGCACGCCGGGATCGGCCAACGGATTGCGCGTCAAGGCCTGAATCAGCGCGCCGGCGGCGCCGAGCGCCATGCCGGCCAAGATGCCCGCCAGCGTACGGGGCACCCGGGCGTTGAGAATGATGGTGCTGTCGGAACCGCTCGCGGCGCCCTGCAGGCTGAGCCAGACGGTGTGGAAGGGGATGGCTTTGGAACCCAGCATCAGGCTGGCAATGATGCACAGCAGCAACAGCGCCAAGCCGATACCGAACCCGGCGATGCGTTTGAAGCCACTGGCGTAAGCTGCGTGCGGTGCGGACGAAAGCGTCCGCTCAGTCGGAGTGGGTACGTTCACACCGGTAACTCCTGTATGATTTTTATTCTCATTGTTATTTGCGTTCATGCGGGGTGCCAATAGTAGCACGAGTTTACGCCCGCATGCACCCGCCGGTTGGTGGCGCAGGTGCGTTGACGATGTTAATAACTATTGATATTTCAATTGATTGAATGTGAACGGTTGCCCTGTTTATGGCAAACGTCGGCAGGAGGCTGACCCGCCGACGGCGTGGTTCAGGGCTTTTTGAACAGCCGTTCGATTTGGTTCAGCATGTTGGTGGCGCTGTAGTAATCGAGGCGGAAGGTGTCGTTGCCGACGGCATAGACGTGCCGCTGTTCCACCGGCTCCAGATGTTTGAGGAACGGGTTGGTCAGCACCTCTTGCACTTTGCGCTCGTTGGTGGCGAACAGGATCAGCGTTTTGCCGTTCAGGCCCTCGGCCATTTTTTCGCCGGAGATCTGGATGATGTCATGGCGTTTACCCATGCTGGTGTTGCCTTTGGCGCTTTCCGGCGGGGTGGCCAGCTGGAAGCCGAGCTGCGTCAGCAGCTTGCCCTGGGCGGAACCCGGCGTCCACAGCATGGCCTCGCGGCCGTTGTCGGCATACACCAGCGGAGTGGTCGGCTGCGGCGGCAGCGCGATCGCCTGCTTCACTTGCTCCACGCGCTGTTCGAAACGATCCTCCGCCTGTTTGGCGCCGGCTTCATGGCCGGTGATCTCGCCGAGCTCGCTGGCCAGCTGCTGCCAGCTCTTGTCGCCATAGTCGAGCACCAGCGTCGGCGCAATGGCGGACAGCTGGTCATACAGCTTCAACGCCGAATCACCGCCGGTGGCGGCGACGACGATCAAATCCGGTGCGGCGGCGGCGACGGCTTCGGCATTGGGCTCCACCTGGTACAGCCGTTCGACGTGGCGCTGTTTGGCCACTTCGCTCCACTGGGTAAAGAAGCCTTGCTTATCGGCCACCAGGGGATTTGGGCTGGTGGCGGCGCTGGCGACGACCGGGGCGTCGATAGCCAGCAGCGTGCCGGTGATGGTGACGCTGGTGGACACGATGCGCTGCGGCGGTTTTTCCAGCGTGAATTTCCCTTTGACGCTGTCGATGGTGCGCGGCCAACTGCTGTCGGCAGCGGGGGCGGACGGTTTCTGCCCGTCGCTCTGGTCGTCCGGGCCGCAGCCGCTGAGCAGCAGGCTGGAAGTGGCGATAAATGCAATGAACAGCTGGCGTAAGGATAGGGTCATGAGCGGGCTCTTTCTTTCCTTGAACTAAGGCTTATCAATCCGGCGGCGGATTGGCTGCGTGGTGGATGCCCGCTAATTTACCATCCAAGCCGGCAAAATGATAACCATTCGTATCTCAGCGCGTGGTGAATGAAGAAGAAAGGGATATCGATCGGCAGAAACGAAAAAAGCGCCAAAAGGCGCTTTTCTCTGAATTGGTGGGTCGTGCAGGATTCGAACCTGCGACCAATTGATTAAAAGTCAACTGCTCTACCAACTGAGCTAACGACCCGCAGAAGTGGTGGGTGATGACGGGCTCGAACCGCCGACCCCCTCCGTGTAAAGGAGATGCTCTACCAACTGAGCTAATCACCCACTTCAGGACTTCCAGGTACTGCTAAACGAGAGAATGATGGTGGGTGATGACGGGCTCGAACCGCCGACCCCCTCCGTGTAAAGGAGATGCTCTACCAACTGAGCTAATCACCCTCATTCGTTCTCATTTTTCTCAACAAGATGGTGGGCGATGACGGGCTCGAACCGCCGACCCCCTCCGTGTAAAGGAGATGCTCTACCAACTGAGCTAATCGCCCCGTCTTGTTGGAGTCGCATTATAGGGATAGTTCAAAGTGAGTCAACGGTTTTTAAAATGATTTCAATCGTTCG
>NZ_JAVHUX010000007.1:0-42203 GCF_030954545.1 Serratia sp. MF1(2023) | reverse complement strand
CGAGCACGCTCGGGTGTGGTGAAATTGATAATGCCAAGAGCCTGGGAAAGTTCCATTTTAAGGGTCCATGATGATGCCATGGACCCTTTTTACAGCAACTACCGGATCGGTCAATTGATCCTTAAACGATCGGCATTACCCGCCGCGGCGGGTTTTTTCGTCAGTTTTTGCAGCCCATCAATTCCGGCAGGACGCCGGGCTTGCTCTTCAGCGAAGCCTGTACGTCGTCCGGCAGACCGGCCCAGATGATCAGACCGGTGCGTTTCTCGATCTCGTCCACCGTCACGCGGAATTGGCAAAAATCGGCACCCTTCGGCGTGTTCTGATCGAACAGGAAAGCGGCATAGTGGTTCACCGCCGGGCTGTTGTTGATGAAAATCACTTTCCAGTAGGCGCTGGGGATGGTGTGCGCTTTCTGGGTGCCCGGCAGTTTGCCCATATCGCGCTCATACAGCGGGCCGGTCACGGTATAGACCGAGGAGATATCGGCGCGATCGATCAGCTTGCGTTCCTGATCTTCCAGCCGCGCCCAGGCGCCCTGGTTCAGATCGGACTTTTGCGGCGTGATGTTGGACAGGTAGTTCAGCGACTCCCAGTCGGAAACGCCCGCCAGCGAGGCCAGCGGCGCCTGATGACCGCGATCGACCTTCAACGCCGCATTGGCGCCGGTGTAATCGGCGGGCGCCAAAGTGTCCGCCGGGTTGAGCGCCGGATCGGTTTTCCAGTTGCGCGTCTTGCCGCTGGCCGGCGTGTCTTTGGTGATGTGATAGGCCACCCAGTTGGCGAACTTGGTGGTGCTGTTGTTGTTCAACGTATAAGCGTGACGCACGATCGATACGTTGCTGCTGCCGCCGGTCGGGCAGCCGACCGCGCAGTTGTCGATGGATTCGAGCGTGTCGGCCGACGCCTGCGCGGCGAACAGCAGGGCGGCCAGGGCCAACATCTTGTTGTTAAAACGCATATTCATATCCTCAATAAGTTAAAAAATACTGTATATATTTACAGTGAATTAAACTTATCGCAGTGAAACGAATACAACAATGCAACACATTCATGTTGTGAATGTGTCGGCGTTGACAGAGCGGAACGGCGCCCTGTACGCCGCTCGGACTATCAAAAACGCCAAAACGCGCGTGAACAGAGGATCAACATCGGATAGATCTCGAGGCGGCCGAGCAGCATGGCGGCGCACATCAGCCATTTCGCCGCGTCGTTCAGCGTGCCGAAACCGGCGGCGGTTTCTCCGTACCCCAGCCCCATATTGTTGATGCAGGCGGCGACGGTGGCGAAAGCGGTGACCAGATCATAGCCCATCAAGTTCAGCAGCCAGATAAACAGACAGGTGAACAGCACGTAAAGGAAGAAGAAGCTCCAGACGGAGCGCAGCGTCCGATCCTGGATCGGCGCATTGCCGACCTTGATGGTGTACATGGCGTTGGGATGCACCAGCTGGTTGATCTCGAGCCGGCTTTGTTTGTACATGATCAGAAAGCGCAGCGCTTTAATGCCGCCGCAGGTGGAGCCGACGCAGCCGCCGAAGAAACTCGCCGCCAGCAGCAGCATGATGGTGTGGGACGGGATCCGGGTGTAATCGGCGATGGCCAGACCGTTGTCGGTCATCATCGAACTGGTGAGGAAAAAGCCGTGCACGAAGGCGTCTTTGACGCCGTACATGCCCGAGCGGTACAGCTCGATACACACGATCGCCACGACGATGGCCAGAATCAACAGGAAAAAGCGCAGCTCGGGGCTGCGGTACAGCGGTTTCAGGCTGCGACGGCCGACGGCAATGAAATAGAGCGTGAAGTTCACCGCCGCCAGAATAGAGAAAATGCCGCCGACCATTTCCACCGCCGAACTGTCGTAGTACCCCAGGCTTTCGTTACGGGTGGAAAATCCGCCGAGCGACACGGTGGAAATGCCGTGGCACAGCGCATCGAACCACGGCATGCCCGCCAGACGAAAGGCGACGGTACAGGCCAACCCCAGCCCAAGGTAGATCAACCACAGGTTTTTCGAGGTATCGGCCAGGCGTGGCGTCAGGCGTTCCTCCTTGAACGGGCCGGGCATTTCCGACTGGTAAAGTTTGGCGCCGCCGATGCCCAGCAGCGGTAGCACGGCCACGGCCAACACGATAACCCCGAGGCCGCCGATAAAATTGAGCTGGGAACGGTAATAGAGGAACGATTTGGGCACGTTCGAGACGTCATTCAGCACCGAGGCGCCGGTGGTGGTGATGCCGGAGACTCCCTCAAACATCGCGTCGACCAGCCGGACGTTCAGCGTGTCATCCAGCCACAGCGGCAGGGCGCTGATCGCGGAAAACAGCAGCCAAAACATCACGATGATCAGAAAACCGTCCTGGGTGCGCAGCTGCACTTTCGACTGCCGGGTGCTGAACCAGCCCAATCCGCCGAGCGTGGCGGCCACCACCAGGGTATAGAAAAATGAGAAGGCGCTTTTTTCTTTATACAACAGCCCCATCAGCAGGGGCGGGATCATTGAAAGGCTGTAAAGAAGGACCAAAAAGCTGCAAAGATGAATAACGACCAGGATCTGTTTGGTTCTGACCATACTGTTGCTCGGAATGCCTGCCGACAATGCGTCAATTTATTGAAGTGTATCAAGCATAAAGCAGGCGATATAAAAATAACGTAAAAATTCATATCGCCTAATAAGTATGGCGGGGGCGTTATTCCAGCAGGTCGTTGACCGTACGGCGCACATAGTGCGTCATCTGTGCCAGATCGTCCGGCGACACCGGGCCGCCGCCGGCGCGAACCACCTGCTGTTCAATCTGGGCGATCTCCTGCTCGACCTTGTTGGCGATCTGCACTTTGACTATCTTGTCCACCGAAGACAGCAGCACCTTCAAGACCACTTTCAGCGCGATGTTCTCGCAGAACGAGTCGTAGTGATGAACCGGCGGCGGCGGGGCCGGAGCCGGCTCGGGCGCGCGCGGAGCCAGAGCCTTGAAGCTGTCTACATTTTCAATAATAAGATCCATGTCTCTTATTAGTTCATCAAAATCTTTAGACACTGACTTATTCCCTTCGCTGTGCGCAAAAAACAGAACGCCCGTCCTCGGGCTGAAAGCGGATGAGCGACGGGCAGAACGAATTCGGGCCTGGCCTTCAGACGCTGAATGGCCGGGGGAGGGGCATTCTAACCTTGCGGCGGGTCGGCAACAAGATGGGGCCGTGCGAATGCGCGGCCCTTTGAATCACAGGCGCAGGAGGGGGCTTAACTTTTCAGCTTGGCGGTGATTTTTGCCACGTGCTCGCCCTGATAGCGGGCAATGGTCAGCTCTTCGTTGCTCGGCTGGCGCGAGCCGTCGGCGCCGGCGATGGTGGTGGCGCCATACGGGGTGCCGCCGCGCACCTGCGAAACGTCAAACAGCTCCGGCGTCGCATAGCCGATCGGCACGATGATGAAACCGTGGTGCGCCAGCGTGGTCCAGGTGGAACTGATGGTGTGTTCCTGGCCGCCGCCGGTGCCGGTGGAGGTGAAGACGCTGCCTACCTTGCCGTACAGCGCGCCGGAAGCCCACAGACCGCCGGTCTGATCGAGGAAGGTGCGCATCTGCCCGGCCATATTGCCGAAGCGGGTCGGCGTGCCGAAGATAATGCCGTCATAGTCCGCCAGCTCTTGCGGGGTGGCGACCGGCGCCTGTTGATGTTGTTTGCCCCCGGCTTTGGCGAAGGCCTCCGGCGTCATGGTTTCCGGCACGCGTTTAATCGTCACGTCCACGCCGTTAACCCGATTCGCACCTTCGGCCACCGCCTGCGCCAGGCTTTCGATATGGCCGTACATTGAGTAATAAAGCACCAACACTTTCGTCATGTTCCGTACTCCCGCTCAGATGATTAACAAAAACCCTTGATAAGCATAGAAGCGAATGACGAACTTGGTTTTGTCGGATGGCGGATTCAGGGCAAGCGCCGCAGCTTGTGCGCCAGCCGCTGTTCCTGCCAGCGGCTGAAGACATTGCGCAGCAGCAGGGTACGCACTGCCCGCATGACCAGCGCGAGGTTCATGCCGCCGATCGCCCACAGCGACCAGAGATATTGCGGATGGGTAAACCAGTTGATGGCGAACAACATCACGCCAATCACGGCGAAACGCACCGCCATGCTCAGCAGTTTGCCTTCTGCCGCGACCTGGCGACGAATGCGCTGTTCGTCAGGCGTCTCCTCCTCCATTGCCTGTTGCGGCTGCGCATTGAGATCGCTGACCTGCACGCCCAGCGCGGCAGCGATCGCGGTCAAGGTTTCCAGGCTGGCCTGTTCACCGTTTTCAATCCGCTGGACGGTGCGGGTGCTGAGGCCGGCGATCGTCGCCAGCTGCTCCTGCGACCAGCCTTTTTCCAGACGTAATGGCCTGATGCGGTACTTTTGCATGGTGCACTCCTGAGTTCGCTGTCACTGTCATTCAGTGTAGGGCGAGCGCGGTGGCGGCGCCACGACAGCGGCACGACAGCAACACGACATCCGCCGCCGGTGCGGGCCGGCGGGCGGTCAGAAGGCGACGTTGCGGATAAAACGCAGGGGCAGGTCGCCGTGGTTGGCGTAAGCGTAGCGTTGATCGCTGTTGAAGGTTTGTGCGGCGCCGGCGCTGAGCGTCAGCGTGCCTTGTTCCAGCTCCAGCGTCAGGGTACCGGCAATCACGTAGATCATTTCGCTCCAGCCTTCGGCGTCCGGGGCAGAGTCATAGCGCTCGCCCGGCATCAGCGTCCATTCCCACAGCTCGGCCCGTTGCCGCGCCGGCACGCTGGCGGCGAACAGCGCCTGGCTGCCCGGCTGCGCGCCTTGCCAGGCCAACTCGCCCACCAGATGGCTGCCGCGCGCTTCCGGCGCCTGGATAAGATCGGTGAAAGAAATCGCCAGGGCGGCGGCGATCTTGTCGAGCACCGCCAGGCTGACGTTGCGATCGCCGGCCTCGATGCCCGCCAGCATGCGGCGGCTGACGCCGGAAAGCTCGGCCAGCGCCATCTGGCTCAGGCCCGCCCGTTGGCGGTAGCCGCGCAGATTGCTGCTCAGGTATTGCAGCACCTTGGGGGGATCGGTTTTTGCGTTATGCGCCGTATTGCTCATCGCCGGACTTTATCTCATACTGGCAGGATCTGTGCATTATATTGCACTCAGCAGGAAGGGCAAGCCGGTGTCAGCAGCAAAAAAATCCTTTATTTCCGCCGTGGTTCCGCAAATCAGGTTGCCGGAAGCGGTGTTGATTTTCATCACCATGATCTGGGGCGGCACCTTTTTGGCGGTGCATCACGCGATGCAGGTCAGCGGGCCGTTCTTTTTCGTCGGCCTGCGTTTCGCCACCGCCACGCTGGCGCTGACGCTGTTTTCGCTGCGCGTGCTGCGCGGCCTGACCCGGTATGAACTGAAGGCGGGCGTGCTGATCGGGCTGGCGATCATGTTCGGTTACAGCATGCAAACCGTCGGCCTGCAGACCATCACCAGCAGCCAATCGGCGTTTATCACCGCCATGTACGTGCCGATCGTGCCTCTGTTGCAATGGCTGGTGCTGGGGCGCTTCCCCGGCATCATGTCGTGGATCGGCATTCTGCTGGCCTTCACCGGCCTGATGCTGCTGGCGGCGCCGAGCAGCACCGACATGACGCTGAGCCTCGGTGAAATTCTGACGCTGGCCGGCACCCTGGGCATGGCGGCAGAGATCATTCTGATCGGCGCCTTCGCCGGCAAGGTCAATATCCGCCGAGTGACCATTGTGCAGCTGGCGACCGCCTCGCTGGCCTCCTTTTTGATGATGGCGCCGACCGGCGAGTCGCCGCCGCCGTATTCGGATTACCTGCTGTACAGCGCCATTGGGCTGGGGCTGGCCAGCGCCTTGATTCAGCTGACCATGAACTGGGCGCAGCGCAGCGTTTCGCCGACGCGCGCCACGGTGATTTACGCCGGCGAACCGGTCTGGGCGGGCATCGTCGGGCGGTTGGCCGGCGAGCGTTTACCGGGCGTGGCGTTATTGGGGGGCGCGTTGATTGTAATCGGGGTGGTGGTCAGCGAGCTGCGCGTGCGGCGCAGGGATAAAGCGGCGGTGGCGACGGAAGCGGATTAGCGCAGAGACATAGAAAGCAGGAAGGGGCGGAGATATCCGCCCCTTTTGCATCACGCGGTTTTCTTCTTGCGCAGGAACACGTAAGACAGGCCGAGCACGATGAACCACAGCGGGGTGACGATCAGCGCCTGGCGGGTGTCTTCGCGCAGCGACAGCAGCACCAGCACGAACACGAAGAACGCCATGCACACCCAGCACATCAGCTTGCCGGCCGGCATCTTGTAGATCGATTTCTGGTGCAGCGCCGGGCGCTGTTTACGGTAGACCAGGTACGAGCACAGGATGATGGTCCAGACGAACATGAACAGAATCGCCGATACGGTGGTCACCAGGGTGAAGACCGTCATCACGTTCGGGATCAGGTAAATCAGCACCACGCCGCCCAGCAGGCAGATGCAGGAGAAGGTGAGGCCGTTGGCCGGCACCGCGCGCTTGGACAGGTTGGCGAACGATTTCGGCGCGTCGCCTTCCTGCGCCAGCCCGAACAGCATGCGGCTGGTGGAGAATACGCCGCTGTTGGCGGAAGAGGCGGCTGAGGTCAGCACCACAAAGTTGATCACGCTGGCCGCGGCCGGCAGGCCGATCAGCACGAACAGCTCAACGAACGGGCTCTTGTCCGGCACCACGGAGCTCCACGGCGTCACCGACATGATGACGATCAGGGCGAACACGTAGAACATGATGATGCGGATCGGAATCGAGTTGATGGCGCGCGGCAGCGATTTCTCCGGATCCTTGGTTTCCGCGGCGGTGGTGCCCACCAGCTCAATGCCGACGAAGGCGAATACCGCAATCTGGAAGCCGGCGAAGAAGCCGCTGATGCCTTTCGGGAACATGCCGCCGTCATTCCACAAATGGGTGAATGAGGCCACGGTGCCGGTCGGCGATTGGAACTGCATGGCGATCATCACCAGCCCGGCGACGATCAGACCGACGATGGCGACGATTTTGATCATCGCAAACCAGAACTCCATTTCACCGAACATTTTCACCGTCGCCAGGTTAAGGCCGAGCAGCAACAGCACGCACAGCAGCGAAGCGATCCACTGCGACAGCTCGGGGAACCAGAACTGGGCGTAGGCGGTGATCGCCACGACGTCGGCGATGCCGGTGACCACCCAGCAGAACCAGTAGGTCCAGCCGGTGAAGAAACCGGCCCACGGGCCGAGCAGGTCCGCGGCGAAATCGCTGAACGATTTGTATTCCAGGTTGGACAGCAGCAGCTCGCCCATGGCGCGCATCACGAAGAACAGCATAAAGCCGATGATCATGTATACGAAGATGATCGAAGGGCCGGCCAGACTGATGGTTTTACCGGATCCCATAAACAGACCGGTGCCGATGGCGCCGCCGATGGCGATCAGTTGAATATGTCGGTTAGTGAGGTTTCGCCGTAGATGATCTTCTGAATCGGGCGTCGCGTCAGTCGCTATTTTAGAGTGATCTACCATCTGATGATGTCCTGTTTTACCTGTCATTAGTGAAGTCGCGAGCTCTGAAGTGGCTCTTTTTTATACATTTATCCGGTTGGTCCGGCTTTAGTAAGGTAGTGCAATAACGCCACCTTTGTGCAACATGTTTACAACATTTATACGCGGGATAAAAGTCGATCAATCTTTACACGGAGGAGTCAAATCGGACGTTCAGGGAGCGGAAGATTACTCTTCAAAACGTGGGATTAACAGACCTTATGCGGCTTATCTCGTTGATTAAACAAAGGGTTGTAAAATTCGCATGAGAAAAAGTAATGGGTGTAAGCGTTCGACAGCGGCGCCGGCGAGTAAGACAGTTTAGCGCGTTGAGTTGTTCGATCAGTCGCTAGAGCCGTTGACTCTTAATCAATGGGGCGCAGGTTCGAACTCTGTACGACCCGCCAACCAAATCAGCGTGTTACGCTCGGACTTTTCTCTGTTTGTTTCCTCATTGCGCCGTTTTAAGCGCGCATTCTGCAAAAAAATTCGCATTTTTCGACTGATGTTCAGAAAGGTGATCTGGCGCAAACTGCGATGTTGCACCGCAGTTTATACGGCAAGAGAGGCTGTGCGCTGGCGCAACGTCGGCGCATGGGCCGAACATTTGCCCAAGAATCTTTCAGGTCAAGGTACGGGGAATATATGCGCAGCCGACATCAAGATCAGCGCCCAGGCGGCAGCCGAGAGCGCGGCGGTGGCATAGACGCGCCCCAGCGGCAGTTTCAGCATGCCGGCCATCAGCGGTACGGTATAGCGCATCACCGCCAGAAAACGCGAGGCGAACAGCAGCGGAAGCCCTCTCTTTTGCAAGGCGCGCTGGGCTTTGCGCAGCGGCGTGTGAAAGCGTGCCGGCAGCCGGCGGCGTAGATCGCGGCGGCATAGCAGCGCGCCGCAGTGGAACGACAAGATCGATCCCAGCGCGGCGCCGAGGGCGATGGCTGCCCAAACGGCGCCGAGGGGCAGCGCGTGCTTGCCCGCAACGATGCCCATCAGCAGCGTGACCGAAGCGGGCGGCAGGATGGAGGAAACGAAGATCACGGATTTACCCAGCGCAAACAGGAAAATCAGCAGCAGCAACATCTCCGGCTCCGGACTGTATTTGGCGATAATGTGCGTCAATTCATCCATTTAACACCTGCGGGCGAGGGGGCTGAGTGCCAGTGTCCCATCCGCAGGTTCAATAAGGGTTAAATAACGCGCCGCTATCCGGCAATCTCTGCGTCTTGCTTGCTCACCTCGGCGCGCCGGTTTCTGAGCGCCCACAACAGCGCGGCGCACAGCAGCGAGAAAGCGGCCAGCACCAGCGGCCCGGCATGCGGGCTGTGAAAACGCTGTTCCGCCTCGGTGCGGATCAGCGGGGCTAAAAAGCTGAACGCGGCGCCGAGCGTAGTGCAAAAGCCGATGCCGGCCGCCAGCGCCGGGCCGGTGAGCACCTGAGCGGGAAACGTCCAGAAAATCGGCTGTACCGCCAGGAAACTGACTGCGCAACAGCTCAGGGCGACGATAGCGAGCAAAGGGCCGGCATAGGAAGAGACCACCAACCCCAGCGCCGCCGCGATCATGCAAGCCGACGGCGATCGGTAATCTTCTGGCGGTGTTTCTGTCGGCAAAGCGCGGCAGGAAATAGACGCCCAGCGCAGAGAACGCCCAGGGAATGGCGGCCACCAGCGAGGCCTTGAAGCCGAGATGGGTGCCCATCAGCGAGGCGACCTGCGACGGCAGGAAAAACATCAGGCCGTACACGCCGATTTGCAGGGTGCCGTAGATCAGCGCCAGATGCCAAACTTTGCCGCTTCTCATCGCCGCTTTGACGCTGCTGGTTTCGGTTTGCTGCTGTTCGGCGGCCAACTGTGCCACCAGCGCCGCACGCTCTTCCTCGGTCAGAAAGCGGGCCTGCTGCGGGCTATCGTCGAGATAGAAAAAGGCGAAGACGCCGAGGGCGACGGCCGGCAGCCCCTCCAGCACGAACATCCAGAACCAGCCGGGTTTGCCCAGTACGCCGTGCATCTCCAGCAATGCCCCCGACAGCGGGGAGCCGAGCGTCAGGGCCGCCGGCACGCCGAGCACGAAAATGCCAATGACCGAGGCGCGCACCTTATTGGGAAAATAGATCGACGCGAGCAGCAGGATGCCGGGGTAAAACCCGGCCTCGGCGATCCCCAGCAGAAACCGCAGGACGATAAACTGTTGTTCGTTGGTCACCAGCCCGGTGCAGGCCGACAGCGCCCCCCACAGCGCAGTGGTGGCGCTGAGCCAGCGTTTGGCGCCCCAGCGATTCATCAGCAGGTTGGCCGGGATGCCGAACAGCGCATAGGCGGCAAAAAATATCCCGGCACCCAATGCGAAGGCGGATTGCGACAGCGCGATATCGATGGCCATCGCGTCCTTGGCAAAGCCGACGTTAACCCTGTCGATAAAGGCGATAAAGTACATGGCGAACATCAATGGCACCAGCCTGCGCCAGGTTTTGCGAATGGCGACGTTGAGTGCAGGAGCGGCATAGGTGGCGTGATTCACTGGCGTTAACCTCTCTTCTGAGAATGACAAGCGTCGGTCACAGGACCGTCCTGATGCCGTTGCCCTCAACACGACGGTAACCACGGTTTCTTTTCGCGATCCTTAAAGGCCTAAAGGACTAATGGTCAGGCCTTTGAGGGCGAAAAAAACGCCGCGTATCGGGTCGGCAGGGTGGTGCAGACATCACCATGGTGAATGGTGTGTTGCTTTTTTGTTAACCGGAAGTTCACACAGGGCCAGGGTAGGTTCAAGCGCTTTGATCGAGATCTGTGTGCGCTATCACCGAATTGGCAACCCGGCGATAGGCCTGGAGTAGGGGGCTTTCATCTCGGGAGTGAGGACGATTAAGGTGAGGCACGGCAAAACAGAATGCAGGAGCGCAACATGTTGAAGGTCATCGCTGAAGATTTTATCCATCCGGAACATATTGAAACCGTTATGCCATGGTATCGCGAGCTGGTGGAGAAAACCCGGCAGGAACCTTTGTGCATCAGTTATGAGCTGTGCATCGACCAGCAGGACCCCGGGCATTTTATTTTTATCGAAAGCTGGCCGGATCGCGCCGCCCTGGATGTACATTGCCAGACCGAGCATTTCACCCGGCTGGTGCCGCAGATCAACCAGCATCAGCGCAAGCCTTGCACCTTCCTGTTTATGCAGGTATTTCCTGAAACAGGTGATAAATAGGCGAAAAAATCCCCGCAGGGGGCGGGGTCAATGGCTTCTCACTACTATCTTGTTGTGATTAAAAAATAGGCTGATAATGATTTTCATTCTCTAAGAATGCTCTTAAATAAATCAGCCTGGTGAATGATTCACCGCCGGCTTTTCGCTGACTGTTTTAATGGCGCGCAACATACGGCGGCGTATCAGCCCGCTGACCAGGCGAATCGCATACCAATAGGGGGTAAACCGCCGCCGGCTGGCGTCGTCGGGGCAGAAGATGCGCGTTTCCGTCACCAGGCGGCAGCGGCCGTCCGGCAGAGGGCTCACGACATAACCCAGCGCCAGTTTGGCGACGCCGGGCTTAACGAAGGCCAGAAAGCCCGCCCCGTCAGCGACCTGCTCCAGACCGTATTCAGCCTGCCAAAAGCGGCCGATCAGGCCATAGACCAACGCGCTGTCATCCTGCTCAAGCAGGCAAAAGTTATGCAGGCCAAACGGCGGCGGGCTGGGTTTATTGCGTGGCATCAGCCGCGCGGGCAATTCGCGCAGCGCTATCATGCTGCGGAAAAAACGGTCGTGCTTGGGATCGTAAGCGGCCACGGCCGCCAGGATCCGCGCCTGTGGCGCGGCGATGGCGATCGCATGCCGCTCCGAGAACTGGTATTGCCCAAGGTATTTATTCAGCAGCGTCATGCTTTGCATTCTCCCGCCATTCGCTTTGCAGCAGAGCGAAACCGAATTCGTCGCCCCACGCGCCTTTGAAAAACACGTTTTGCCGCCAATGGGCCTCGCGCCGAAAACCCAGTTTGCCGAACAGCGTGGCGGCGGCAAGATTACGCGCGTCCACCACCGCAGTAATACGGTGCTTCGCCAGCGGCCCGAACAGCAGGGCGATGACGGCGTTCAGCGCCTCGCGCGCCAGCCCTTGACGCTGGTGGCTGGGCGCGAAGGTCACGCCCAGTTCAGCCTGGCGCCCCTCATCGAAGAAATGCACCGCGATATCGCCGAGCAACGCGCCGTCCTCGCGGCGCTCGACCGCCAGTTGAAACCAGCTGTCGTCACGGTTGAAGTCGAGCCGCCGTTGCTGTGCGAAAAAGGCCTGCGCATCGGCGGCGCTGTAGTCGCTCCAGCTTTGGTAGCGCGCCACGTCCGGGTGGCTGCGGTAGGCGGTAAAGTGGGGCAGATCGTCGGCGGTGAACGGGCGCAGGCGAAGTCTGGGGGTCAGCAGAGGCAAAAGGCGCATTGTTTTTCCTTATCAGCGCATTAGGGCTAACGGCAGTGTAGCCCAGCGCCAAGAGGCGGGCTGCGTAAAATGAGCGGTGGCGGAAAAGCGGGAAATGCCGGTTCAGGCGAACCGGCGGGATAATTATCGGCGGGCGGCAGCCTGGCGCAGGCGCTCGACCGGGCCTTGTTGAAAAGCGAATGAGGGGGCTTCTTGCCGTGCCAGCCCCTGGCGCACGATGGCCTTCACCGTTTTGCTGGCGGCAAGATCTTTTGCGGCGATCTGTTCGGCGATGCGCAGCGCCTCTTCCCGGGCCGCCCCCTCGCTGATACGGGAAATGGCGCCGTGCGACAGCGCCTCCCGTGCGCCGACGGTTCTGCCGGTTAGCAGCCAGTCGAGTGCGACATAGGGGGAAATGCGCGTCGGCAAGCGCGCGCATCCACCTTGTGCGGCGACTAACCCGAGCCCGGTTTCGGGGAAACTGAAGCGCGCGTTCTGGCCGGCGACGATCAGATCGCACGCCAGCGCCAGCTCAAAGCCGCCTCCGTACGCGATGCCGTCAACGGCGGCGATGATCACCTTGGCGATCTGCGCATGGATCAGCCCGCCAAACCCCTCCGGCGTGACGATGGGCAGTTCGCCCTGACGGAAGGCGTCGACATCCATGCCGGCGGAAAATACCGCCGGTTGACCGGCCAGAACGATCGCGCGCACCGAGTCATCGTTATCCGCCTGCCGCAGGTAAGTGCGGATCAGCTCGGCCATCTGCAGGTTGATGGCGTTCTTTTTTTCCGGCCGATTGAGGGTGATGACCGCAACCTGCTCGCCATGGCGCTCATAAAGCACCGGAAGGGCTTTACTCATTGCCGGTCTCTCCCCGGAAAAACAGCAGTGTCAGCAGCAGGGCGATGGCGCCGAGCGGCAGCGAAAACAGCGGCAGGTAATAGGCCGGCAGCGCGTAGAGCGTCAGGCCGCCCAGCATGCCGCCCGCCGCGATGCCGGCGTACAGCACCGAGCTGTTGAGCGACACGGTCAGCGCGCCAAAGCGTTTCGACAGCGACAACAGGTGATGCTGGATCGGCACCAGGTACATCCAGCCGGTGATGCCCCAGACCAGAAAGATGGCCAGCACCCACCAGGCGGAAGTGACATAAAAGGCCAGCAGGAACAGGGACAGCGTCTGGATCGCCACGGAAAACAGCAGCACGAACTTGCTGCCGAGGGCATCGGTTAACGCGCCGGAGGCAAAGTTGCCGATCACCGCGCCAATGCCGAACACCAGCAGCGCGAGGGGCAGGATCGCCTGCGGGCCGAACTGGGTGTTTTTCAGCAATACGCTGACGTAGCTATAGACGATGTGTTCCGAGCAAACGGCGAAAAAGGTGATCAGCAGCGTGGTCAGCACCGCCTTTTGCCGCAGCGGGGCGAGCCGCTCTTTCAGCGAATGCTTGCCCGGCGGCGCGATGGCGCGCAGCGCCAGCGAAAGGCCCAGCAGCGCAATCGCCCCCAGCAGGGCGATGAACAGGAAGATTTCACGCCAGCCGATCAGTTTGGCGAGAAAGGTACCGAACGGAATGCCGAGCGCAATAGCCAACGTCATGCCGCCATAGACGATGGAAATGGCCAGGCCGCGGCGTTTTTCCTCCACCAGCCCCACCGCGGCGGCGGCGGCCTGCGGCGTGTAACAGGCTGCTCCCAATGCGGCCAGCACTCTGCCGAGCGAGATCTGCAGGTAGCTGGTGGCCCAGGCGCAGGCCAGGTTGCCGGCGATGAACAGCACCAGCGCCAGCTGCAGGATATGCTTGCGGTTGACGTTGCCCAGCAGCCAGGCGGTCAGCGGCGCGAACAGCATATAAGCCAGTGCGAATACCGATATCAACTGCCCCGCTTGCGCAGGGCTGACGGCAAAGGTGTCGGAAATGTCGCTGAGCACGCCGGCGACGATAAAGGCGTCGGTGCCGATGGCGAACGTGCCGGTCGCCATCAGACAGAGCGTGACCAGATGGCCGTTATAATCCGCTAACGTCATCCCGCCCTCCGCAGATCGTTCGCCGCCCAGACCCGCCCCAGCGCGGCCAGGAACGTCTCCACGTCGGCATGGGAGTGCGCCGAGGTCGGCGTCACCCGCAGCCGCTCGCTGCCTGCGGGCACCGTCGGCGCATTGACCGGTTGCACGTAAATATCATGCTCATCGAGCAGCACTTTGCTGATGTGTTTGTTGCGGTGCGGATCGCCGACCCTCAGCGGCAGGATATGGCTGTCGGCCGACACCAGCGGGATGCCGGCGGAGCGCAGGCCGGTTTTCAGGTGATCGACGATCGCCAGCAGGTGCTTGCGCTGGGTGTCATGCTCGAGGTTGTATTTAAAACTGGCCAGCGCGGCGGCCACCACCGGCGCCGGCGACGAGGTGCTGAAGACGAATGCCGGAGCCCAGCTGCGCACCGCCTCCACCACCGAGCGGGGCGCGGCGATATAACCGCCCGCCGCGCCGTAAGATTTGCCGAACCCGCCCTGAATAATGGTGATTTTATCCAGCAGGCCCAGCTGTTCGGCGTAGCCCAGCCCCCGTTCGCCATAGACGCCGGCGGAGTGGATCTCGTCGAGATAGGTCAGCGCCTGATATTGCTCCGCCAGCGCCACGATCTGCGCCAGCGGGGCGAAGTCACCGTCCATGGAATACAGCGACTCGAAGGCGATCAGCTTTGGCCGCGCCGGATCGGCGGCCTGCAGCAGTTCGGCAAGGTGTGCCACGTCGTTGTGGCGGAAGATCTTTTTCTCCGCTTTGCTGTAGCGGATACCGTAAATCATCGAGGCGTGATTCAGCTCGTCGGAGAACACGATCAGATCGGGAATGGCGTCGCACAGGGTGGACAAGGTGGCGTCGTTGGCGCCGAAACCGGTGGTGAACAGCAGCGCCGACTCTTTGCCGTAGGCGCTGGCCAACAGCGTTTCCAGCTCACTGTGGTAGACCGAGGTGCCGGAAATGCTGCGGGCGCCGCAGGTGCCCAGCCCAACCCGGTTAACCGCTTCGGTGGTGGCTAGCAGCACTTTGGGGTGGTGGCTCATCGCCAGATAATCGTTCGAGCACCAGACGTTGAGGCGGCGCTCACCGTGGTGCCCGTGGCTGGTGGCCCAGGGTTTGTCCTGCACGCCGCGTTCAAGGTTGAGGAACTCGCGAAAACGCCCCTGTTTTTTGGTTTCCGCCAGCTTTTCTTCAAGAATGTTCAGTACGCTCATCGTATGTTCCTTGTGTTAAACGGCTTTAAGGTTTAATGACAGACCCTGACCGACGCCGACGCACATCGTCACCAATGCGTTGCCGGCCTGCCGATCGCGTAGTTCCAGCGCCGCCGACAGCACCAGGCGCGCGCCGGACATCCCCAGCGGGTGACCGAGCGCGATGGCGCCGCCATTCGGGTTGACCCGCGCGTCGTTGGCGTCGATGCGCCAGTGTTTCAGCGCCGCCAGAACCTGTGAGGCGAAGGCTTCGTTAATCTCGATGATGTCGAAGTCGTTCAAGGTGAACCCGCCGCGCTGCAGCAAGCGCTCGGTGGAGGCGATCGGCCCCAGCCCCATCAGCGCCGGTTCAACGCCGGCGGCCGCGCTGTCGCCGATCTCCGCCAGCGGTTGCCACCCCTGGCGTTTCACGTAGCGCCCGGAAGCCAGCAGCAGCGCGGCGGCGCCGTCGTTGATGCCGGAAGCGTTGCCCGCCGTGACCGAACCGCCGGCGGAGAACGCCGGTTTCAGCGCCTGCAGCTGCTGCAGCGTGCTGAGGCGCGGGAACTCATCCTGCGCGAATGTACGCGTGGTCTTGCGATCCGCCGGCACGTCCACGGGCGTGATTTCCCGCGCCAGCCGGCCGCTGTCGATCGCCCGGCGGGCCTTTTGCTGCGAGGCCAGCGCGAACAGATCCTGTTCCTCGCGCGAGATGTGCTGCCGTTGGGCCACGTTTTCCGCCGTGATGCCGAGCGGATCGCTGCCGTAGCGCTCCGCCAGCCGCGGGTTAACAAAGCGCCATCCCAGCGTGGTGTCATACAGCTTCACCCCCTTGTCGAACGGCGTGTCGCCCTTGCTCAGCACATAGGGCGCGCGGCTCATGCTTTCCACGCCGCCGGCCAGAATCAGTTCGCTAAGGCCGCTGCGGATTTTCGCCGCGGCGTAGATCACCGCATCCAACCCAGAGGCGCAAAGGCGGTTGAGGGTGATGGCCGGCACCGACGGATCCAGCCCGGAAAGCAGCGCCGCCATGCGGGCGACGTTGCGGTTGTCCTCGCCGGCCTGGTTGGCGCAGCCCAGCACCACTTCGTCCAGCTTCGCTTCCGCCGCCGGATTGCGCTGCAGCAGACTGCGAATGATCGTTGCCGCCATGTCGTCGGGGCGGGTATGCGCCAGGCTGCCGCCATAGGCGCCAATCGCCGTGCGCGTGCCGTCGATCAGATAAACGCCGTCATCGTTAATGCTCATCATGGATCCTTAAGGCGTGGTCGTCAGCGCCGGTTGCGCGGCGTGTAGAAGGGTGTAATGCGGCGCATAGCGTGCCGCGTGCAGCAGCTGCGCCAGGTTGCTCAGCGTCGTCCTGACGTTTTTCTCCCCCAGGCTATCGAGCCAGCCGAAAATGCCGTCGGCGTAGTTAACGCCGGCGACGGCGGCGACATCGATGTCTTCCCGGCTGCAGACGCCGCTTTCCACCATGATCACCGACTCGTTGATCAGGCTGCTGAGGACGCGGGCGACGATCAGCGCCGGGGAGTCCTTGATAAATTCAACCTGCGGGATTGCCGTGTGCAGCAGGCGTAAAAACAGCGCCTTATTGGCCGCAGAGGCGTGGCGGTTGTGCGCTGCCACCAGATACGCCGTGTCGGCGTAGTTCAGGGCGACATCGACCACAAAGGCATCCGCCGCCGTCAGCTCCGCCAACTGGCTCGCCGTGCGGCCATCGGTGACGCTGACGGTGAAAGCCTCATTGATCTGGACGGCCGGCCCCAGGCCCGGTAAGGCCGGCCGTTGCTCCACGCGCAGCCGTGGCCACTGAAGCGCGGCCCGCTGTTGCAACAGGGTAAAAAAAGGGTGTTCGCCGTAAACGCGCAGCGTCTCGACGTCTGCATCGGTGGCGGCCGTTACCGGTAAGGCGTTTTCTTCGGCGGCAAAATAGGAGCGGCCGTTCTTTTTCCCCAACAGACCGGCATCGACCAGCGAACGCTGCAGATGGCCGGGGGTATAGCGCGGATCGTATTGCATGTCCTGCCAGATTTGCCGGCTGACCTGATAGTTGATGTCCTGGCCGATAAAATCGGTCAGCTCGAGCGGCCCCATGCGAAAGTGCCCGCCGGCCTTGAGGGCGCGGTCGATCTGCGGCGCGCGCGCCACGTGTTCTTCCAACAGGCGGAACCCTTCCAGGTAGTAGGGGCGGGCCATGCGGTTGACGATAAACCCCGGCGTGGCCTGGCAGACGACATCGCGTTTCCCCAACGCGGCCACCAGCTGACGGCAACGTTCGGTGGTGGCGCGTGCGGTAAAGTAGGCCGGGATGATTTCAATCAGTTTCATCAGCGGCGCGGGATTGAAAAAGTGCAAACCGATAAACCGCTCGCTGTGCGTCACCGCGGTTGCCAGCTTGTTAAGCGACAGTGAGGAGGTATTGGTGGCGATCAGCGTGTCGGGCTTGACCGCCGCGGCGATGGCCTCCAGCACCTCAAGTTTGGTTTGCTCTTGCTCGGCGATGGTTTCTATCACCAGATCGCTGTCGGCGATAGTCTCAAACACCGAGGTGAACACCAGATTGGCCAGCACTGCGCCTTTATCCTGCAGCGCAATCTTGCCCTGTTCGACTTTCTTGTTCAGGTCTTGCGCGATATATTCGCGAGCCTGATTGAGGGTATTGCCGTTGCGATTATAAAGCACCGTGCGAATGCCTTTTTGCGCGAAAAGATAAGCGATGCCTCTGCCCATCGTTCCCGCGCCGATAATCGCAGCCGATTGAATTGCCGCATTACTTTCTGCCATAGAAAATCCCCGTCACTGTATGCCATGCGAAATTCGCAAATGCTTATTATCTCTTTGGATTTACGGCGGCACCGGGTGCCTGTCTGGAAAGTAATTGGCGGTGCCCTGGCTGTCTAACGGTAGAAATGACAGGTTTACGCGCCGAGGATATTATGCTATTCGCGTAGTTTTCCTGTGCGGCGCAATAAAAAGGCTTATTTTAAGGGGAATAGCTGTTTTCGTTATAGCGTTGGTATTTTTTATTATATGAAACGGCTACTGACGCCGGACGGCGATATTCTATAGTGAGTCTGACCTATCGATAAATCGGCATCGCTATCTGGAGAACCTGCGTTATGGATACCCGCATTCAACGGCTCATGGCGGAGGTGATTGGCTGCCTGGCCGATCGCGAACGTTTTCTGACGCAGCTGGGGCCCTGCGCTGAGGCGTTGGGGTTTGATTATTTCTCTTACATCGTGTTTTCCTGTTATCCGGCCAGCCGCCCCAAGATGCTGATCGAAGGGAATTTTTCAGCGAACTATCTCGAAGATTATCGGCGGCAGCGGGTGTATTTGCAGGATCCGGTTATTGAGCGCGCTCACCATTCCACGCTGCAGTTTCAGTGGGACGAAAGCTTTTATCACGAGCGGCCGCTGCTTTGGCGGCATATGGCGCAGTTCGGCCTGTGCGCCGGTTGGTCGCAGTCGGTCAAGGATTGCTATGGCCGGCTGGGGATCCTGACGTTTGCCGGCAAAGCGCTACCCGAGCAAATGCCGCAAGCGCGGGCGGCAAATGAAACCTTCTTCCTTTGGCTGGCGCAAACCGCCCATAAAACGCTGCGTGAAGCCTTGATCTCGGTGAACGACGACGCGATAAAAGATGTGCTGACGCTGCGCGAAAAAGACATCCTACGCTGGTGCAGCGAAGGGAAAACGGCGGAAGAGATCGCGCTGTTGATGGGGGTGAGCGAGCGCACGATCAATTTCCATATCGGCAACTCGATTAAAAAACTTTCTGTCGCTAATAAGACCGCCGCCACCGCCAAAGCGGTTTATTTGCAGCTGATTTAATCTTGAGTAATAAATAATTAAGTCCCTATCCGTTATCGGCGTGATGTTTATATTTTGTTAAATTAAGAACTGTCCTTATTCAGTATTTACCCCCCGATCACAAAAGCGTGATAAAGCGATTCACCGCCGCCGTGCGCGGCAGTATTCTGTAGGCACCCGGTTTACATAGAAAGGACGTGATATGTACAAGACTATTTTAGTGCCGATCGATATTGAAGAGGATCTGTTGACCGAGCATGCGCTGAAGCATGTGGAATATTTGGCGAAGCTGTCCGGCGCTAAAGTGCATTTCTTCCATGCGCTACCGGATGCCTCGGCGTTTGTTACTGCCTATTCGTTCGGTCTCAAGGAGTTTGAGAATCAGGCGGAAGTGAAGGCGGTGGATAAACTGAAGAAAATCATGTCGGAAATCGATCTGCCGTTGGATCGCCTCAATTACACCGTCAGCTTCGGCTCTGCACGCGATCAGGTGTTGGAACTGGCGGAAGAGATCGACGCCGATCTGATCATCATCGGTTCGCGTCGCCCGAGCGTGAAAACCTATCTGCTGGGATCTAACGCCGCCGCTATCGTTCGCCATGCCAATATTTCGGTAATGGTGGTCAGATAATCCGTCTTAAGCCCACCGTTTTCGGGCGCGTTCTGCGGTTGCCGGCCGGCAGCAGAGCGTGCCTGGCGCTTTATTGCCATCTCAGCCTGAGCTGCTACGATTTTAGCTGACGTTTTTATGCCAACCGGGCCACCGGCTTTGCGCATATTCTTCATTTCAGCCAGAAGAGGGGCAGCTATGCCATTAGAAGTCGATGGGATTATCAGAGGCGATCGGGGCAGTGAACCGAGCCGTTGGCAGCATGCGTCAACCAAGCCGCTTATTACGCTGACCTGGCATCACACCATTCCCTGGAACTGTTTGCGTAATGTCTGGAATGGTCTGGTGGCGGGGCAGCATTGGGACGCGCTGGATGAGTTTATGAACCTGATCGGTGTGCCAAACCGCGCCGAGGTGCTCAAACAGATCAAAAATAAAAATCTGCAGGATCGCGATGGATTACACACTCTGGTGACCTGGCAAGGATGGAATATCGTCGAGGGGCCAGGTAACGAATATCGCGCGCAGGGGGACGATCCCGGCGAAAACTTCGACGGTTGGTCGGGTAAGGGAATGAGCACTAATCAGCAAGCGACGCTGCAGCAGGTCAACGTGTTGTATCAGGTGATGGCGCCGTTGGGAAGCCGGGCGCTGGATGCCGCCAGACAGGCGCCGCCCATTACCGCTGAGGAAGCGGGCGTCTTGCAACGGACGATTAAACAGACCCGCCCAACGTTGCGAGGAAAGGAACCGATCCGGTGGCAAGAAGATATGTGGCATCAGGTGCAGCCGGGTAAAGAGGCGAAACACTTTGCCCGCTGGGACACCAAACCGGTGTGGCGCAAGCGCCTGCACAGCGATCTGGCTCAGGCAGGATAAGCCTTTCCCCGCGCCGGGTTGCCGGCGCGGGGCATTAACCCGGCGCTAATCGCACAGCGCCACGATTTCGTCGTACAACGTCCTGGGGATTTCCACGCCGTATTGCTCGCTCTGGCGCCGCTGCCGATAACGGCGTTCGCCGGGGATGCGTGCGCCTTGCGCCTGCATATCGGCAAACATCGCCTCTGCTCCGGCGAAATATTTCGCCTTATCCGCACCGAGAAAACGCTCGGGATCCAACGCGATGATCAGCTCACCGCCGTAAGGCGACGAACCGGTGCCGTCGTCATAGGCCAGCGATTCCTTGCTGGTCATATCGCCGATCAGCGGCCCGGCCAACAATTCAACCATCGCCGCCAGCGCCGAGCCCTTATGCCCGCCGAAGGTCAGCATTGCACCCTCCAGCACGCTGGCGGCATCGGTGGACGGATTGCCCGCCTTATCAATGCCCCAGCCTTCAGGCAGCGGGGTGCCGGCGCGGCGATGCAGTTCGATTTCGCCGCGCGCCGCCGCGCTGGTGGCCATGTCGAACAAAAACGGCGGCCGATCCGCACGCGGCCAGCCGAAAGCGATGGGGTTGGTGCCGAACAGCGGTCGCGAACCGCCGGCCGGCGTCACCCACGCGTGGCTGGGTGTGCAGGCCAAGGCCACCAACCCCTGTTCGGTCAGCGGTTCGATGTCGGCCCACAGCGCGGAGAAATGCACGCAGCGGTTGATCGCCAGCGCGGCGATGCCATTGGCGCGCACCTTCTCGATAAAGACCGGCAGAGCGGTGCGGTAGGCCAGCAGGGAAAACGCGCCGCCGGCGTCGGCGCGCAAGATGGCCGGCGCCTGGTCGAACAACCTGGGCATCGCATCGGCAGAGACCTTGCCTGCCCGCAGCGATCGCACGCAGCCCAACAGCCGGTATAGCCCGTGAGAAGCGCAGCCGTCGCGTTCGCCCTGGGTGACATTTTGCGCCACCGCCTCGGCATGCGCCGGATTGAAACCGTTGCTGCGCAGCGTACGCAACGCCAGTTGATAAGCCTGTTCCAGCGACAGCACGTGCATGGATGTCATTTCGATGTCCTCCCCGAGTTCATTCTTCTTCATCGCCGATAAAATTGGCCTGGGGTAAACAGGTATAGGCGCCCCAGTAGTAAATCGCCAGCGCAATCACCGCCATGGTGAGGGTGTCCCACGGGTGGGCAATAGCGCCGATGCCGCCGAAGCTGCTGAGATAGGAAAGCCCGATCACCAGCGCATAGAAGACGATCAGCCACAGCGAGGACCAAATTTGCTGCCGGAGGCTAACGGCATGGGTCGGTACCTGATTCTTGAACAGGATGTAGATGAAGAACATCAGGATCTGCAAGCCGAGCAGCCAGGAGACGGTGTCCCAGCCGGACCAGAAGACGATCAGCGCCGAAATGATAAACGACAGCGGGCCGAGCACGCAGAAACCGCGCACCCGGAACGGACGCGGCATATCGGGCGCATTGCGCCGCAGCCCGGCGGCGGTGACCGGGGCGATGGCGTAGCTCAGCACCAGGGCGGCGGACACCACGCCGATCAGCTTTTCCCACGACGGGAACGGCAGCGTCCAGAATATCGAGAGAGCGAAGGTCAACCACAGCGCCGGGCGGGGGATGCCGGAGTCGCCATCCACCCGGGTGAACAGTTTGAAGAAGGTGCCGGCGCGCGCCCAACCGTAGATCACGCGAGGCGTGGCGTTCATATAGATGTTGCCGGTGCCGCTCGGCGAAACGATCGCGTCGCTGACCACCAGAAACGCCAGCCATCCCATGCCGAGCGTGATGGCGATGTCGCGGAACGGCAGAGAGAACTGTTGGCTGATGCCGGCCCAGCCGCCGCTCAGCATCTCGCTGGGGATACTGCCGAGAAACGCTATCTGCAGCAGCACATAGATGATGGTGGACAGCACCACCGACAGGATCAGCGCGATGGGAATGGTGCGCTGCGGCCGTTGCACCTCGCTGGCGACCGAAATGATCGGCGTCAGGCCGAGGTAGGCAAAGATGATGCCGCCGGCGGAAATGGCGGCCTCAACGCCGGCGGAACCGAAGGGGGCAAAGCCCTGGCTGTGCAGGTTTTCCGGTTTGAAAAAGCTGAACAACACCACGATCACCAGCAGCGGCACCAGAAACTTCAGCACGCTAATCAGGTTATTGGATTTGGCGAAGGTTTTGACGCTGTAATAGTTGAGCGCGAAGAAAAAGCACAGCAGCGCCAACTGCACCAGCCAGCCGACCGGGGTCGGGTCGCCGGAACCCGGCTGACTGAGGAACGGGAACCAGGCGGCGGCGTACTGCCGGGCGGCGACGACTTCGATGGCGATCAGGCTGGAGAAGGCGATCAGCGTGATAAATCCCAGCAGATAACCCATCAGTTCGCCGTGTGAGAAGACCGGATAGCGAATGATGCCGCCGGCGCGCGGCAGGGCGGCGCCCAGCTCGCAGTAGACGATGCCGAGCAGCAGCACCGCCAGGCCGCCGATCAGCCAGGAATAGATGCCGGCCGGGCCGGCGATGGAGGAGACATGGCTGGCGGCGAACAGCCAACCGGAACCGAAGATGGCGCCCAGACCGATGAACGTCAGATCGGTGAGCGTAAGCTGCTTCTTGAATTTGCCTTGGGTTGTCATGGTATTACCCTTTTGTTATTGAGTGGCAGGCAGATGCGGCCGGGCTAATTTTGGGCAGGTGAAACCAGGGGATCTCGGGTGTAAACGCCGTTCACCAGCCGTAGCAGGTTGAGCGGGTTGGCGTCCTGCAGCGCCGGCGGCAACAGCGCTGCGGGGGTGTTTTGCAAACAGACCGGCCGCAGGAAACGCTCGATGGCCAGCGTGCCCACCGAGGTGCCGCGCGCGTCGCTGGTGGCCGGATAAGGGCCGCCGTGCACCATGGCGTCGCACACCTCCACCCCGGTCGGATACCCGTTGAACAGCACCCGACCGGCTTTGCGCGCCAACAGGGTCGTCAGCCCGGCGGCCATCGCGAGATCGTCGTCGTCCGCCAGCAGCGTGGCGGTCAACTGGCCTTGCAATGCCGCCAGCGCCGCATGCAGCTGCGCTTCGTCATCCATCGCCACCAGGATGCTGACCGGGCCGAAGACCTCTTGTTGCAGCAGCGGGTCGGCCTGCAGCAGCAGCGCCCCCTCCGCCTGATAAAGCTGCGCCGCCGCGCGAAGAGCGGGCGTTTCGCTGCGGCCTGCCAGACGCCGCATACCCGGGTGGGCATCGAGGGCCGCCAGCCCGTGACGGTAGTGCCCCAGTGTGCCGGCATTCAGCATCGGCTGCGGCTCGGCGGCGTTGACCAGGGCGCTCATCGTTTCGGTCAGCCGCTCGAAGGCGGCGCCGCGCAGCGCGACGATCACGCCGGGCTTGGTGCAGAACTGACCGCAGCCGAGCGTGAAGGAAGAGACCAATTCCTGTGCGATGCGCTGCTCGCGCCGCGCCAGCGCCTTGGGCAGGATCACTACCGGGTTGATGCTCGACATTTCGGCGAAGACCGGGATAGGTTGAGGGCGTTGCGTCGCCAGATCGAAGAGCGCCCGGCCACCTTGCAGCGAGCCGGTGAATCCCACCGCCTGAATCGCCGGATGTTGTACCAAATCGGCCCCCACGCGGTTGCCGAAGATCATGTTGAAGACGCCGGCGGGCATCCCGGTGCGTTCCCGTGCGCGCTCGATCGCCTGAGCGGTCAGCTCCGCGGTGATCATATGGCCGCTGTGCGCCTTGAACACGATCGGGCAGCCGGCGGCGAGCGCGGCGGCGGTATCGCCGCCCGCGGTGGAAAACGCCAGCGGAAAGTTGCTGGCGCCGAAGACCGCCACCGGGCCGAGCGCCGTGCGGTATTGACGCAGATCGGGGCGCGGCAGGGGGGAACGCTGCGGCAGCGCGCAGTCGATGCGCACGCCCTCGACGTCGCCGCGCCGCAGCAGCGTGGCGAACAGCCGCATCTGGCCGCTGGTTCTGGCGCGTTCGCCGCTCAACCGCGCCTGGGGCAAGGCCGTTTCCTGCATGGCGAAGGCGAAGAAAACATCATCCAACGCGTCTATCTCCTCGGCGATGGCGTCGAGAAAGTTAGCGCGTTGTTCCGCGCTGAGCTGCGAATAGGGCGCAAAAGCCGCGGCGGCGGCTTCGGCGGCGGCGGCGGTTTCTGCCGCCGTGGCCTGGTGGAAACGGTAGTCGGTCGGCTGACCGTCGTCGGCGCGCAGGCTGAGCAGCGCCGCTTCCCCTTCGGCGCGGCGCTGGCCGCCGATAAATTGTTGGCCGCTGATGGCGGCATAGCGAGCGTTGGGCATCGGTTCCCCCGGTAGAGAAAGCATGACGCCCGGCATGGCCGGGCGGTGAAGGCGTTACAGGCCGACGTTCGGCAGCGACGGGCGAGTGGCCAGCGCTTTATCGATCATGGCGTTGATCTCGCTGAGCGTTTCCCCCTGCAGCGCCAGGCGCGGCGGACGAGTGACGGCGCTGCCGCGGCCGACTCGCTGCTCGCAAAGCTTGATGCACTGCACCAGGTCAGGGCGGGCATCGAGGTGCAGCAGCGGCATGAACCAGCGGTACAGCGCCAATGCTTCCTCATAGCGTTTTTCCTTCGCCAGCCGGAACAGGGTTTCCCCTTCGCGCGGGAAGGCATTGGACATGCCGGAGATCCAGCCTTGCGCGCCGACGGCGATGCTTTCCAGCACCACATCGTCCAACCCGGCGAACAGCACGAAGCGATCGCCGACTTCGTTGCGCAGATCGATAAAGCGGCGGGTGTCGCCCGACGAGTCTTTGAAGCACACGATGTTCTCGCAGTCGACCAGCGAGGTCAGGATGTCGGGCGTGACGTCATTTTTGTAAATGGGAGGGTTGTTGTAGACCATGATCGGCAGATCGGTCGCGCCGGCGACGCTGCGGAAATGCGCGGCGGTTTCGTGCGGCTTGGCGGAGTAGACCAGCGCCGGCATCACCATAATCCCGTCGACGCCGGCCTTTTGCGCTTCACGCGCCATATTCTGCGCGAAGGCGGTGGTGAACTCGGCGATGCCGGCGATCACCGGCACTTTACCGTCGGCGGCGTCTCTCGCTACTTCGATCACCGCCAGCTTTTCCTGCACCGTCATTGAGGTATTTTCACCGACGGTGCCGCACACCACCAGGCCGGAGACGCCGTCGTGCACCAGGTTTTTGATCACCGTATGAGTGGCGTCGAGATCCAGAGAGAAATCGTTGCGGAACTGGGTCGTCACCGCCGGGAATACGCCGCTCCAGCTTATGGCTTTATGGCTCATCGTGTTTGTCCTGTCGTCCGTAAGTGTTAATGAAAAGTGAATCTTTGGTAAGGCTCACCGACAGATTGACCGGTATTGCGCAGGGAGGCTTGACGCTTTTCGCCGATTGCCGCGACGAAATTGGCACAATGCCGGCGGAACGCGGGCGTGAAAAATCCGGGCGCCGGCGCACCGTGAAAAGAGGGGAGTAACCAGATAAATCAGCGCGTTAAGCGGAAAGCGTCAGGCGGAAATCGCGCGGCGTGGAGCCGGTCATCGCTTTGAACTGACGGCTGAAGGCGCTGTGATCGGTGTAGCCGCACTGCAGCGCGATGTCGGTGATCGGCAGATCGCCGGCCAGCAGTTCCGTGGCCTTTTCCAGCCGCACTTTATGGATCATCTGGCGCGGGGTGAGGTGGAAGATACGTTTGCAGTAGCGTTCGATCTGCGCCACCGACAACCCGGTCAGCGCCGTCAGTTCCTCAAGCGCGATCGGCCGGGCATAGTGGCGGCGGATGTGTACGTCGATCGCCGCCAGCCGTTGGTAGGCCGGGTGATTGGCCCTGGCCTCCTGCAGATCGTGAGAAATACCCGCCATACCGATGATTTTTCCCTGCGCATCATACAGCGCCAGCTTTTGCGTCAGGCACCAGCCGGTTTCTCGGCCGTTGTACAGGTGCATTTCCAGTTGATCCTGGATCAGCACGCCGTGGCGCAATACCCGCAGATCCTGTTCGGTATAGCCGGATCCGAGCTGAGCGGGAAAAACGTCGGCGGAGGTCTTGCCCAGCAGCGGCGTGACGGTTTTGAAACCGCAGCGCCTGGCCAGCGTGAGGTTGGCCAGCAGGTAGCGGGCCTGGGCGTCTTTGATAAAGAACACCACGTTGGGGATCGCGTTCAGCAACGGCGCGATCAGCGCCAGCGTATTCAGCAGATCGCGCAGGTTGTTCGGGCGCTGCTGCGCCAGCCCGTCGCACAGGCGTGACAGATGTTCGACGGCAAAAACGTCCTCCTGCTCCGGCAGCCCCACGAGTGAAGGCGGCGAGAGAGAAACCGGAGGCTGATAGTCTGAAGTGGATCTCATAGCAGTCCCTTTTCGGTCGTTAGCCGGGAAAACAGGCGGGTCAGGTTGATGTCTTCGCATCAATATTAACTTTTCTGTAACGAATCAAGCGCTATTTCCGGCCACCTGCCAAATATGCGGATTGCCGCATACTTTTGCCGGACGGCGCGTGGCGGTTGCTTGAAAACTGCGGCGTTTCTCGTCATGCGGAGATTTAGCATGAAAGTAAAGCCATGATAAATAAGTTATTGTTATGGCATTCGTTAATGTCATGCCCGCAACGCGTCAGGCCTGACTTTTGTCACTATGCTGATTTCTTCATTCGCCGCGCCGAAACGCATCAAGCCGTTAAGCCCACATTCGTTCAGGCTAACGCTATTGGTAACATCTCATTAACTCAGGAGACGCCGATGGCACTTTCTGCGCATATCACCGCTTTGCGGGCGATCGATTCTCATACCGGCGGAGAGCCGACCCGCCTGATCGTGGAAGGTTTTCCCGATCTCGGCGCGGGCAGCATGGCGGAACGGCGGGCGCGCTTCGCGCAACATTATGATGATTGGCGCTGCGCGGTGATGCTCGAACCGCGCGGCAATGACGTGCTGGTGGGGGCGTTGCTGTGCCGACCCTGCTCGCCACAGGCCACCGCCGGGGTGATCTTCTTTAACAACAGCGGCTATCTGGGCATGTGCGGGCACGGCACTATCGGGCTGATCGCTTCGCTGGCGCACCTGGGGCGCATCCACGCCGGGCGCCATCTGATAGAAACCCCGGTCGGCCCGGTAAACGCCACGCTGCACGAGGACGGCAGCGTCACGGTAGAGAACGTGGCGGCTTATCGTTACCGCCGCCAGGTGCGGCTTGAGGTGGCGGGTTACGGGCCGGTGACCGGTGACATCGCCTGGGGCGGCAACTGGTTCTTCCTGATCGGCGAGTCGCCGTTGTCCATCGATAAACAAAATCTGGAGGCGTTGACCGCGTTCACCTGGGCGGTGCGGCAGACGTTGGAACAGGCGGGCATTCACGGTGAAGACGGCGGAGCGATAGACCATATCGAACTGTTCGGTGACGATCCGCAGGCCGACAGCCGCAGCTTCGTGCTGTGCCCCGGTAAAGCCTATGATCGTTCCCCGTGCGGCACCGGCACCAGCGCCAAACTGGCGTGTCTGGCGGCGGACGGCAAACTGCCGCCGGACACGCAGTGGCGGCAGGCCAGCGTGATCGGCAGCGAATTCCAGGCCTATTATCGTTGGAACGGCGATCGCATTGCCCCCTTTATTCGCGGGCAGGCCTACGTGTGCGCCGATAGCCAGCTGCTGCTCGACGAACGCGATCCCTTCGTCTGGGGAATACGCTGATGGGTGCCGAGCGGGGAGCCGATGTCATCGTGGTCGGCGCCGGCATCATCGGCGCCGCCTGCGCTTGGCGGTTGGCGCGGGAAGGCTATCGCGTCTCGGTGGTGGACGATCGCCGCGCCGGCGCCACCGCCGCCGGCATGGGGCATCTGGTGTGCATGGACGATAATCCGGCCGAGCTGGCGTTGAGCGCTTATTCGCTGCGGTTATGGCGTGAAGTGACGGGGCGCATGCCGCAAGCGTGTGCCTGGCGCGGCTGCGGAACGCTATGGCTGGCGGATAAAGCGGATGAAATGGCCATCGCCGAGCAAAAGCGGGTGCGGCTGGCGGAGCAGGGCGTGGCCGCGGAATTGCTGACGGCGGAACAGATCGCCGCCATGGAGCCGATGCTGCGGCACGGCCTGGCCGGTGGGCTGCGGGTGCCGGGCGACGGCATTCTGTATGCGCCGCTCGCGGCTCGCTGGCTGTTGGCCGACGGTGGTGCGGCAATCGACGTGGTGCACGGCGAAGCGGCAGCGCTGGAAGAGGGAGCCGTGCGGCTGGCGGACGGCAGACGCCTGGCCGCGCCGGTGGTGCTCCTGGCGTGCGGCCTTGGGGCCAATGGCCTATTGCCGCAGACTTTGCTGTACGCCAAAAAGGGCCATCTGGCGATCACCGATCGCTACCCGCTGCGGGTGCGGCATCAACTGGTGGAGTTGGGGTATGGGGCCAGCGCGCATGCCAGCGACGGCACGTCGGTGGCATTCAATGTGCAGGCACGGCCCACCGGGCAATGGCTGATCGGTTCTTCTCGCCAGTTCGGCGCCGTCGATTCGGCGTTGGACATGCCGCTGTTGGCGGCGATGCTTGCGCGTGCGCAGCATTTCTTGCCCGCACTGGCGCAGATGAACATCATTCGCTGCTGGACCGGGCTGCGCGCCGCCTCCGCCGACGGGCTGCCGCTGTTGGGCGCGCATCCACGGTATTCCTGGCTGTGGCTGGCACTGGGGCACGAGGGATTGGGCGTCACGACCGCCCTCGGCAGCGCTGCGCTGATCGCTGCGCAGATCGGCCGGCAAACGCCGGAGATTGACGATTCCCCGTATTTGGCGGCGCGGGCGTTTGCCGCCGAGGAGCTGCCTGTATGAATGAAAGACAAAACACGATCACGTTGAGCATCGATGGCGAGCACCGGCGGGTGCCGGTTGGTCTCAGCGTTGCTGCGGCGCTCAGCCTGTGCGGCGACGATCGTTGTCGGTTGTCTGTTTCACATCAACCGCGCGCTCCCTTTTGCGGCATGGGCGTTTGTCAGGAGTGCCGCGTGACCATTAACGGTCTGCGTCGCCTGGCGTGCCAAACGCTGTGCCAAGCCGGCATGCGCATTGAGAGGAGCGATGATGAGTAACTTAGACTGTGAGGTGCTGATCGTCGGTGCCGGGCCGGCCGGCATGGCGGCGGCGCTGGCCGCGGCGGAAAGCGGTGGCCAGGTGCGAATGATTGATGATAATCCGCATCCCGGCGGGCAAATTTGGCGCGATGGGCCACAGGTGGTTTTGCCTGAAACGGCGAACCGCTATCGGCAGGCGGTGGCGACGAAGGAAAATATTGCGCTGCAGCCCGGTTGCAAGCTGGTGGCGCAGTGTGGCGCTAACCGATTGGCATATGAAGACGCCGAAGGCTGCGGCGTGATTCGCTATCAAAAGCTGATTCTATGCAATGGCGCGCGTGAACTTCTGCTGCCGTTCCCCGGCTGGACGCTGCCGGGGGTGACCGGCGCCGGTGGTCTACAGGCGCAAATCAAGCAGGGGTTGGCTATCCGCGGCGAGCGAGTGGCGATAGCCGGCAGCGGGCCGCTGCTGTTGGCGGTGGCGAACAGCGTGAAACAGGCCGGAGGCGAGGTGGTACTGGTGGCTGAGCAGGCGCCGCTTTGGCGGTTGGCGGCGTTCGCCGGCGGCCTGTGGCGTTGGCCAGGCAAGCTGCGTCAGGCGTTTTCTCTGATGCCGCATCGTTACCGTGCCGGTAGCCGGGTGCAGGCGGCGTTGGGGCAAGAACGTTTAACCGCGGTGCGCGTCAATAACGGCGGGCGGGAAAGAACGATCGCCTGCGACAGGTTGGCCTGCGGTTTTGGTCTGGTGGCGAACATTGAGTTGGCGATGCTGCTGGGGTGTCGGATAGAACACGACGCCGTAGCGGTGGATCATTGGCAGCAAACCAGCCAGGTGCAAATTTTTGCTGCCGGGGAATGTACCGGCATCGGCGGCAGTGAATTGGCGCTCACCGAGGGCGCCATTGCCGGTTATGCTGCCACCGGGCAACGGGAAAAGGCGGATCGCCTGGCGGCGCAGCGGCGGCGATGGCAGCGTTTCGCCACGGCGGCGGCCAGTGCCTTCGCTCTCGATGAGCGCTTGGATTCGCTGGCCAAACCACAAACGCTGCTGTGCCGCTGTGAAGACGTCATGCTGGAACAGGTGCGTCATCAGCCGGATTGGCACACGGCCAAGCTGGGCAGCCGCTGTGGCATGGGGGCATGTCAGGGTAAAGTCTGTGCGACGGCGGCGAGGCAGCTTTTTGGCTGGCCTTTGCCGCCGCCGCGTGTGCCTTTAACGCCGGTCAGAGCGGAAACGTTGGTTGCGCTGGGGCTGCTTGGCGATGACGATGACGACGACGGCTGAATGGGTTAGCGGGCATTCCGCACCCGGCAAACGCCGCTATATCACCATTGCGGCCAATAGTAGGTTTTCTCTCGCCAGCCTTTGCCGTACATGCAGGCTTCGATGGTGGCGTCTCGTGCGGACTGATTGCGATCGGTTTGCACTGTTTTAATCGACGGTTCCTTGTCATAGCGGTATCCCGATGGACAGTCTTTCTTATTTTTCTCGCAAGGAATGTATTTGTTTTCGTAGCTGAACTCCACGTCCCGCACCACATCCGGCGGAAAACGTTCGTAGCCGCGACTGCGGCATTCGGCATATTCGGCATTTCGGGTACTCTCAACCGCGCCGGGCCTTTCCCATTGGGTGCAGGCGGTCAACATCAATAACGGCAAGGCAATCAAACAACGGCAATTCTTCATGGTGTCCCTAACTCTTTCTCTATCCTGAGGCTCGCTGACTAGGAATGTTCCTAACCGGTGAGGTAGGGCAGTGTAATAAACTGGTGCAATAATTGGAAATGATAATGGTTATTGTTTAGGTATGATTGAGGAAGTGCCGCGTTGAGAGAGGATGTGGCGCATTGAGTGAAGTCTGTAGGAAGCGGCGACCTCATGGCGAGGGCAGGCCGATGTGGCGCTGGTTTTATTCATTCTCTTTTTGCCGCAAGGATCCGAGCATCATTGCATCGTTATGAGTAGAGAAATAATATGCAGGCTAAGTATGTTCTTAGCTGGTTTGAATATTATCTTTATTTAGGATATTTACCCATGCCAAGAATTTAATTCTCGGTATTAATACCCTATTTTTTTATTTCTGTTTTTTTAATGGGGTTTTATTTTCGGATTTTATCCAGAAGAGAATTTTTAGTTACAGGGAATTCATTTGCATTTTAATTTTGGATTTTTTAAATTCAGTTCAGAGGCAGGATAACCGTTCGCGACAGCTACAAAAAAGGAGTTTATTTTGTCAGGGATAAAGAAAACGCCTGAAAGTCATGACGGTTTACCTGCACCATCAGAGGATTATGATACTTTTAAGCACCTCTCCGATGTTGGCTCCGTGTTGGGATATGGGCGAACTCGCTTCTATCAGTGGTGCCGTAGCCGCGGATTTCTAACTCCGATGAACGTTCCGTCTCATGAAATGATCGCCCTGGGATATATGGTGGCGGTGTTATCAGAGACCGGCCATACCCGGGTTTACGTCACGCAGGATGGTTTCAGTTACGTCAGTGGCGCTTTTGCTGCAGATATCCAACGTGGCATGATCAAGTTTTAAATCTGCAATAATCGCCTTTATTTCAATGGCTTTAATGCAGAATCTTCTTATCCCTGCAGGTTCGTGGGAGGAGTGGGAAGTTATCCGATTTTTTCGCATCTGCGGTATGAATGCTACTGGAGACAGCTATTCTCTTGTTACGATAAGCATTATTTTCTTCAGGAGCCAAGGATGAAGCATTACGCCGCGTTGTTATTTGCCTCTGCACTGTTGACGGGATGTGCGACCCAAGCCGTGCCGCCGCAACAGGCTGAGTTGCCCCCCCCAAGCCGTCTGATGCTCTATCAGAATATCCCGGATACGCCTTACGCCACGGTGGTGGTGGTGCGCGACAGCGGAATGCTGGCGGGCAGCTGCCGCACCGGCGTCTATGTGAATGGGGAGTTTGCCGCTTCGCTGGAGGCGAAAGAAAAAGCAGAGTTTCGCGTGCCGCCAGGCAATGTTTCGGTCAGTATCGGGCAAGATATGATCGAGAATCACCTGTGTATTTGGCGTGAGACCGGCGGCAGTATACCGATGACGCTGCGCGCCGGTGAAAGCCGCTATCTGCGTATCGCCGGTGATCGGCAGCGTGGCTTTGTTTTACAGGCGGGGCGACCGTAATCTGCCCTGGCAAGGGCGTTAACGCCCTTGCCACCATCCCCACAGCGTAATGAGTAGCCACGCTGCTGCAATCCAGCACAGTACCGCCGCCCCCAGAGCCAACGACAGCCGCAGACTGTTGATCAGGAAATACAGCGAGATCAAATACACCAGGTAGGGCAGCACCGCCCACATGCCAAAAATCAGCGTGGTTTTCAGCGCCGCAATGGAACGCTCGTTGCCGACAATGTAATGCGCAATCAGGGCGAAAGTGGGAAAGAGCGGGACTAAACCGGCGATATAATAGTTGCGCGTTTTGGCCAACAGGCCGATCAGAACCACGACCAGCGCGCCGATCAGCGCTTTGACAAGGATGGCCATAACGGTCTCGGGTGTGGGGGAAAGTCAACACACTGCCCGAAAGCACGTGCAAGATCAATGGGGTGTGGCGTAGCGCGGTGAAAAGCAGACCCACAAGAAGTGCGGGTCTGGGACGCAACGCTTACTGACGGTAAGCGTGCTTGATTTGCTGAATGCTGTTCTTGAAGATTTCCGCCTGGGTAGGATCTTCAATCTGGGCGATGAAACGTTCCATGTTGATGATGACTTTCCCGGCGTCGGCCTGGCCGATCGACTTCAAGATCAGCGTCAGCGTAGCTTTGAGGCAGGCAACCTCGGTCGCCAAGATTTCCGGGTTTGCAGACGTAGTGAAATCAACGTTGCTCATTTTCTCTCCTGATTTTTTGAGGCCGTAGCCTGATACAAGCTGCTTTGGCGCACCGCGCGCGGGCTAAACGTTGCCCCGCGCGCAGCGGCGAATTTAACTGGGCGCGGAGTATAGCATAGCATGCGTCCGTCATCTGCACCGGGCTTGCTCCGGTCATGCGGGCGGGCAACGTTCGCTCATTGCCATGCTGAATCATCCGCTGTCGGCCAGTTATTTCGAGGTGGTTAACAAGTATTTGTCCGGCACGTTATTGTTGAACAATGGGGGGGATTATAATTATTTGGGCGGGGAACACCGATTTTACCGGCGTTTGCCGAGAATAATAGTTTCGAACGCGGGTTGCCAAACCCACGTTGGCGGCGGATTTCGTTACGCCTTTAAATATCAAATGATTACAAACAGCCAATGGCCGTGTTAATATTATGCATGTCGCGATTGCTTACACAGATTTCTCACGCGCAACATGATTGTCGCGCTATCCTGTGTTTGGTGCAGCGCCGCGCAATTATTTTCGTCGTCCGATCTTTTCCAACGTGACGATTTATCGGCGGCATAGACGGCTAAAATTGAAAAATCAGCTCTGCTCCGCAAAGTTATTCGAAAGTATGTATTAATCTGTGTTCATTCTTGTCTGAAAAACAAGTAATATCTCTGGCGAAAACAGAGGCCGATTGCGTTACTCCCTTTTTTTGGAGATTTTTCCTTGATTAGCGTTCTTCTTGTTGATGACCACGAACTGGTGCGCGCAGGGATACGACGCATTCTTGAAGATATCAAAGGTATAAAAGTTGTCGGTGAGGCTCAGTGCGGTGAAGACGCCGTAAAATGGTGCCGTGGCAACGCTGTCGATATCGTGCTGATGGACATGAATATGCCGGGCATTGGCGGGCTGGAAGCCACGCGCAAGATTGTGCGTTATGCACCCGACGTCAAAGTCATCATGTTGACCATCCATACTGAAAATCCTTTGCCCGCGAAGGTGATGCAGGCGGGTGCCGCCGGTTACCTGAGCAAGGGCGCCGCGCCGCAGGAAGTGATTAACGCCTTGCGTTCCGTGCATGCGGGGCAGCGCTATATCGCGTCTGATATCGCCCAGCAGATGGCCCTGAGTCAGCTGGAGCCGCAGGCTGAAACGCCGTTCAGCTGCCTGTCTGAACGCGAGTTACAGATCATGTTGATGATCACCAAAGGCAAAAAGGTGAATGAGATCTCGGAGCAACTGAGTCTCAGCCCGAAAACGGTGAACAGCTACCGTTACCGCATGTTCAGCAAACTGAATATCAGCGGCGACGTCGAATTGACTCACCTGGCCATCCGACATGGATTGTTCAATGCGGAGACGTTGTTAAGCAGTGAATGACCGTTTTGATGCCAAAGCCTTCCTGAGTACCGTCACCAGCCAGCCCGGCGTCTATCGTATGTACGACGCCACGGGTACGGTGATCTACGTCGGTAAAGCCAAAGACCTGAAAAAGCGTCTCGCCAGCTATTTTCGGCAGCAGGTCAGTAGCCGTAAAACCGAGACGCTGGTTAAAAATATCGCGCAAATAGACGTAACGGTTACCCACACCGAAACGGAAGCGCTGCTGTTGGAACATAACTACATTAAATTGTACCAACCGCGATATAATGTTCTTTTGCGAGACGATAAATCTTACCCACTGATTTTTCTCAGTGCGGATACCCATCCCCGTTTGGCGGTGCACCGCGGCGCCAAACACGCCAAGGGCGAATATTTCGGGCCTTTTCCCAACTCTTACGCCGTACGCGAAACGCTGGCGCTGCTGCAGAAGCTGTTCCCGATCCGCCAGTGCGAAAACAGCGTATATCGCAACCGGTCGCGCCCGTGCCTGCAGTATCAGATCGGCCGCTGTCTGGGGCCTTGTGTTGCCGGCCTGGTGAGCGAAGAAGAATACCGGCAGCAGGTGGACTACGTACGGCTGTTTCTTTCGGGCAAAGATCAGCAGGTATTGCACCAGCTGATTGCGCGTATGGAAGAAGCCAGCAAACTGCTTAATTTCGAAGAGGCGGCGCGCATTCGCGATCAAATTCAGGCCGTGCGCCGCGTCACCGAGCGGCAGTTCGTGTCGGGCGACAGCGACGATCTGGACGTGATCGGCGTGGCGTTCGATGCCGGTATGGCGTGCCTGCACGTGCTGTTCATCCGTCAGGGCAAGGTGCTGGGCAGCCGCAGCTATTTCCCTAAAGTGCCGGGCGGCACGGATATGGGCGAAGTGGTGCAGACCTTTGTCGGTCAGTTCTATCTGCAGGGCAGCCAGGCGCGCACGCTGCCCGGTGAGATCCTGCTGGATTTCAGCCTGCCGGAAAAAGACCTGCTTGCGGAGTCGCTCTCCGAGTTGGCGGGGCGCAAGATCCAAATTCAAAGCAAACCGCGTGGCGACCGCGCCCGTTATCTGAAGCTGGCGCGTACCAACGCGGCAACGGCGTTGACCACCAAGCTTTCGCAACAGTCGACTATTCATCAGCGGCTGGCGGAATTGGCCAAGGTGCTGAACCTGACGGAAATCAACCGCATGGAGTGCTTCGATATCAGCCACACTATGGGCGAACAGACCGTGGCTTCGTGCGTGGTGTTCGACGGTAACGGCCCGGTGCGAGCGGAGTATCGGCGCTACAATATCAGCGGCATCACTCCCGGCGATGACTACGCGGCGATGACGCAGGTGCTGAAGCGCCGTTACGGCAAGGCGCTGGAAGAGAAAAAGATCCCGGATGTCATCTTTATCGACGGCGGTAAAGGGCAGCTCGGCATGGCGATCGAGGTCTTCAAATCGCTGAACGTTACCTGGGACAAGAATAAGCCGCTGCTGATTGGCATCGCCAAAGGCGCCGATCGCAAGGCCGGATTGGAAACGTTGTTCTTCGTGCCGGAAGGCGAGGGGATTTCGCTGCCGCCGGATTCGCCGGCGCTGCATGTGATCCAACACATCCGCGACGATTCGCACAATCATGCGATTACCGGCCACCGGCAGAGAAGGGCGAAAGTCAGAAATACCAGCGCATTGGAGCTGATTGAAGGCGTAGGGCCGAAACGGCGTCAGGTGCTGTTGAAGTATATGGGCGGACTGCAACCTTTGTTGAACGCCAGCGTGGAGGAAATTGCAAAAGTGCCGGGTATTTCACAAGCATTGGCAGAAAAGATCTACAATGCATTGAAACACTGAGGGCAATGTAGCAACATACTCTTAATTTCCACTCTAGCCAGATAGTTACCGTAGCATTATGCAATTGAATATACCGACTTGGCTTACCCTGTTTCGCGTAGTTCTGATCCCATTCTTTGTGCTGGCGTTTTATCTGCCGTTCAACTGGGCTCCGATGGTTTGCGCCGTTATCTTTGTGTTCGCCGCCGTCACCGACTGGTTTGACGGCTTTCTGGCACGCCGCTGGAAACAAACGACGCGCTTCGGGGCGTTTTTGGATCCGGTCGCGGACAAAGTGATGGTGGCGGTGGCGCTGGTGCTGGTGGCGGAGCACTACCACAGCTGGTGGATCACGCTGCCGGCGGCCACCATGATCGCCCGTGAAATCATCATTTCGTCGCTGCGCGAGTGGATGGCGGAAATTGGCAAGCGCAGCAGCGTGGCGGTATCCTGGATCGGCAAAGTGAAAACCATGGCGCAGATGATGTCGCTGGTGGGTTTGCTGTGGCGGCCGGATCGCTCCGTAGAGTATGTGGCGATTGGCTTGCTGTATATCGCGGCGGTGCTGACTTTCTGGTCGATGTTCCAATATTTGAAAGCGGCGCGCAACGATCTGCTGGAACCGTGATCGATACGCTGCAAAAATCGGCAAACGATCGTGATGAGCCAACAATTTTATTGACTCATCACGTCAGGCAAGTAGAATGCATCGCATCAGACGACAACGATGAATTGCCGAAAGATAGCAAATAAATCAGTCAGTTCTGGTAATGCGGGAATAGCTCAGTTGGTAGAGCGCAACCTTGCCAAGGTTGAGGTCGCGAGTTCGAGCCTCGTTTCCCGCTCCAAACATTAGCCTGTTGAATCCCCGTGATTCGGCAGGTAAGCGAAAAGGGGCTTTGGCCCCTTTTTCGTTTTCTATTCCTTTGCCGTCCGGTGAAACCCTTCTTCATCCTGCTACCTCGATTATTGCCACTATATCTGCTGTCGTTTTCATACCCCAGGATGCATCCGTTGCATGGTGCAATCAGGCACATTTGATTGGGCGCCGTACGGTGCACAATCTGACGTCAGTCTCCAGCCTTGCAGTTGCGTTGGCCGTTCGGGGCAGCGGCACCGGAGATTCATGATAATGTTATGCCTGATATCCCATCACCATAAGCAAGTGAAAAGCCGCAGAGGGCGCGGGTAAGCGATTCCTGCCGAGAAAAAAGATCCGATTTGCCCGTGAATCCCTGAACCGATGCATATAAAATCAACATTTCGCTTGCCTTTCCGTTGGCATTGTGAACAGTGCGCCCACAAAATAAGCAGTTGAAAGCGTTAGAGAACTTTTTGCTATTTCGGGGGGTTGCCAAGGTGGGGGGTTTAGTCCATAATGCAGTCCATCGATTCGGCGGTAACGAAATAAATTACTTAAGAATCAGATGATTAAGATAAGCGATTTCAACATCGCCGATCAAAAGAACAAAACGAAGTGGGTGAATCACCGGCTTTGGCCTGAAAAGGCAAACAGAATAAAGGCGCGTTAACAAAGCGGTTATGTAGCGGATTGCAAATCCGTCCAGTCCGGTTCGACTCCGGAACGCGCCTCCAACTTTCCCGAGCCCGGGTGGTGAAATCGGTAGACACAAGGGATTTAAAATCCCTCGGCTTATGGCTGTGCGGGTTCAAGTCCCGCCCCGGGTACCAGGGAACAAAAATACCGAATAATCAAAGCAATAAGTAGTAATGTCGTAGACCGCCGAGAGGCGGTTTTTTTGTGCCTGAAATTCGCGTTACACCTGTATTCTTCCCTTTTTTGTCATACCACATACCCATGGATTGTCATCCTGCTTGCAGGGAGCCCCGCAGGGCTCCGCAGTACCAATCATAAGAAACCGAACGCCGCAGCGAGGATCCAGCCGAAGACGCAGGAGACGCTAACGCCGATCAGGCCGGGCAGAATAAAGCTGTGGTTGATCACGAAGCGGCCGATGCGGGTGGTGCCGGAGCGGTCGAACTGGATTGCCGCCAGATCGCTGGGATAGGTTGGCAGAATGTAATAGCCGTAGCAGGCCGGCGCCGAAGCGACGATATAGGCCGGGTTGACGCCGATCGCCAGCGCCACCGGCACCAGTGCCGCCAGCGCGGCGGCCTGCGAGTTGACGAATTTCGACACCAGCAGCAGGATCAGCGCATAGGCCCAAGGGTACTCTTTCACCAGCACGCCCAGGGTAGCTTCGATCTGCGCCAGGTGCGCGCCGAACATGGTTTCCGCCATCCAGGCGACGCCATACACCGCCACGATGGCGATCATGCCGGAACGGAACACTTCGTTTTTAGAGATAGACGCCGGGTTGGTGCGGGTGATGATGACGATCAGCGCCCCGGCCATCAACATGCACATCTGGATCACCAGGACCATGGAGAGCGGCTTGCCGCCGAAGCTGGGCCGCAGCTCGGAAAATGCCCCCAGCACCGCCACCAGGGCGATGGTGGCGAGGAAAATCCACATGGCGATCCAGTTGCTGCGCGGCAGCACCCGATCCAGCAAGGTGGCGGCATCGCCATAGACGTAGCGATGGTTCTCCGGCACCGAGATGAATTTCTGGAACTCCGGGTCTTTGTCCAGGTCTTTGCCGCGGAACCAGCTGAAGATGCCGATCCCCAGAATGCCGCACAGGGTGGAAGGAATGGTGATCGACAGCAGATCGAGGAATTCCAGATGGCGGCCATTGAAGGTATAGCTGCTGAGCATCGCCACCAGTGAAACGACCGCTACCGAAACCGGGCTGGCGATAATGCCCATCTGCGCGCCGATCGAACTGGCCGCCATCGGCCGTTCCGGGCGGATGTTATTTTTGATCGCCACGTCATAAATGATCGGCAAGATGGTGTACACCACGTGCCCGGTGCCGCACAGAATAGTGAGAATGCAGGTCACGAACGGTGCGATGATCGAGACGTAGCGCGGGTTGCGCCGCAGCATCCGTTCGGCGATTTGCAGCATCACGTCCAGCCCGCCAGAGGCCTGCAGGGTGGCGGAGGCCGCCACCACCGCGATGATCACCAGCATTACGTCTACCGGCGGTTTGCCGGGCTGCAGGTGAAAGCCGAACACCAGGATCATCAACCCGATACCGCCCAGTAATCCCAGCGCAATGCCGCCCTTGCGCGCCCCATACAGCAGGCATGCCAATATAACCGCTAATTGCAGAAAGAAATCCATGATAGATACGCCTTAATAATGTTGAACTTAACTGCGTTCAGTTTCCTGCGGCGGTTACAACAGAAAATTGTTTTAAATCTAAAGGCGCTAAAAAATTGTGGTTATTAACGCTAAAGAGTGATGGTGCTCACACTCAGTGAATCAAGGGGGAAGAAGCCACCAGCACGAAAAAGCAAGCCAACAGGTCAGACCTCTACTATATGAGAGGTTTACTGATCCGAGGAGAAAACCATGGACCCGACAAAAATGACCGGGCTGGCGCTGTTACAGGCTGCAATGGCCGGCAAGATCCCAGCGGCCTCGATCGCTGAAACCGTGCCCATGAAGCCGGTTGCGGTGGAAGAAGGGTATATCCGTATCGTGGCGCGGGCAGACGGGCGCCATCTGAATCCGCTGGGTGGCGTACATGGCGGCTTTGCCGCCACGGTATTGGACTCGGTGACCGGTTGCGCGGTGCACAGTACGCTGGGCGCAGGCGTAGGTTACGGCACCGTCGATCTGCAGGTAAAAATGCTGCGCCCTGTGCCGAAGGAGAGTGACCTGATCGCCGAGGGGCGTCTGGTCTATGCGGCGAAGAACGTCGCTTTCGCTGAAGGCACGCTCAAAACGGCGGAAGGGAAGCTGCTGGCTTCGGCAACCGCCACTTGTTTTATCATTCGCCCCACCGAACAAGCACCGCACTAACCTGCTCGTTATCGGGCTTCGGGCTATCAACCCGGGGCCCGATGCATTTCTCTTCGGCTGCATAGATTGCTACGCTACGATGACAGGCGCGATACGCCATTGTGGTCTAGTATTCTTGGGTAAAAATTTATCGGAGTGATTATGCAGCCGTATAAAGAGGTTGAGTTTGATCATGAGCTTTGTCTGGCGATCGGCAAAGCCGTATTAGACGTGGTGGCGCAGGGGGAGGAAACCAGCGCTCCGGCGGTGATGAACGCGATTGAGCGGTCGGTGGAACAGGGGTTGAATGACGACGAAACGGCCATCGCCGACGACGCCCTGGATTTGATGGCTCGTCTCGTCCACGGCTTCAGCTTCATAAATCTAGCGGATGAAGAGGATACTTCCCATGCATTGGTTGAATTTCAAACGCTACAAGAGTGACGTTGCCAAACAGGCCGTGCCGCCGCATTTGAATGCGGCTGAATTTGCGCGGCATTACGCCGACAAGCCGCAAGCCGATACGGAAGAGTATCTTTCGCTGAGCGGGGAGATGTGCTGGGATGCGGTGGTGTTGTGCGCCCACCGTTCAGGCGCGCTTAGCAAGGCGAAATACAAGCAGCTGTGGCAGACGGTATTCGATAAGCAATACAAACATTTCGTCAGCCCTGACGATACCGAGATCCGCACCATGGCCGATATGTTGCGCGCGCCGCAGGGATGTTTTATCGGCATATTTTCCCTGCGTGACGCGACGGCGCCCCGTTTGCTGCATGCCATGATCGGCACCGGTGCAGGCTTTGCCGCCGGCAATAAAAATCTTTGCATCGGCGTGGGGGGCGCGGTCGGCTGGGAAAATCTCAATCTGGCGCGCGATCTGCGCTGGCAGCCGGAAGGCGGTTTTTTACGCCAGGGCGACAACGAAGTGCTGCGCATTTTTTACCGGCCTTTCCCCGCCTGAGCCGGTTCGCCCGCTTTTAGAGTAAAAAAAACCGCCGTCTGGCGGTTTTTTGTTGGCGGGTATCCCCCTTATTTGAACCCGCCGTTGCGAATGAACTCGAGACCGGCGGCGGTGATCCGCGTTTGATGCGGGTCGATATCATAGTTGTTCTCGTCGATGTCGCTCATCACATAGGCCTGTATCAGGCCCTTGGTTTTGAGATAGGCGAAGGGATCGGCGAAGGCGTGCGGGCTGGTGGCGTCTTGTTTCCACAGTTCATAGGTTTTTTCATCCAGCGTGCCGGGGTGATTGGCGGCCAGCCGGGTCAGGATCTGATTGTAGAACGCATAGTCGGTCATGATGCGGTCCTCTTTATCGCGAGCGACAGTCTCGGAAAATGGCGGTAAGGTCTTTCAATCATAGCCGATGTTTTCCGCCGTCGGCATGGGGTTAGCCGCGTTGGCTTTCAATCCAGTGGAACAGACGTGAAATGCTCAAGGTGATATCACCGATGTTGAAGAGTGCGCCAAGCCACAGGGCGAGCATAACCAGGATGCCGATGATGATGGAAAGGTCCATCGTGCTCATGATTATGTTCTTCATTATAAAGGCGTGCGGCAAAGCGTGCCACCAATCCCGCTTGCCATAAAATGCGCTGCGCATTATTCCGTTTGAAATCAAAGTAACAAAGCCACCCAAACGGGTAATGCTGGTCACTTAAGGGTGGCCAGCAACTTTTTTATCTGGATATTTCCTGCTTCTGGCTCTGAGCTCTCTCGGATAACTTCGCTCTCTGCGACCTGGCAACACCAGCCATTTTGCCTGTTCATACAACGTTCTGAGC
>NZ_JAVHUX010000039.1:0-184525 GCF_030954545.1 Serratia sp. MF1(2023) | reverse complement strand
GTTTTTCAGGTTCAACAGGCGCGAAACTCATCGTGGCGCGAACAGGGTATCGTTCACCAGACGCCGAATAGATTTACGCAAGCCCATCATAGATCAAAATCGGTGTTGCAAAAACGGGGGTGACCATAGATTTTTTATGCCTGAAAGTTGCCGTCAAACGCCCCTGAATGGCGTATCATTCATAAGGTTTTTTCTTACGGATGATATGCACGGGAGATGCCATGAGTTGGCAGCAGTTCAAATCTCAATACCTGGTGCGCTTTTGGGCGCCGCTGCCGGCGGTGATCGCCGCCGGGATCCTTTCTACCTACTATTTCGGCATGACCGGCACCTTCTGGGCGGTGACCGGCGAGTTCACCCGCTGGGGCGGCCATGTGCTGCAGTGGTTCGGCCTGCACCCCGAGCAGTGGGGCTATTTCAAGGTTATCGGCCTGCAGGGCACGCCGCTGGAGCGCATCGACGGGCGCATGATCATCGGCATGTTCGCCGGCTGCATCGCCGCCGCGCTGTGGGCCAACAACATCAAGCTGCGCCAGCCGCAGCACCGCATTCGCATCGTGCAGGCGCTGCTGGGCGGCATTATCGCCGGCTTCGGCGCGCGCCTGGCGATGGGTTGTAACCTGGCGGCGTTCTTCACCGGTATTCCGCAGTTTTCGCTGCACGCCTGGTTCTTCGCGCTGGCGACCGCTGCAGGTTCGTACTTCGGCGCCAAATTCACGCTGCTGCCGATGTTTCGCATCCCGGTCAAATTGCAAAAGGTGAAGGCCGCCGCGCCGCTGACGCAGAAACCTGAGCAAGCGCGCCGCCGCTTCCGGTTGGGCATGGCGGTCTTCGGCCTGGCGGTGGCCTGGTCGCTGTGGACGCTGTTCGATGCGCCGAAGCTCGGCATCGCCATGCTGTTTGGCATCGGCTTCGGTCTGCTGATCGAACGCGCGCAGATCTGCTTCACCTCGGCGTTCCGCGATCTGTGGATCACCGGCCGTACCCACATGGCGAAAGCCATCATCATCGGCATGGCGGTGAGCGCCATCGGCATCTTCAGCTACGTGCAGCTCGGCGTGGCGCCGAAAATCATGTGGGCCGGCCCGAATGCGGTGCTGGGCGGCTTGCTGTTCGGCTTCGGCATCGTGCTGGCCGGCGGTTGCGAGACCGGCTGGATGTACCGCGCGGTGGAAGGGCAGGTGCACTACTGGTGGGTGGGGCTGGGCAACATCATCGGCGCCACGCTGCTGGCCTATTACTGGGACGATCTGGCGCCGGCGCTGGCGACCGACTACGACAAGATCAACCTGCTCGACACCTTCGGCCCGATCGGCGGCCTGCTGGTGACCTATCTGCTGCTGGCGCTGGCCTTCGCCGCCATGCTGTGGTGGGAGAAACGCTTTTTCCGCGCCCGGCCTGAGGCGCAGGTGGTGAATTTGAGGAGCATGCCATGAAAGAGACGACAATAGTGCCGGACTACCGGCTGGACATGCTGGGCGAGCCTTGCCCGTACCCGGCGGTGGCGACGCTGGAGGCGATGCCGCAGCTGAAGCCGGGGGAAATCCTGGAGGTGATCAGCGATTGCCCGCAGTCGATCAACAACATCCCGCTCGACGCGCGCAACCACGGCTACAAGGTGCTGGATATCCAGCAGGACGGGCCGACCATCCGCTATCTGATCCAGCGTTAACGCCGAGGCGGTGGGGTTCCCCACCGCCTTTTCGCGTTTTATCCCTTCACGATGTCGCCTTTCACTCCGGCAACAATCTCGAACGAACGCAGCCGCGCCTGATGATCGAAGATCTGGCCGTTGACCATGATCTCGTCGGCATCGGTTTCACGCAGCAGCGTTTGCAGCCCGTGGCGCACGGTTTTTTCATCGCCGACGATCGACATCCGCAGCGCCTGCTCGACGCCGTATTGCTCACCGGCGGTCCACAGCGCGTGGATGTTATCCACCGGCGGCGGCAGCGGGCCGGGCGACCCGCGGCGCAGGTTGATGAATTGTTGCTGCATCGAGCTGAACAGGAAGCGCGCATCGCTATCGCTGTCGGCGGCGATCACGTTGACGCACACCATGGCGTGCGGTTGCGCCAGCTGTTTGGACGGTTTGAAGTTTTCGCGGTACAGCTGCAGCGCCTGGAACAGCATATCCGGGGCGAAGTGCGAGGCGAAGGCGAACGGCAGGCCAAGCTGCGCCGCCAACTGCGCGCTGTAGAGGCTGGAGCCGAGCAGCCAGAGCGGCACGTGCAGCCCCTGGCCCGGCACTGCCTGCACCGGTTGGCCGGGCTGCGCGTCGCAGAAGTAGTTTTGCAGCTCCTGCACGTCGCGCGGGAAGGTATCCACATCGCCGGACTGGTGGCGGCGCAGCGCCATCATGGTGCGCTGATCGGTGCCGGGCGCGCGGCCCAGCCCCAGATCGATGCGGCCGGGATAGAGCGACTCCAGCGTGCCGAACTGCTCGGCGATCACCAGCGGCGCATGGTTCGGCAGCATCACGCCGCCGGAGCCGAGGCGAATGCTTTGGGTGCCGGCGGCCAGATAGCCCAGCAGCACCGAGGTGGCGGCGCTGCCGATGCCGGTCATGTTGTGGTGCTCGGCCAGCCAGTAGCGCCGGTAGCCCCAGCGTTCGGCGTGCTGCGCCAGATCCAGCGAACAGTGGAAAGCGTCGCGCGCTTTGGCCCCTTGCGGGATTGGCGATAAATCCAGTACCGACAGCGGTACCGCAGTGTTTTCAGTCATGACATCGTCCATCAGAGAGTGGATCGCTTAAAGGGCGATTGCAGGAGTCTGCATACCAAAAAGCCGAAAATGATGCTTTTTAGTGTTAAAAGCATAATCCAATTTATAGTTATAAAAGAGGAGATATGTGCTTGTGATATCCTCATGAGAGCAATGGTGTTTTTTGGAGCAATTTGAGATATGGAAATGATGATCCCCGCCCGCCGCTTACCGTTCCGGGAGCCGACATAATGAAAAAAAAGACGCTGTTTACCCTGTTGCTGATGATGGTGGCGATCGCATTGGCGATCCTGTTCCGCGCGCATAATCAGGATCTGTTACTGCAGGGTGAAGTGGACGCTCCCGAAGTGATCGTCGCTTCCAAGGCGAAAGGCCGGGTGGTTGAACGCCTGATCGAACGCGGCGACGACGTGAAAAGCGGCCAGCTGATTATCCAGCTCGACAGCCCCGAACTGATGGCGCAGCTGCGTTCCGCGCAGGCCACGCGCGACGAGGCCAAGGCGCAGCTCGATCAGTCGCTGCACGGCACCCGTGAAGAGAGCATCCGCAACCTGCGCGCCAACCTGGCGCAGGCCGAAGCGCAGTACCGCAATGCGCAAAACGACTACAACCGCAACCTGAGTGTGGCCGGCAAGGGCTATATTTCGAAGTCCGAGCTGGATGCCTCGCGCCGAGCGCGCGACACCGCCTTCCAGCAGGTGCAGGCGGCCAAGGCCAACCTGGACGAAGGCATCAACGGCGACCGCGTCGAGCTGCGGCAACAATACGCGGCGGCGCTGCGGGCGGCGGAAGAGAACCTGCTGCAGATCCAGGCGCAGAGCGACGATCTGCAGGTGAAAGCGCCGGTGGACGGCGAAGTGGGGCCGATCCCGGCCGAAGTGGGCGAGCTGCTGAACGCCGGTAGCCCGCTGGTGACGCTGATCCGGGTGCCGGACGCCTACTTCGTGTTTAACCTGCGCGAAGACATCCTGGCCCACGTGCGCAAAGGCGACAAGGTCAAGCTGCGGGTGCCGGCGCTGAAGGACAAAATGATCGACACCGAGGTGCGCTACATCGCGCCGCTGGGGGATTACGCCACCAAACGCGCCACCCGCGCCACCGGCGACTTCGACCTGAAAACCTTCGAAGTGCGCCTGTATCCGTCACAGCCGGTGGACGGCCTGCGTCCGGGGATGAGCACCTTATGGCAATGGAAAGAGTAAGGGCCGGCTGGCGCTGCTTCAGTCACGCGTTCGACAAAGAGTGTCGCGTCGCCTTTCGCAGCCCGGTGGTGCACTGGCTGAGCTGGATCTTTCCGCTGATCCTGTTTGGGCTGATCAGCAGCAACTTCTCCGAAGGCACGCTGCTCGATCTGCCGGTCTCGGTGGTGGACAGCGATCACAGCCCGCTGTCCAAGTCGCTGACCCGGCGGCTGGACGCCGGGTCGCACGCCCACGTCGAGGCCTACGGCGGCGGGCTGCCGGAGTCGCTGAGTCGCCTGCGCAGCGCGCAGGATTACGCGTTGCTGTACATTCCGCCGGACTTCGAGGCCAACGCGCTGTCGGGCAAACAGCCTAGCGTGGTGATGTACTACAACGCGCTGTTCTACGGCGCCGGGCTGTACTCCACCCAGGACTTTGGCGGCCTGATGAACGAAATCAACGCCAGCACCCGCAGCATCATCGCCACCGAGATGGGCAAATCGCTGCCACCGCTGGCGGATGTGACGCTCTCTTACGGCAGCCTGTTCAACGCCAGCGGCAGCTATATCTATTACCAGCAGTTCGCCGCCACCATCCATTTGCTGCAGCTGTTCGCGGTGACCTGCATGATCTACGTGCTGGCGCGCAGCAAATCGCTGCTGCAGGCCAAGCCGTTCAGCCTGGCGCTGCTCGGCAAGCTGGCGCCGTACACGCTGTGTTTCACCACCCTGCTGATGGTGGAGATCGCGGCGCTGGTGGGCATCTTTGACGCCCGCGTCAGCGGCAACCCGCTGTTTATGCTGATGATCGGCCTGTTTTACGTGATGGCAGCGCAGAGCATCGGCCTGCTGCTGTACACCTTTACCGGCAGCACCATCACCGCCTACAGCCTGATCGGTATTTTGGTCAGTATCGCGATGACCTTCTCCGGCATGGCGGTGCCTGAGCTGTCGATGCCGCTGCCGGCGCGCATCATTTCCAACATCGAGCCGCTGACCCACGCGCTGTACGCGATGTTCGACGTGTTCCTGCGGCAGGTGCACGCCAGCGCCATTTTCAGCGTGTGTGCGCTGCTGGCGGTCTACCCGCTGGTGGCCGCGCTGCTGGTGCGCAATCGCCTGCCGGCGCGGCTGGCAAAAGAGGGGAACGCCGGATGAAACTCTATTGGCAAACCTTCGTTAAGGTGCTGCTCGGCATGCTGGAGCGGCCGGTATGGCTGATGCTGATCCTGTCGCTGTGCATCATGAGCATGGTGTACGCCAACCGCACGGTGTGGGATCTGCCGGTGGGGGTGGTCGATCAGGATCACAGCACCGCCAGCCGGCAGCTGATCCGCCAACTGGACGCCACCTCCAAGATAGCGATCGAAACCTACGACAGCCTGGAGCAGGCGCAGCGCGATCTCGGCTGGCGCAAGCTGTTTGCGGTGATCATCATGCCGGTGGATCTGGAGAAGAAGATCCTCAGCGGGCAGAACATCGTGGTGCCGGTGTACGGCGACGCCACCAACCGCCTGGCCAACGGCCAGATCCAACAGGACGTGGTGGCGGCCTACCAGCAGCTGCTGACGGAGTACAACAACGGGCTGCTGCTGCGCAGCGGCTTCAGCGAACGGCAGGCGCAGATACTGCTGACGCCGATACTGGGGCAAACGCTGGACGTGTTTAACCCCGGCATCAGCTTCGCGGCGATCATCTTTCCCGGCCTGCTGGTGATGCTGTTGCAGCACTCGCTGCTGATCGCCTGTATCCGCGTCAACATCGCCATGAAGAGCATGCCCGGCGGCAAGGCGCCGCTGGCGGCGCACCTCGGCGGGCTGACGGCGCTGCTGCCGATCTGGCTGTTCCTGTCGATCGTGCTGTTCGTGCTGTGGCCGTGGGTATTGGGCTATCGGCAGACGGCGAACATCGCCGAACTGCTGCTGCTGACCTTCCCGTTCCTGCTGGCGGTGCTGGGGCTGGGCAAGCTGGTGACCGAGTGCCTGCGCAGCGTCGAAATGATCTACCTGACGCTGGCGTTCATCACCACGCCGATCTTCTACCTGTCCGGCACCATCTGGCCGCTGCAGTCGATGCCGGCCTGGGTGCGCGCCATCTCCTACAGCATTCCCTCCACCTGGGGCACCAAGGCGATCGCCGGCGTCAACCAGATGGGGCTGTCGCTGAACGAAGTGTGGGGCGACGTGATGATGATGCTGGTGCTCGGCGTGGTCTACACCCTGCTGGGCTTCGGCGTCGGTTTCTTGCGCAACAGCGTGGCGCTGCGCGGGATGTTCAGGAATCGGCGGGCGTAGGGAACCAATAAAGGCGCCATATTCGGCGCCTTTATTATTTCGTATTATCGATATGTTTAAGGTTGTTTATTTAGCGGGATGTCTATTGTTATTTTGATTTAATTTCTTATATTGACTTTGGTAATTGTCATTGTCGACCGGTTTAGGGAATTAATGGTTGGCGTTAGTTTTATCTATAACGTGTTATTTAAAGGATAATATAAATATGTCAACAATAAGAGAGCTTACTTCTGATGAGATGAAACTGATTGGCGGTTGACGGTGGCTTGATGGGGGCGGTTTCTTGCGCCGATAACAGCCCCGCAGGGAATAATAAGAATAACGGTGGTGCCTTGGGCGGCAATAAAAACGCCAATAGCGTTAATGGGCAGTGTCGATGGTGATGAGAACATCGCTTTTACCGTTTCAACAATAGAGGGTGGGTTATGGCCAATAGACGTATTTTAGACCCGCTTTGTAATATGATGGCGCTAACGTTGAGCATGTTACTTGTCTCGTTCTCCTCGCTAAGTATTATTTCATACGGAGAACATTTGGTAGATGCGGTCATCGCGGTTTTTACTTATTTTGGTATCAGAAGCTGCTGCCAGATGTGTGTAAATTTATTCCATTGGTTCCACGGCGGAAATAACCGTATTCATCTTGATAAATAAACAATGCCGGCGGCAGTGCGCCGCCGGCGCTTACCTCGCTAAGACACCAACTCCAATCCCGCCACGCGGCGCCAGTAGCCGTTGCAGTCGGCGTGATCGGTCAAAGCCAAGGGCTTTTCGCCGCGTTCGTTGGCGCGGAAGGCATCGATTTGCGCCAGCGTCTCGGCGCCCTGCGGCGATAGCCGTACGATGTCCACCAGCCCCTGCATGCTCGGCAGCTCGTTGCCGAGGTTGTAGCAGTAGCCGCTCATGGTCTGAATGCCGTTGAGCACGAACACCTGTTGTTGCTCCTGCGAGCGCATCATGCGGCCCTGCGGATACTTGATGCAGCAGGTTTCGCACTCGTCCTTGCCGCGGTTCTCCGAGCGGGCGGTGAAGCAGCGCGCCGAATAGGCCAGCGGCAGGTGGCCGTAGCTCAGCACCTCCACCTCGAAATCGTGGCGAAAGCCCAGCTCGTCGCACTGTACCAGCAGGTTGGTCAGCCAGTCGCGCGACAGCTCGACCGGCATGCACCAGCGCATCATGCCCTGGCGGCGCAGCAGGCGCAGGGTATAGGCGTTGTAGCAGTTCAGCGCATGGCCGGCGACGAACGGCAGACCGCGCTCCGCCGCCATGTTCACCGCGCCCAGATCGTTGGCTTCAAACAGGAACTCGCCGTTCTCCACATAGCGTTTCAGCTCATTCAGCTCGGACGGCGCCTGCAGCAGCGCCAGCGTAGAGATCACCACCTGCTTGCCGCTGCGGGCGATTTCGCGCGCCAGCGCCAGCCAATCGCCGACCTTCATCTCGCGCCGCTTGGTGCAGACGCTCTCGCCGAGGTAAATGATGTCGGCGCTGCTCTCTGCCGCCTGCTGATAGAACGCCGCGATGTCGTTTTTCGGCCAGTAGTAGAGCACCGGCCCCAGTGCGTATTTCATGTTTCCTCCGGCTACTGCCATTTGCGGTGATAGGCGCCCAACGTGGTCTGGGTGCCCTCAGACATCGCGCCCAGCGTCTCCATCCAGGCGGCGTCGGCGCGGTAGGCGGCCGGATCGGCCTGGCAGCGGTCGATCGCCTGGCGCCAGACGCGCGCCACCTGGCTGACGTAAGCCGGGCTGCGCTGGCGGCCTTCGATCTTCACCGAGGCGATGTTGGCGGCCAGCAGCTCCGGCAGCAGCTCCAGCGTATTGAGGCTGGTGGGCTCTTCCAGCGCGTGGTAGCGCACGTCGTCCACCAGATAGCGGCCCTTGCACAGCGTCGGGTAGCCGGCGTTTTCATGGTCCTGGTAGCGGTCGATCAGCACGTCGTTCAGGCGCGACTCCATGCCCTGCGGGGTTTGCTGCCAGCGCACGAACCGCGCCGGCGAACAGGCGCCGACGGTGTTCGGCGATTCGCCGGTCAGGTAGGAGGAGAGATAGCAGCGCCCCTCGGCCATGATGCACAGGCTGCCGAAGGCGAACACTTCCAGCGGCACCGGGCTGGTGCGCGCCAGCTGTTTCACCTGATGCATCGACAGCACGCGCGGCAGCACCACCCGGCCCACCTCGAAGTTGCGCTGGTAGAAACGGATCGCCTCCTCGTTGGTGGCGGAGGCCTGCACCGAAACGTGGCGCTCCAGCTGCGGGTAGCGCTGGGCGGCGTATTCCAGCATCGCCAGATCCGCCAGAATCAGCGCGTCGGCGCCCAGCTGGGCCGCCATATCCACCGCGCGCTGCCAGCGGGCGTAGCCGTCGGGATGGGCGAAGGTGTTGATGGCGATATGCAGCTTGCGGCCGTGGCGATGCACGTAATCGACCGCTTCCTGCAGCTTTTTCTCGGTGAAGTTGAGGCCGGCGAAGTGGCGCGCGTTGGTATCGTCTTTCAGGCCGATGTAAACGGCGTCGGCGCCGTTATCCACCGCGGCCTTCAGGGCCGGCAGGTTGCCGGCGGGACAAAGCAGCTCCATAGATTTATCCTGGCTTAGCCGTGCGCCCGGCCGGGCGCACGCTGTCTTTAAAGGTTGCCGACGGCGGTGTTCCGCCGGCAAACGCGAATCGGGGAGGCCATTTTAGGCAAAGGGGCGTACACAGGTTTTGATTTGGGGCAGCTTATGGCGTATTGATAAACATGGCGGTGAAATGCACTATTTGTTGATATAGACCGCTGAAGCCGCGCGCCAGTGTGGCAAAATAGCGGTAGTCCGTATTGAAAGGAGTGGATGACCGTGTTGGAACAACTACGAGCACGCCTTGTGCGCCAGGGGCCGTCGCTGCTGCGCATCCCGCTGAAATTCACGCCGTTCGCCCTGCAGCGCCAGCTGCTGCAACAGGTGCTGAGCTGGCAGTTCCGCCAGGCGTTGGCGGATGGGGATCTGGAATTTCTCGAATCGCGCTGGCTGAAGATCGAAGTTCGCGATCTGGCGCTACACTGGTTTATGACGGTAGAAAACGACAAACTGGTGGTCAGCCAGCACGCCGAAGCGGACGTCAGTTTCAGCGGCGACGCCAACGATCTGCTCCTGATCGCGGCGCGCAAGCAAGATCCGGATACGCTGTTCTTTCAGCGTCGGCTGCAGATTGAAGGGGATACCGAATTGGGCCTGTATGTGAAAAATTTGATGGACGCCATCGAGCTGGAAAGCATGCCTGCGCCGCTGCGCATGGGGCTGTTGCAGTTGGCTGATTTTGTCGAAGCAGGGTTGCAGGAGGGCACGGCGTCGGCTTCCCGTGTGGCGGTATCATGCTGATCCGCGTAGAGATCCCGGTAGACGCGGCGGGCATAGACGCCTTGCTGCGCCGCGCCTTTGGCCGCGACGACGAAGCCGATCTGGTGCAGCAGCTGCGCGAAGACGGCCTGCTGACGCTGGGCGTGGTCGCTACTGACGACGAAGGCGGAGTAGTGGGTTACGCCGCGTTCAGCCCGGTGGACGTGGCCGGCGAAGATCGCCAATGGGTGGCGCTGGCGCCGCTGGCGGTAGATGAAAGCCTGCGCCGTCAGGGGCTGGCTGAAAAACTGGTGTACGAAGGCTTGGATTCGCTGAACGAATTCAGCTACGCCGCGGTGGTGGTGCTGGGCGATCCGGCCTACTACGGCCGCTTCGGTTTTAAACCGGCCGCCGCCTATGGCCTGAACTGCCGCTGGCCGGACACGGAAAGCGCGTTCCAGGTGTATCCGCTGGCGGAAGACGCCCTGAACGGCGTCAGCGGCGAAGTGGCTTTTTCGGCGCCGTTTAATCGCTTTTAACGACCGGCAATAGATACTCCAACGACAGCGGCGGGTGATTCACCAGCCGCTCTTTTTGTATTTTGCTCAGCTGTTTGACGCGGTATTCCAGCTTCAGCGCCGTTGAGCGATCCCCCACCTGGCAGTGAAATGCCAGCGTCAGTTCCCCTTTTCCGCGCAGCGCCTTGGCGCCTTTGCCGGCTTGATGCTGCGCCAGGCGGCGCGCCACGTCGGTGGTGATGCCGGTATACAGCATGCCGCTCGGTAAACGCAGCATGTAGAGGTGCCAGGGAGTGGGGGAGGTGTCGGTCATCGTACGCCGCTTTGGTGGCCAGGGTCGGCGTATGATGGCATGTTCGCCGTCACAATCCCATCCCCGGCCGCCGCTGCCCTACCGCTTTACCCCTTTTTTCCCGCCAGTTCGAAGCGCGGCGAGACGATGCCGTACAGCGTCCAGCCGAGGAAGGTGGCGATGGCGCCCCACATCATCGCTTCCTCACCGGAGCTGTAGAGCGCGTAGAAGCTGTACAGCGCGCCGATGCCGGCGATGATGTTGGCGATGCGCGCCTTGTTGTCCGGCACCTTCGCCACTTTCTGAATAATGACCAGCGCCGCCATCGACAGGATGTAAGGGATGATGTTGGTCACCACCGCCAGGTTCACCAGCACGTTGAACTGCTTGTTCAGCGACGGGCTGATAGTCATCAGCGACAGGCCGCTCTGGATGACGACGATGGTCAGCATACCTTTAACCGGCGCGTCGGCCTTGCTCAGCTTGGAGAAGATTTTCGGGAAGAAGCCGCTGTCGGCGGAGGATTTGAACACCTGAGCGATGGTGAACTGCCAGCCGAGCAGCGAGCCGACGCAGGACATCACCATCAACGCCATGATGATCTTGCCGACCGTCGGGTTGAACATGTGGGAGAACGCCAGCCCGAACGGGGCGGTAGAGTTGGCCAGATCCATGTTCGGCACGATGCCGGCGATCACGTTGGTTGAAATGATATAGATCACCGCCGCGCTGAGCGTGCCGCCCAGTACGGCGATCGGCACGTTGCGCTCCGGGTTTTCCACCACATCGGTGTTGGCGCAGGCGGATTCCAGCCCCAGGAACGCCCACAGGGTCATTGAGATGGAGGCGCCGATGGCTTCGAAGGTCGGCACCTGATGCGGGTTCCAGGCGGCGACGTAGGCGCTGCCGCTGAACCAGTACCAGCCGATGACCGAGATGCCCACCACCGGAATGATCACGCCCCAGACGGTGATGCCGCTGATTTTGCCGGTGATGCGCGCGCCGCCGAAGTTGGCGACGGTCGCCAGCCACAGCACGCCGATGGTGGCGATACAGATCCCGAGCGGGCTGAGGGTGGTGTCGAACAGCTCGGTGCCGTAGCCGACGGCGGAAATGGCGATGGCGATGTTGGCGATCAGCAGCGAAACGCCGTAGGTGTAGTTCGCCATAAAGTTGCCCGATTTGCCGAAGGCGTATTCGGCGTAGCCGCCCATGCCGCCGGATTTACGGCTGAACATACCGCATTTGGCGAAGGCGTAGGCCAGCGCCATCGAGCCGACGGCGGTCACCAGCCAGGAAACGATCGAAATCGTGCCCACTTCGGCCAGCTTGGTCGGCAGCATAATTATGCCGGAACCCATCATATTCACGGCGGTCAGGATCGTTAATTGCACGACACCCATTTTATTATTGGACTTACTCATGATCATTTTCTCTTTTAGGATGCGATCCGGGCGGCGAGAATCATCGCCGCCCCGTAAGGTGATTAATTTTTCATGACGTAGCCGTAAGCGCGGTTCCAGCCATCCTCATCCTGTTGGATATAAACGCCCTGCAATTCCGGCGCGAATCCCGGCAATAAGTTGATGCCTTCTTCCAATGCCAGGAAATAACGCTGCGCGGCGCCGCCCCAAATTTCACCGGGCACCACGCACAGCACGCCCGGCGGGTAAGGCAGGGCGCCTTCGGCGGCGATGCGGCCCTCGGCTTTAGCCAGCGAGACCAATTCCACATTGCCGCGCACGAACTCGGTATTGGCGTCCTGCGGATTCATCACCACGCGCGGGAAATAACTTTTGCGGAACATCTCTTTTTGCAGTTCTTTAACGTCGTAGCTGACGTAAAGGTCGTGCATTTCCTGGCACAGCTGGCGGATGGTGTAGTTTTTGTAGCGCTGCTGGTGGTTTTTATAGACCGCAGGCAGCACCTCGCTGAGCAGGGAGTTTTGCTCGATGTGCTGCTCGAAGCGGGCGATCAGGGCCACCAGATGCTGCATCTTGGCGATGTCTTCCGCCGGCGTCAGCAGGAACAGGATCGAGTTGAGATCGCATTTTTCCGGCACGATGCCGTTTTCACGCAGGTAGTTGGCCAGAATGGTCGCCGGGATGCCGAACTCGCTGTAGCTGCCGGTGGCGGTATCGATGCCCGGCGTGGTGAGCAGCAGTTTGCACGGATCGACGAAGTACTGCGATTCGGCATAGCCCTCAAAGGCGTGCCATTTCTCGCCGGGCACGAAGTTGAAGAAGCGCAGATCGTTGGCCATCGCCGCGGTGTCATAGGCCTGCCACGGCTTGCCGTCGATCTGATCCGGCACGAACGGTTTGATCATCGTACAGGTATCCAGCAGCATTTTGCGCGCTTCGATCCCCACGCGCACGCACTCCTGCCACAGGCGCTGGCCGCTTTTGCCCTCGTGCATCTTGGCGTTGACGTCCAGCGCGGCGAACAGCGGGTAGAACGGGCTGGTAGAGGCGTGCAGCATGAAGGCGTTGTTGAAGCGCTTGTGGTTGCAGTAGCGGCTCTGGCCCTTGATGTGCTTGTCTTTTTTGTGGATCTGCGAGGTTTGTGAGAAGCCGGCCTGCTGTTTGTGCACCGACTGGGTGACGATGATGCCGGGATCGTTTTCGTTCAGCTCCAGCAGCAGCGGCGAGCAGTCTTTCATCATAGGAATGAACTGCTCATAGCCCACCCAGGCGGAGTCGAACAGGATGTAGTCGCACAGGTGGCCAATCTTGTCGACCACCTGGCGGGCGTTGTAGATGGTGCCGTCGTAGGTGCCGAGCTGGATGATCGCCAGGCGGAACGGGCGGGCTTCGTTGGCGCGTTCCGGCGCCACTTCGCGGATCTGTTGGCGCAGGTAGCGTTCGTCGAAGCAGTGCGCGTCGATGCCGCCGATAAAGCCGAACGGGTTGCGGGCGGTTTCCAGATACACCGGCGTGGCGCCGGCCTGGATCAACGCGCCGTGGTGGTTGGATTTATGGTTGTTGCGGTCGAACAGCACCAGGTCGCCGCGCGTCAGCAGGGCGTTGGTCGCCACCTTGTTCGAGGCCGAGGTGCCGTTGAGCACGAAGTAGGTCTTGTCGGCGTTGAACACCTTGGCGGCGTGCTGCTGCGCTGCGCAAGGCGCGCCTTCGTGGATCAACAGGTCGCCCAGTTTGACGTCGGCGTTGCACATATCGGAGCGGAAAAGCGTTTCGCCGTAGAAGTCGAAGAACTGGCGGCCCGCCGGGTGTTTGCGGAAGAACTCGCCGCCCTGGTGGCCGGGGCAGGCGAAGGTGGCGTTGCCCATTTCCACGTACTGCGTCAGCGTGTTGAAGAACGGCGGCAGCAGCTCGCTCTCATATTTGGCGGCGGCGGCCTCCAACTGTTTGCCGTAGAACTGGGTATTCTTGCCGCACAGCTCAAACACGCCGTGCAGCGCCGGCAGTACGGCGTTATCCAGCTCTTCTTCGCAGCAGACGGCGACGAACAGCGGAATGTTGAGGCCGTGCTCTTCGATGCGCGCCACCATGCCGTGCGTGACGTCGTCTACCGACAGCACGATGGCGGCGACGTCATTGAAATCGCTGTGATGCACATCGACGATGTCGCGTTCAGTTTCAAAGCAGCCGAGGGTTTGGGTGTTGGCGGCAATTTTTAATTTTTTCATTTTTCTCATTCTTCAGGCAAAGGCAGTCCGTCGGCAAATAATTCCATTTGCCGCTAACGCCTTCACGAAAATAAAGGTGTGCGAGAACCCAGTGATGCCGAAAGGCATTAACTGTGTTCGTTGTTTTATTTAGCTTGGATGCGCTTGGCCGAAATTAAGAATGAATTGCGTGTCCTTCCCGGTTAGCGAGAAAGCGATATTATCACCGGTGTGCGGAGAATAAATAAAAACGCAATGACACTCTTATCAACGGCGTAAGAGCGAGGGGAGAGGGTTATCTGTAGTTGAAGAATGCGAAGCTAAAGCAGCTGCGATGAGCCATCATCATAATATGGGTTGTGCGCCTGATATGCGCCATTTTGCGGTTATTGTTTTCCATTTTCTAATCCACCTTGCTGAGTGAAAAGATGGCGCTATTTTAACGCAAGGTTGGCTAAAAATCGTGATAAAGGTCACATAAATGCCGGTGTTTATAAATAACTATTCATTGGTTATGCAATGAGTTGCATAAACAGCGTTCAGGTGAGCCAACGGGCTTGTAAACGAATTGCTAATCGACTCCGGGCAGATGCGCTAAATTTGCGTGTCGTCAGGATGGGAATAAAGAACCGGTCGAATAAGTGGTTGCATAACGATCAAATAAATCCGTCTTGTATTTTTTATGTTATAAATCTTTTTCTGGCCTAAGTTAATAAAAATGCATTTATTGTGTTTTTATATTCAATTTGGGTTTTTGATGATTATCGTTATTTGTGACTCGCCTCAACAACGCAGGGTAAGATGAAGTGAGTGAACAAGGAGGCGAGTAACCTTGAATACCCCAGAACAACGGCAGCAGATTGCGGATTTCATCGGCAAACAACACGTCTTGACGCTGTGCGCCGGCGACGGCCTCGACATGTGGTGCGCCAACTGTTTTTACATTTTCGACGCCGCGGCGATGGCGCTGTGGCTGATGACCGAACCGCACACCCGCCACGGCGGGCTGATGCTGAACAACGGCCGCGTGGTCGGCACCATCGCGCCGAAGCCGAAAAGCATCGCGCTGATCCGCGGCGTGCAGTACCGCGCCGAGGCGGTGCTGCTGAGCGGCGAAGAGGCCGACGCGGCGCGCGCGCGTTACTGCAAGCGCTTCCCGATCGCCAGGGCGATGAAAGCCTCGGTTTGGCGGCTGGATCTGCACGAGGTGAAGATGACCGACAACACCCTCGGCTTCGGCAAAAAGCTGCATTGGGCGCGGTCTATACTTTAAGTCGACGTATTGATTACAACGGGAGATTGCATGGCGCGAGCACTGTTAGTCGGCGCAACCGGGCTGGTGGGGCGCGAGTTGTTGCAGCTGTTGCAAAGCGATCCGCAGATAACGGCCATCGTGGCGCCGACGCGCGCGCCGCTGCCGCCGCACGGCAAGCTGACCAACCCGGTCGGCGATGCGCTGTTCGAACTGCTGAGTAGCCTGCAGCAGCCGGTCGATCTGGTGTTCTGCTGCCTGGGCACCACCCGCCGGGCAGCGGGCAGCGCCGATGCCTTCCGCTACGTCGATTATCAACTGGTGGTGGAGAGCGCGCTGACCGGCCGCCGCTTGGGGGCGCAGCACTGTCTGGTGGTGAGCGCGCTGGGCGCCAACGCGGATTCCACCTTCCTGTATAACCGCACCAAAGGCGAGATGGAGCAGGCGCTGCGCGAACAGCACTGGCCGCGCCTGACGCTGGTGCGGCCTTCCATGCTGGTGGGGGAGCGCCCCGCGCCGCGCCTGATGGAGCGCCTCACGCTGCCGCTGTTCAGGCTGCTGCCCGGCAAATGGCGCGCCGTCTCCGCCAAAGACGTGGCGCAAACGCTGCTGCAGCAGGCGTTCACGCCGGGCGAAGGGGTCAGGGTGCTGGAGTCGGATCGGCTGCACTGCTACCGAGGCTGACGCTGAGGTGGTCGAACGCCAGCTCCAGCCCGGCGGGCAGTTCGTTGTCCAGCAGCCACAGATCGAGATGATGGCTGATGTGCGTCAGCAGCGTGCGTTTGGGCTGCAGCAACCGCTGCGTCTCCTGCGCGCGGGTCAGGTCGTTGTGGTTGCGCGGCGCCTGCGGCTGAGGCGGCAGGCTGCAATCGAGCACCAGCAGATCCAGCGCCACGTTTTGCAGATAGTCGGCGGTGGCCGGCGGCAGGCCGACGGTGTCGGTCAGGTAGGCCAGCGCAGCGCCCGCCGCCTGGATCAGATAGCCGTGGGTCAGTTTGGAGTGTTGCAGCGGCAGCGGGGTGATGCGCATGCCGCCCAGTTCGACGGTGGCGAAGGGCGCCAGCGGCGGCTGAAACGCCAGAATGCCCGGGTGTTTGAACAGGTCGTCGCAGCCCTGTTCATCCGGCGGGCCATACACCGGAATGGAATTTCCGCACCCCCAACGCAAAGGAAATAACCCCTGAACGTGATCCATGTGGTAATGTGTCAGTAAAAAACGTTGAATTTGCCCCGCCGAAAATCGCCGCTCCAAAGCCGGCAATCCCGCATCCAATAAGGTCGTTTCCCCCTGATAGTTAAGCATGGCGCTGCACGCTCGCCGCCGAAATGCCGGCTCGCGCCGCGCCCGTTGGCAGATCAGGCAGTCGCAGCCGAACACCGGCATCTGCTGCGCGCCGCCGGTGCCGAGAAAGGTCAGTTGCATCGCTCCCCTCCGTTAAAGGTACTTCTGCGCAAAGCGGTTGATGTCGCGAAAATCCGCCAGCCGCGCCTGCAGCGTGGCGTGATCCCAGTGCCACCACTGGCTGCGTTCGATGCGTTCTATCAGCGCGTCGTCAAAGCGCATGCCGATCTTCTTGGCCGCCACGCCGGCGACGATGCTGTAAGGCTCCACGTCCTTGGTGACCACCGCCGCGCTGCCGATCACCGCGCCGTTGCCGACGCTGACGCCCGGCATCAGGATGGCGTTATGGCCGATCCACACGTCGTGGCCGACGGTGACGTGGTGCTCGCGCCGCCAGTCGAAGAACGCCGCGTCGTCTTCCCCCAGCCCGTATTCGGAGGCGCGGTAGGTAAAGTGGTGCTGCGCGATACGCTGGTAGGTCGGGTGGTTGCCGGGATTGATGCGCGCATAGGAGGCGATGGAGACGAACTTGCCGATGGTGGCGTAAAAGATCTGGTTGTGCCCGGCGGTGTAGGAGTAGTCCCCCATCTCCACCTCTTCCAGGATCGCATCGTCGGCCAGATGCACATATTGGCCGAGCCGGGTGCGGTTAAGGGTCACGTTGTCGCCGATTTTCGGCTGGGCAAAGTCGTTCATGGCGTCGCGTCCTGAGCTTGTCGGGTGGCGGTAGGCAGCAGCGCCAGCAGCGCTGCTAAAGTGTCGTCGAGTGGGCCGTCGTTGTGCAGCAGCCGGCAGCCGGCGGGCAGACTCTGCTGATATTCCGCCGCCCGCGCCAGCCGCTGCTCGATCTGTTCGGCGCTTTCTCGCCCGCGATCCTGCAGGCGCCGGCGCAGGATCCCGGCGCTGACCTGCAGGCACACCGGCAGCAGCTGCGCGCCATAGCGCTGCTGCGCCTGCGGCAGGTGGGCGCGCGAACCGTTGACCGCCACGTCGATCCCCTGCAGCAGCCAAAGATCCACTTCGATCCCAAACGCGTAGCGCTGCTGGTGGGCCTGCCAGTCGAGCGCGAACAGCCCCTTGGCGCGGCGGCGCAGAAATTCCGGTTCGCTCAGCGCGATATGATTCTCGCAGCCGGCGTCCGCCGGCCGGGTGATGTAACGGTGCGCCACCAGCGGCGCGCGGTCGGCGTCGGCCCGCAGCGCGGTCAGCAGGCTGTCCTTGCCTGCGCCGGAAGGCCCCATCAGGTAGATGAGCCGCGCCATCAGAACACCTGCCTGCCCTGGCGCCACACGTTCTGCACGTAAACGTGCTCACCGTGCGGCCGCGCCAGCACCAGATCCGCCCGCAATCCTTCGGCGAGGGTGCCGCGATCCTGCAGATCCAGCGCCCGCGCCGGGTTGCGGGTGATCATGCGCACCGCCTGGGGCAGATCGTAGGCGTTGCGCTCGTCCGCCGCGAGGCGAAACGCCGCGTCCAGCAGGCTGGCCGGATAATAATCGGAAGAGAGGATATCCAGCACTCCCAGCGCCGCCAGATGGTGCGCCGCCACGTTGCCGGAGTGGGAACCGCCGCGCACGATGTTCGGCGCGCCCATCAGCACCTGCAGGCCCTGCTGGTGCGAGGCGCGGGCGGCCGCCTCGGTGGTGGGGAACTCGGCGATGGCGCTGCCCAGCGCGCAGGATTCGGCCACGTGCGCGGCGGTGGCGTCGTCATGGCTGGCTAGCGAGATGCGGCGCGCACGGCAGTGGGCGGCGATCGCCTCGCGGTTCGGCGCGGCCCAGCGGGCGGACAGGGCGACCTGCTGCTCCTCGTACTCGCTCATCTGTTGATCGTTGAGGTGGTATTTGCCCTGATAGTATTCGCGGTATTTTTCGCGCGAGGCGAACTGGCGCTGGCCCGGCGAGTGATCCATCAGTGACACCAGCGACACGCCCGGCTTGTCCATCAGCTGTTCGAACAGCGGCAGCGTGCTCTCGTGCGGCAGCTCGCAGCGCAGGTGCAGCCGGTGCTCGGCGCGGTTCACCCCGGCGCGCTGGCTGTGGATCACCGCGTCGATCATCTTCTGCAGGTTTTCCAGCCGGTGGCCGCCGTCGCGCACGTCGCCGATCGCTACCGCGTCCAGTACCGTGGTGATGCCGTTGGCCACCATCAGCGCGTCGTGGCTGCTCATCGCCGAATGGGCCGGCCAGTCGACGTTCGGGCGTGGGGTGAAGAACTTGTCCAGGTTGTCGGTATGCAGCTCGATCAGCCCCGGCAGCAGCCAGCCGCCGTCGCCGTCCAGCGCCTGCGGCAGCCGGCTCGGGCCGTCGGCGAAGCTGCGGATCACGCCGTCCTGCATCTCCAGCGAGCCTTGCACCACCTGGTCATCCAGCACCAGCTTAACGTTATTGACGATCATCAGAGGGCCTCCAGCGCCTGCGGCGCCTGCATGTCATAAAGCCGGTCGGCGACCTGTTGGCGGACGCCTTCATCGTGAAAAATGCCGACGATCGCCGCGCCGCGCGCCTTGGCGCGTTCGATAAGCTGCACCACCGCCGCGCTGTTGCGGCTGTCGAGCGAGGCGGTCGGTTCGTCCAGCAGCAGAATGGGGTAATCGACGATAAAGCCGCGCGCGATGTTCACCCGTTGCTGCTCGCCGCCGGAGAAGGTGGACGGTGCCAGCGGCCACAGGCGCTGCGGCACGTTGAGCGCAGCGAGCAGCGCTTCGGCGCGTTCACGGCACTCGGCGCGTTCGACGCCCTGTTCCAGCAGCGGCTGCATCACCACCTCCAGCGCGCTGATGCGCGGGATCACCCGCAGAAACTGGCTGACCCAGCCCAGCGTATGGCGGCGCACCGCCAGAATTTGGCGCGCATCGGCGCTGACCATGTCCAGCCAGTCGCCCTGGTGGTTGATCCAGATATGGCCGCTGTCCGGCAGGTAGTTGGCATACAGCGAGCGCAGCAGGGTGGATTTGCCGCTGCCGGAGTGGCCGTGCAGCACCACGCATTCGCCGCTGCCGACCGTCAGGTTGGCGTCGTGCAGCACCGGCAGGCGGGTGCCGTACTGCTGGTGCAGCACAAAGGTTTTACTGAGATGTTCAACTCGGATTTGCATAGTCATCTGTTATCGCCTTGGGTTACGACAGCACCGAAGAAACCAGCAGCTGGGTGTAAGGATGGTGCGGATCGTCCAGCACCCGGTCGGTCAGGCCGCTCTCCACCACTTCGCCCTGTTTCATCACCAGCAGGCGGTGGGCCAGCAGCCGCGCCACGCCGAGATCGTGGGTAACGATCACCGCCGCCAGCTGCATTTCCACCACCAGGTTGCGCAGCAGATCGAGCAGGCGCGCCTGCACCGACACGTCCAGCCCGCCGGTCGGCTCATCCATAAACACCAGCTTGGGGTGGGTGACCAGGTTGCGGGCGATCTGCAGCCGCTGCTGCATGCCGCCGGAGAAGGTGGTCGGCAGATCGTCGAGGCGCGACAGCGGGATTTCGACGTCTTCCAGCCACTGGCCGGCCTGGCGGCGAATGTCGCCATAGTGGCGCTGGCCGATGGCCATCAGCCGCTCGCCGATGTTGCCGCCGGCGGAGACCTGCGGCCGCAGCCCGTCGAGCGGGTGCTGGTGCACCACGCCCCAGTCGGTGCGCAGCAGGCGGCGGCGATCGCTCTCCGCCATGGCGTACAGATCCTGTTCCTGGCCCGCCTGCGGGCGGTAAAGGATCTGCCCGCGCTGCGGCGCCAGCCGCGCCGAGATCGACTTCAGCAGCGTGGTTTTGCCGGAGCCGGATTCGCCGACGATGCCCAGCACTTCGCCGGGGTAGATGTCGAACGATACGTCGCTGAAGCCCTTGCCGGGGGCGTACAGGTGGGTGAGCCGGTTCACCGACAGCAGCGGGGTGGTGCTCAAAGGGGTGGAAGTCATCAGTGCTGCGCCTCTTGTGAAGATTGCGCCAGCTGCTGCCGGCAGTAGTCGGTGTCCGAACAGACGAACATGCGGTTGCCCCGATCGTCGAGCACCACCTCGTCCAGGTAGCTGTGGCGCGAGCCGCACAGCGCGCAGGGTTCGTCCCACTGCTGGACGCTGAACGGATGGTCGTCGAAGTCCAGACTTTCCACCTTGGTGAACGGCGGCAGGGCGTAGATGCGTTTCTCGCGCCCGGCGCCGAACAGCTGCAGCGCCGGCATCATGTGCATTTTCGGGTTGTCGAATTTCGGGATCGGCGACGGATCCATCACGTAGCGATCGTTGACCTTCACCGGGTAGGCGTAGGTGGTGGCGATATGGCCGTAGCGCGCGATGTCTTCATACAGCTTCACCTGCATCACGCCGTACTCCTCCAGCGCGTGCATCTTGCGGGTCTCGGTTTCGCGCGGTTCGATAAAGCGCAGCGGCTCCGGGATCGGCACCTGATAGATCAGGATCTGGTCTTCGCGCAGCGCGGTTTCCGGAATGCGGTGACGGGTCTGGATCAGCGTGGCCTCCGGCGTGCGTTCGGTGGTGGCCACCCCGGCGACGCGCTGGAAGAAGCGGCGGATCGACACCGCGTTGGTGGTGTCGTCGGCACCCTGGTCGATCACCTTCAGCACGTCGGCGCGGCCGATAACGCTGGCGGTGAGCTGAATGCCGCCGGTGCCCCAGCCGTAGGGCATCGGCATCTCGCGGCCGCCGAACGGCACCTGATAGCCGGGGATTGCCACCGCCTTCAGGATGGCGCGGCGGATCATGCGCTTGGTCTGCTCGTCCAGATAACCGAGGTTATAGCCGGTCAATACTTCACTCATCGCGGGCCTCCTGACGCTCGCTGTATTCCTGTCGCAGCCGCTTGAGCAGCTCCAGTTCGGCCTGGAAGTCGACGTAGTGCGGCAGCTTGAGATGGGAGACGAAGCCGGCGGCCTCGACGTTGTCGGCGTGGGCCAGCACGAACTCTTCGTCCTGCGCCGGGCCGGCGACGCCTTCGCCGTAGTCGGGGCTCTGCAATGCGCGGTCCACCAGCGCCATCGCCATCGCCTTGCGTTCGGCGCGGCCGAACACCAGCCCGTAACCGCGGGTGAAGTGCGGCGGGTGGTCCTTTGGATCGACGAAGCCGTTTACCATTTCGCACTCGGTCAGCAGGATTTCGCCGATGTCGATGGCGAAACCGAGCTCTTCAGGCACGATCTCCACCGAAACGTGGCCGGTGCGGATCTCGCCGGCGAACGGGTGGTTGCGGCCGTAGCCGCGCTGGGTGGCGTAGCCGAGCGCCAGCAGAAAACCTTCGTCGCCGCGCACCAGCTGCTGCAGGCGCGCCGAGCGCGAGCAGGGGTAAACCGGCGGGTTGCGGGTGATGTCGTCCGGCGTGCTGCCGTCGTCCTGTTCCTCGCGCGCCAGCTGCTGGCGACACAGCAGATCGAACACGTGGCTGTAGTTATCCGGCAGCGGTTCGTCGGCCTGCGGTGCACGCGGCGCCTCGCCTTCCGCCAGCAGCGCGAAGTCCAGCAGCCGATGGGTGTAGTCGTAGGTCGGCCCCAGCACCTGCCCGCCGGGCAAGTCCTTGTAAACCGCCGAGATGCGCCGCTCCAGCCGCATGTTTTCGCTGGCCAGCGGCTCGCTGACCGCCAGGCGCGGCAGGGTGGTGCGGTAGGCGCGCAGCAGGAAGATCGCCTCCACCAAATCGCCGCTGGCCTGTTTGATGGCCAGCGCCGCCAGCTCGCGATCGTAGATGCCGCCTTCGGTCATCACCCGATCCACTGCCAGCCCCAGCTGCTGTTCGATTTGTTCCGCGCCGATCGCCGGCAGCGCGTCGTCGCCGCGCCGCAGCTGTTCCTGCAGCTGATGGGCGGCCTCAATGGCTTTTTCGCCCCCTTTTACCGCTACGTACATCAGCACACCTCCACGCGGGTGGTCCGCGGGATCGCCAGCAGGCGATCGCCGCAGGTCAGCAAAATATCCAGCCCCAGCGGGAAGCGCTGCGGGCGGTTGATCAGGTAATCCAGTAGCGCCGGCGGCAGGCGCGGCGCAATCAGGCGATGATTTTCGATGCCGGGGCCGGTCAGGCGCAGCGCGGCGCCGTTCTCCAGTTCGGCGAGCTGCACGATGACCGTGGCGCCGAACTCCGGCGAGATTTCCGTGCCGTGCGGCAACGCCTGCAGATCGGCGGCTTGCAGCTGCTCATCGAACAGGGCAAAACAGACCTCCTGCGCCGTGGCGGCCAGCGGCGCACCGCTGTGAAAACGAATGTTTGTTAGCACTTGCTCACTTTTTAGCGCAGTGCACAGCTGCAGCGGCGTTTCCTGATCGGCCAGCGTCAGCAGCGCGGCGGTGCTGGCGGCGTTCAGCGGCGCCCAGGCCGGGCCGTTCGGCAGCGTCACCCGGTGGCCCGGTTCGCTCAAGGCTTTAAGAATCAAACGGAAAGCGTGCTGCGATTGGTCTATCGGTTGTTCAAAACCGGTCAATAAACTCATGGCTTAATCCCCTCGCACCAGCGTAAAGAAGTCTACCCGGCTGGCGGCGATCGCCCGGGCGCGCAGCTGGCGCTGTTCGTGCTGCAGCGCGGCCAGCGGCGCGATCAGCTGTTGTTGCAGGCGTTCGCCGTGTTCCGGCTGTTGCAGCAGCGCATCGGCCAGCGCGCACAGCTCGGCGTGCGCCTTGTCGCGCCCGGCGATATAGCTGTAGCCGTAGCCGCCGTTGTCCAGCTGCACCACCGCGCGGGTGACCGTCATGTCCCCCAGCACGAAGCGGCGGCCGGTGGCGCCCATGCGCCCCTGCAGCTGGGCCAGGCCGATCTCCGGCGCGCGGATGCTGCGGTAACCCGGGCTGAGGTTCAGCGCCTGCCAGTGGCTGCGCAGCTGCTCGGGCCGGCTGTGCGCCAGCACCGACATCCAGCGTTGTCTCGACTCTAAGGCTTGCATTCAGTGCTCCATCGTCAGTTCAATCATGTCGGCGCGGGCCAGGCTGACGGAGTATTCCGCCACGTCTTCGCCGCCGCTGCGGACGTTAAGGGTGCGCACGCACAGCAGCGGCGCGTGGGTGGCGATTTCCAGCAGCCGGCTCTCTTTGGCCTGCGCGCGGCGCGCGCTGATGCGCGTCTGGCGGCGGGTCAGCGGCTGCTGCAGGTGCTGTTCGATAAACTGGTGCAGCGAACCGCTGTGGAACTGCTGCAGCGCCGGCCACCAGTCCAGATCGGGCAGATAATGGTCGATCACGCTCATCGGCACGCCGTTGACCCGGCGCAGGGTGCGCAGGTGGATCACCATTTCGCCTTCTTCACGCGAGAGTGCGCTGGCGACATGCCCATTGCACGGGCGCAAGACGGCGAGTAAGCGCTCACTGGTGGGGTGGCTGCCCTGCTCGAACAGGTTCTGGCTGAAGCGGGTGTTGGCGTGCAGCGGGTAGTCGTAAGGCCGCATCAGCACCAGAATGCCGACGCCGTGGCGGCGCTGCAGCCAGCCGCGCTCTACCAGCTGATCCACCGCGCGGCGCAGGGTGTGGCGATTGACCTGGTAACGTTCGGCCAGCTGCTGTTCCGAAGGCAGGTAGTCGCCGCAGCGGTACTGCGTGCGCAGCTCCTGTTCCAGTTGTGCGGCGATCTGCTGATAGCGGGTGGGGTAAGTGGTCGGATGTCTAGATAACTCCATCATAATAAAAACCTCGTCATACCGATGGCTGTTCGATGAAGGCGGAAGCGGTGCGTTTCATCGTGCGTCTACCCTGTGGTTTTCAAGTTGGCATCATGGTGCCGGGCGCAGATGACAATCGCGTTACGCCTCGGTGGCGAACAGATGAACTATTTAGGACAGCCCGGGCGTGCACGGGCGGCGGCGGCGCGCTATGCTGGCGCCACTGTTGACTGACTCTGGCCGCTACCATGCCGCAATCTCTGAACGCCCCTGAACACGCCCCACGCGCCTGGCCGCTGTGGAAACCGACCCTGTTTCTGCTGGTGGTGGCCGTCGGCCTCTACTACGTCAAATGGCAGCCTTACTACGGCAAGGCCTTCGTGGCGGCGGACAGTCACTCGATCGGCAAATCGATCCTGGCCGACGGCGCCGCGAGCCCCTGGCTGGCGGCCTGGCAGTACGCGCTGGTCTACTTCACCGCGGTGTGGAAGGCGGCGCTGCTCGGGGTACTGTTAGGTTCATTGGTACAGGTGCTGATCCCGCGCGACTGGCTGGCGCGCACGCTCGGCCACCGGCGTTTTTCCGGCACCGTGCTGGGGGCGCTGATCGCGCTGCCGGGCATGATGTGCACCTGCTGCGCCGCGCCGGTTGCCGCCGGCATGCGCCGCCAGTCGGTATCCAGCGGCGCCGCGCTGGCCTTTTGGCTCGCCAACCCGGTATTGAACCCGGCGACGCTGGTGTTTATGGGGTTTGTGCTCGGTTGGCCGTTCGCCGCTATCCGCCTGGTGGCGGGCGTGGTGATGGTGCTGGGCATCGCCTGGCTGGTGCAGCGCGTGACCGCCAACGATCCGCAGCCCGCCGCGCCGCAGCCGCCGCTGATGACGGCGCAGAGCGAGGAACAGCCGTTCCTTGCCCGCTGGGGCAAAGCGCTGTGGGCGCTGTTTTGGTCGACCATCCCGATCTACGTGCTAGCGGTGCTGGCGCTGGGGGCGGCGCGGGTCTGGCTGTTCCCGCACGCCGACGGCGCCGTCGGCAATAGCCTGCTGTGGATCATCGCGCTGGCGATCGTTGGCTGCCTGTTCGTTATCCCCACCGCGGCGGAAATCCCGATCGTACAGACCATGATGCTGGCGGGCATGGGCGCGGGCCCGGCGCTGGCGCTGCTGATGACCCTGCCGGCGGTCAGCCTGCCTTCGCTGTTGATGCTCAACAAAGCCTTCTCCGCCCGGGCGCTGTGCCTGACGGCGGCGCTGGTGGCGCTGTGCGGCATGCTGACCGGCGTGGTGGGGATGGGGTTGGTGTAAAATGTTCAAAAAACGACCTTTCATCTCGATGTTGTTGTCACAAATGTGCTAACGTGTCTGTTCAAGATTTAGTGTCGCCATCGTGCGATTGCAGGAGGAGCAAAGATGGAAAGTCGCATCCAGTTTCGCATCGAAAATGAAACCAAGCGTTTGGCGCAAAAGGCCGCCGAGGCTAAAGGAACGACATTAAGTGAAGCCTGTCGCCGCTTGGCGGAGCAAATGGCTGATGAGCAACGGGCCGCAGAGGAACACGAAAACTGGTTGAAAGATAAGGTAGATGCAGCTTTTTCCCGTCTGCATGAGGGTAATGCTGTTTACCTTAGCCAACAAGAAGTAGAAGAAAGCATGGATGCCTTTAAGGCAAAAATTAGAGCGAAATACGACCGAAAATAGGGATCGTTATGCGTATCGAATGGGATAATGCAGCGCTACGGGACAGGGAACGTATTTTTGAGTTTCTTTATATTTTCAATCCACAGGCGGCAGTGCAGGCTGATAACGAGATAGATAAAGCGGTAAAGCGCCTGCTGGATCATCCTGAGTTAGGTAAGCCTTGGTATGGGAAAGCACGTAAGCTGCTCATTAACAAGGCCTCCCTGTTGCTGGTGTATATCATCGTCGATGATGTTATTAAGGTTTTCTCGATTGCCCACCAGCGTGAGAAATTTCCAAATTAGCGTTGTCATCGCAACCTATGCACCACCTGGTTGCTGCTGCCGCGCCAAATCAGCGCCGGGTCTTTCAAATCCTGCACGAACTTGCCGTCGATCAACACGTTGATCCTGTCCACTACCTGCATTTGCTGCGCGTCCAGCTCTGCCAGCCGGTAGCCGGTCCACAGCCAGATATCTTTGCCGGGGCACTCGGCGCGCACCCGTTTCACCAGCGTTAAGATGCTCGGCACGTTGGCCGGATGCAGCGGATCGCCGCCGGAGAGCGACAGCCCCTGGCGCGGCACGCGCGGATCGTTCAGATCGGCGATGATGCGGTCTTCCAGCGCCGGGGTAAACGGCTGGCCGGAGTTGAGCCGCCAGGTGCTTTTGTTGTAGCAACCGGGGCACTGGTGCACGCAGCCGGCGACAAACAGTGTGCAGCGGGTGCCGGGGCCGTTGACGACGTCGATCGGGTAGTACTGGTGATAATTCATGTGAGGCCTGCCCATCAGGCTATTTTACTGGCCATTTTGCCTCCGGGCAGTGCTCCCAATCCTCACGTACTGCGTGTACGCGGCGGTTGGTGCGCGCTGGCCGAAGGCAAACTGGCGGCGACAATCACGCCTGATGAACAGGCTTGTACCTGGGTTGCGCGGCGGCTTTCAGCCGAGCTGCCCGTTGCCGAGGTGTTTCACCCGGCGTTTCACCTCTTCCTGTTTGCCGGCGTTGAACGGCCGGGCATCGGGGCTGCCGAGATAGCCGCACACCCGGCGGGTGACCGAGACCTTGGCCGAGTCGTGGTTGCCGCATTTCGGGCAGGTGAAGCCTTTGCTGGTGCAGGAGAATTCACCGGTGAAGCCGCACTCGTAGCACTCGTCGATCGGCGTGTTGGTGCCGTAGTAAGGCACCCGGCTGTAGCTGTAGTCCCACACGTCTTCCAGCGCCTTCAGGTTGTGCTGCAGGTTCGGGTACTCGCCGTAGCAGATGAAGCCGCCGCTGGCCAACGGTGGGTAGGGCGTTTCGAAGTCCAGCTTGTCGTACGGATTGACCTTCTTCTCCACATCAAGGTGGAAGCTGTTGGTGTAATAGCCCTTGTCGGTGACGCCCGGCACCACGCCGAAATCGGCGGTGTCCAGCCGGCAGAAGCGATCGCACAGGTTTTCGCTCGGCGTGCTGTAGAGGCTGAAGCCGTAGCCGGTCTCGTCTTTCCAGGCGTCGACGGCGGCGCGCAGGCGCGCGACGATCGCCACCGCTTTGGCGCGCAGCGCTTCGTCGTCATACACGTGGTTTTCGCCGCCGAACAGCGCGTTGATGGTCTCGTGCAGGCCGATATAGCCCAGCGAGATTGAGGCGCGGCCGTTCTTGAAGATATCGGCGATGTTGTCGTCGGCCTTGAGCCGCACGCCGCAGGCGCCTTCCATGTACAGGATTGGCGCCACCCGCGCCTTGATGCCTTCCAGCCGGGCGATGCGCGTCATCAGCGCCTTTTTCGCCAGCTGCAGGCGCTGATCCAGCAGCGCCCAGAAGCGCGACTCATCGCCCATCGCCTCCAGCGCGATGCGCGGCAGGTTGAGGCTGATGACGCCGATGTTGTTGCGGCCGTCGTGCACCAGCTCGCCGTCTTCCTCGTAGGTGCCCAGGAAGCTGCGGCAACCCATCGGCGTTTTGAACGAGCCGGTGACCTTCACCACCTGATCGTAGTTGAGGATGTCCGGGTACATGCGCTTGCTGGCGCACTCCAGCGCCAACTGCTTGATGTCGTAGTTCGGATCGCCGTACTGGTGGTTGAGGCCGTCGCGGATGGCGAACACCAGTTTGGGGAACACGGCGGTCTTGCGGTTTTTGCCCAGCCCGGCGATGCGGTTTTTCAGGATCGAGCGCTGGATCAGGCGCGACTCCCAACTGGTGCCGAGGCCGAAGCCGAAGGTGACGAACGGCGTCTGGCCGTTGGCGGTGTGCAGGGTGTTGACCTCGTACTCCAGCGACTGGAAGGCGTCGTAACACTCTTTCTCGGTGCGCGCCATGGCATAGCCTTTGGCGTCTGGGATCTGCCACTCTTCCGCCACCAGCAGGTGTTTGCGGAAGCTCTCGTCGACGAACGGCGCCAGGATTTCATCGATGCGGTTGATGGTGGTGCCGCCATAGATATGGCTGGCGACCTGGGCGATGATCTGCGCGGTCACGGCGGTGGCGGTAGAGATCGACTTCGGCGGCTCAATCTCGGCGTTGCCCATCTTGAAGCCGTTGGTCAGCATGCCTTTCAGATCGATCAGCATGCAGTTGAACATTGGGAAGAACGGCGAGTAGTCGAGATCGTGGTAGTGAATTTCGCCGCGTTCATGGGCCAGCACCACGTCGCGTGGCAGGATGTGCTGCTTGGCGTAGTGTTTGGCGACGATGCCCGCCAGCAGGTCGCGCTGGGTGGGGATCACCTTGCTGTCCTTGTTGGCGTTCTCGTTCAGCAGCGCGCGGTTGCTCTGCTCGACCAGGCCGCGAATCTCCTGGTTCAGGCGGCCGCGCAGCTCGCGCGCCACGTCGCGATCGTGGCGGTATTCGATATAGGCGCGCGCCAGCTGTTTGTACTCGCCGGCCATCAGCTGGTTTTCCACCGCCTGCTGGATCTCGTGGATATCGACGCGCGGCTGCGGCTCCATGCGCTGAGCGACCACGCGGGCGACGGTGGCGCAGTAGTCGGCGTCGACCACGCCCACCGCCAGCGCGGCGCGCTCGATGGCCTGCGCGATGCGCGCTTCGTCAAAAGGTACCTGGCAACCGTCCCGCTTAATCACTACTGGTTTCACGTTGTACTCCTTGTTCCCCGAGGGAGCGTTCATACCCGCCTGGCGTGGCGAGCAACCGTCAAATTTCGCTTATCCACAGGGCAAAGCCGCAGCGCGCAAGGGCTGTGGCGGCGTGTGGATGATTTTGTGGATAACTACTATATATAGGTGTTCGAAATTATTAATGCACTATATATAGATATTGGCGAGATTCTTTTGATGTAGAACAAGGAAAACGGAAGAGCGTGCGCAAGCTGAACAGTCGTCAATCGCCGGTTGGCCGATCGCGAAAATGTTCCAGCAGAAAATCGACCCAGACGCGCACCCGCGGCGGCAGATCCGCCGAGGCGTAATAGAGCCACAGCTGTACCGGGCGCGGCCAGCATTCCGCCAGCACCGGCCGCAGCGTGCCCTGTTCGAAGTGCTTTTCGAGGTACCAGCGCGCCAGGTTGACGATGCCGAGCCCGGCCAGCGCCGCATCCAGCAACATTTCCGGGCGGCTGACCACCAGCCGGCCGTTCAGATCCAGCGCCAGCGTTTCGCCCTGATGGCGCAGCTGCCATTTGACGTGGCGGCCGTTGCTGGGGTTGCGGTGCAGCAGGCAGTCGTGCCGCAGCAGGTCGTGCGGCGTTTGCGGTTCACCGCGCCGCGCCAGATAGTCGGGCGACGCCGCCAGCACCATGTGCATCGGGTAGAGCGGGCGCGCCACCAGCCGGCTGTCGGGATCGACCCGGCTGCCGATGCCGACGTCGAAGCCTTCGCCCACCAGATTCACCACCCGGGCATCCAGCGACAGATCGAGATCGATCTGCGGGTAGCGCGCCAGAAATTGCGGGATCAACGGCATCAGCATCTGGCGGCCAAAGCCGGGGATCATCGTGACGCGCACCACCCCGGCCGGTGCCTGCCGTTCGCCGCCGGCGCTTTCCAGCGTCGCCGCCAACGCCTGCCACAGCGGCGCCACCTGCGCCAGCAGCGCTTTACCCTCGTCGGTCAGCAGCACGTTGTGGGTGTTGCGCTGAAACAGCCGCAGCGCCAGCTTCTCTTCCAGCGCGCGGATATTTTTGCTGACCGCCGCCGGCGTGACGCCCAGCTGGCGGGCGGCGGCGGAGAAATTTTGCGCCTGCGCGGCGGCGAGGAAGGCCGGCAGCAGGCGGTGCACGTCAAAGGGCAGCGACATAGTGGTTGATACTTTCGGTTGAAATTGAAGTGACCTTGAACAGCCTACACCCGAAGCGGCAGAAATGGAAAAATGCCTCATCTTCTTTACGTTCAAGGAATCATTTATGTCACGCATTTTAGTGTTAACCGCCCACCGCACCCCCGACGAGTCGCGCATCAACCAGGCGTTGATCGAGGCGGTGCGCCCGCTGCCTAACGTGACCGTGCACGAGCTGATCCGCACTTACCCGGATTACCGCATCGACGTGGCGCGCGAACAGGCGCTGCTGCAGAGCCATGATGCGGTGGTGATGTTGTTCCCGTTTTACTGGTACAGCTCGCCGGCGATCCTGCGCGAATGGCAGGACGCGGTATTAACCTACAGTTTCGCCTACGGCAGCGAGGGCACCAAACTGCACGGCAAGCCGCTGCAGCTGGTGGTGAGCACCGGCGGCAACGCGCAGGCCTACACGCCAGCAGGCTACAACCGTTATCCGGTGCAGGATCTGCTGCTGCCGTTCCACGCGCTGGCTAACCTGACCGGCATGGATTATCTGCCGCCGCATCTGGTGCAGGGCGTGAGCGACATGAGCGATGAGCAGTTGGCGCAAGAGACCGCCGGGGTGGTGGCGCTGATGGGGACATTGTAGGGCGCAGTTCATCGCTGCGCCCTGCGGGGTCAGTCTTCGAGCAGCCACCACACCGCTTCGAACGGCCGCAGCGTCAGCGCCTGCGGCTGGTCTGCCGAGTCGCTGTAGTTGCTCATCAGCGGGCGCCACTGGGCGGAGGCTTCCACGCCTTCCGCCGCCCAGGCCAGCGGTTCGCGGCTCAGGTTGGCCACCACCAGCAGGCGCTGGCCGTTCCAGCTGCGCTGATAGCACCACAGCGCCGGGTGATCCGGCGCCAGATCCTGATAGTCGCCGTGGGTCAGCAGCGGATACTGCTTGCGCAGGGTGATCAGCTGGCGGTAGGCGTAAAACACCGAGTCGAGGTCGGCCAGCGCCGCGTCGGCGTTGATCTGCGGGTAATTCTCGGCGCAGCCGATCCACGGCGTGCCGGTGGTGAAACCGGCGTGCGGCGCGGCGCTCCACTGCATCGGCGTGCGGCCGTTGTCGCGCGATTTGTCCGCCAGGATCGCCAGCAGTTCGGCGTCGCTGCGGCCCTGGGCGCTCAGTTCGGCGTACATGTTCAGGCTTTCCACGTCGCGGTACTGCTCGATGGTGCGGAAGCCGGGGTTGGTCATGCCGATCTCTTCACCCTGATAGATATAAGGCGTGCCCTGCATGCCGTGCAGCACCATCGCCAGCATTTTGGCGGCCGGTACCCGCAGTGCGCCTTCATCGCCGAAGCGTGACACGATGCGCGGCTGATCGTGGTTACACCAGAACAGCGCGTTCCAGGCGCGGTTATGCATCCCCTGCTGCCAGTGGCGGAAGATCTGCTTTAACTCCACATAATCCGGCGCCGCCCGCGTCCATTTTTCACCGCCGGCGTAGTCCACCTTCAGGTGGTGGAAGTTGAAGGTCATCGACAGCTCTTCGCCGCTCTGCGCCGCGTACTGCTGGCAATGCTCAAGCGTGGTGGAGGACATCTCGCCCACCGTCATCAGGCCGCGTGGCTGGAACACGTCGCGGCTCATTTCCTGCAGGAACTCGTGAATGCGCGGGCCGTCGGTGTAGCAGCGGCGGCCGTCGCCCTGGCTGTCGGACGGGAAATCCTGCTGCTTGGACACCAGGTTGATCACGTCGAGACGCAGGCCGTCGACGCCTTTATCCGCCCAGAACTGACACACTTTCTTCAGCTCTTCGCGCACCGGCGGGTATTCCCAGTTGAGATCCGCCTGCTCGGTGGCGAACAGGTGCAGGTAGTACTGGCCGCTGTCGGCGTGCCACTGCCAGGCATTGCCGCCGAACTTGGATCGCCAGTTGTTCGGCGGTGTATCCCCTTCGCCGTCGCGCCAGACGTAGAACTGACGATACGGGCTGTGGCGATCCTGCGCGGCTTTGAACCACGGGTGCTCGGTCGAGGTGTGGTTGAACACCATGTCCATCACGATGCGGATGCCGCGCCGGTGGGCGGCGGCGACCAACTGCTCGAAGTCCGACATGGTGCCGTAAGCCGGATCGATGGCGCAGTAGTCCGCCACGTCATAGCCGTTGTCCACCTGGGGTGAGACGTAGACCGGCGTCAGCCAGATGGCGTCGACGCCCAGTTCCTGCAGATAGTCCAGCCGCCGGGTTACGCCGGCCAAATCGCCGTAGCCGTTGCCGGTGCTGTCCTGAAAACTCTTCGGATAAATTTGGTAGATGACGCCGTTCTGCCACCAGGGGGTTGGGTTGCTCATAGCTGTATACCTTTGAATCGTGACAACGGGCCCGTACCCTTCATCTTTCAAACTGCAGCGTTGTTGGCTGCTGGCGCTGCACCCCAGTCACTTACTTGAGTAAGTGACTGGGGATTTGCACCCTTGCCGCCTAGCTGCAACTCGAAAGCTATAGGGTATTTCCAGCCCCTGCATTCATGTTGCGTATTTTGCGTCAATTAAACCGGCAGCTCGCCGCGGGCAGCCTTGCGTTTGTAGACCATGATGGTCAGCACCAGCGGGATGACGATCGCCACCAGAATCGCCAGCGAGTAAATCAGCCAGAACTGCGGCTTGATAGACAGGATGCCCGGCAGGCCGCCGACGCCGATGCCGTTGGCCATCACGCCGTCCAGGCCGCAGATCAGGCCCGCGATCGCGGAGCCGATCATCGCGCATAGCATCGGGAAGCGATATTTGAGGTTGATGCCGTACATCGCCGGTTCGGTCACGCCGAGGTAGGCGGAGATCGCCGCCGGCACCGAGATTTCACGCTCGTTGGCCTTGCGGCTGATGATGATGATGCCGAGCACCGCCGAGGCCTGCGCGATGTTGGACAGCGCAATCAGCGGCCACACCGGGGTGCCGCCCATGCTCTGGATCATCTGCATGTCGATGGCCAGCGTGGTCTGGTGCACGCCGGTGATCACCAGCGGCGCATACAGGAAGCCGAACAGCGCGGCGCCCACTGGGGCGAAGCTGCCGGTCATCACCGCTTTCACCGCCCAGGCAACCCCGTCGCCGATCATGCGGCCGAACGGCCCGATCAGCGCGTGCGCCAGGAACACCGCCAGCAGCAGCGAAACCACCGGCACCACCACCAGATAGAGATAGTCGGGGACGATCTTTTTCAGCCGGGTTTCGATCCAGCCCAGCGCCATGCCCGCCAGGATCGACGGGATCACCTGCGCCTGATAGCCGACTTTCTGGATCACGAACCAGCCGAAGTTCCACACTTCCGGCGTTTGCTGGCCGAGCAGGTAGGAGTTCATCAGCTGCGGCGACACCAGGGTGACGCCCAGCACGATGCCGAGCACCGGCGTGCCGCCCATCTTTTTCACCGTCGACCAGCAGATGGCCACCGGCAGGAACATGAAGATCGCTTCACCGAGCAGCCACAGGAAGTCGTAAATGGTTTTCCACGCCGGGTGCATCTGCGCCAGCGTTTGGCCGCCGGACATCGGGATATCGCCGATCACGTTGCGGAAGCCGAGGATCAGACCGCCGCTGATCAGCGCCGGCAGCAGCGGGAAGAAGATTTCGGCGAAGTGGGAGATGGTGCGCTCGGTCCAGGTCATGTTCTGACGCGCGGCCACCTTGGCCTGCTCCTTGTCGGCCTCGCTGACGCCGGTGCTGGCGATCAGCGCCTGATAGTAGTCGCCGACGTCGGTGCCGATCACCACCTGGAACTGCCCGGCGTTGGTGAAGCAGCCTTTGACCATCGGCAGCTCTTCGATTTCCTTGGGGCTGGCCTTGCTGGGGTCGTTGAGGACGAAACGCAACCGGGTAATGCAATGGCTGACGGTGGCGATGTTTTCGCGGCCGCCGACCAAAACAATCAGGCGATCAATATCCTGCTGTTTTACTTTGCTCATTATGGGATACCTGCAGAGGTGTTGGCTGAGTAATGATCAAAGCTTAGTCACTCGGATTTTTTTATGGAATGGGAACGTTCCCGGTTTGGGGCGAGGATCACAAAATGACAAAAAATGGTCGTCTTTTAATCAGGAAAGTTTGCTGGGCACCACCAGGCGGCGGATCCCCTGTTCACCGTTGAGCTGCGCCAGCAGCTGTTGCGCCGCCAGCAGGCCGGCGCTGCCGTAGCCGAACTCCACAGACAGAGTATCGGGGAACAGGAAGCTGAGCAGCGGGGTGTTGCCGATGGCGCATACCTGAATGGCGCGCGCCGGCTGTTGCTGCAGGTACTTTATCGCCCCCAGGGCGATGCTGTCGGAGGCGCAGATCAGTGCGCTGGTGTGCGGGTCGATCACTTCGGCGGCGTGCTGGAAACCGCTCTGGTAGCTCAGCTCGCCCAGCGTGGCGCGCGGCGTGAGCTTGAGGCGTTCACAGGCGTCGAGATAGGCCTGGTAGCGGCGCTGGCCGGTGGTGGCGTCGCTGAGCTGCACCCCCAGATAGCCGATGTGCCGGTGCCCTTGCCGATACAGGCGATCCATCAGCAGGTTCACCGCGCCGGCGTCGTCGTAGCAGACGGACGAAAAGCCGTCGTATTCGCGCACCATCACCACCATTTTTTCCTGCCACGGTTTGAGCATCGCCGCGGTCAGCCCGGTAAAGCCGAACAGGATCACGCCGTCGACGTTGCGCTGGCGCAGCACGTGCAGGTGCTCCTGCACCAGGCGGGTTTCGAACTGGCTCTCCATCACGATAGGATCGAAACCCTGCTGATACAGCAGCGGCAGCATGGTGCGCACCGCCTGGTTTTCCGACGGTGAATCGAGACGGGAAACGATGATGCCCACCACTTTGTCGCTCTGGCCGCGCATGGCGCGCGCCGACTTGGAGGGGGTAAACCCTTGCTGACGGATCACCGCTTCCACCCGTTCGCGGGTCTGCGGGCTCACGCTGCCTTCGTTGTTCAGCACCCGTGAGACGGTGGATTTGCCTACGCCGCTCAGGCGCGCGATGTCCTTGATGGTCAGCCGGTTTTGCATGGTTTACTTTTCGTTGAGGTGGACAGGCGTAACATAATGGCCTGTAAAACAATGCCCGTCAGCATAGCTCATTTTCCCACGCGGATCTTGAGGCAATACGGGATTGTTGCACTGCGCTGAACGGCCGCTCCTGCCGCTCTGTTTTTCCCTTTACCGGAGGTGATTCCCCATATGGACCCCGACCCGACCGCTTTAGACACTCACTCGGTTCACCGGTAAAACCTTTCCGCCTGGCGCTGCTGTTTTACCGGTGAAGTACATCACGGTAACCGGTGGCGCGCGCTTCGTCGTTCGCTCCTGCTGCTGAAAAAAGAATAAGGATCTGCGTTGGCAGAGGCTTTTTGGCGCACCCGCCATCCGCCCGGCCGATGACGATCCCCGTTTACCCGCTGCCGTGAGGCACCGGGCGACGAGGTGCGAACCATGAAACTGAAAAAACTCCCCCGTCAGCTGCTGGGCCTGTTCGCCCGCGGCCTTCCGCGCCGTTTGGTGCGCCGCGACAGCCTGCTGGACGGCGTCGGCGGCGCTGCGCACGATATGCCGGCCGGACTGGCGCAACAGCGGCTGGAATGCGCCGCCGCAGAGACGATGCAGCTGTTTGAGCGTTTCCACAGCCACCCGGAAGGCATCACCGCCCATGAGGCGGAGCAGGTACGCCGGCGCTGCGGCGAGAACGTCATCGACGATCAGCAGAAAGAGGCCTGGTGGCAACACCTCTGGCACTGCTATCGCAACCCGTTCAACCTGCTGCTGACCGCGCTCGGCATGATCTCGTACGCCACCGAGGATCTCACCGGCGCGCTGGTGATCGCGCTGATGGTACTGATCTCCACGCTGCTGAACTTCATCCAGGAGGCGCGCTCCAACCGGGCGGCCGATGCGCTGAAAGCGATGGTGAGCAACACCGCCACGGTGATCCGCAGCGATGCGCTCACCGGCAAGAGCGAACACGTGGAGCTGCCGATCGCGCAATTGGTGCCGGGCGATATCGTCAAGCTGGCGGCCGGCGACATGATCCCGGCGGATCTGCGCCTGTTGTCGGCCAAGGATCTGTTCATCAGCCAGGCGGCGCTGACCGGCGAATCGCTGCCGGTGGAAAAATCCGCGGCGCCGCAGGCGCTGGCGGCCGATCCGCTCGACTGCCAGAACCTGTGCTTCATGGGCACCAACGTGGTCAGCGGCACCGCGCTGGCGATGGTGATCGGCACCGGCGGCAACACCTATTTCGGCCAGCTGGCGCAGCGCGTCACCAGCCAGGAGCAGCAGCCGAACGCCTTCCAGAGCGGCATCAGCAAGGTCAGCTGGCTGCTGATCCGCTTTATGCTGGTGATGACGCCGATCGTGCTGCTGATCAACGGCTACACCAAGGGCGACTGGTGGGAAGCGGCGCTGTTCGCGCTGTCGGTGGCGGTCGGGCTGACGCCGGAAATGCTGCCGATGATCGTCACCTCGACGCTGGCCAAAGGGGCGGTGAAGCTGTCGCGCCAGAAGGTGATCGTCAAACGCCTGGACGCCATCCAGAACTTCGGCGCCATGGACATTCTGTGCACCGACAAGACCGGCACCCTGACCCAGGACAAGATCGTGCTGGAGCGCCACACCGATGCGTTCGGCGCCGGCAGCGAGCGGGTGCTGCGCTACGCCTGGCTGAACAGCTTCTACCAGACCGGGCTGAAAAACCTGCTCGACGTGGCGGTGCTGAGCTGCGCGGAGCAGAATCGGCAGCCGGCGGCGTTGCAAAACTACCGCAAGGTGGATGAGATCCCGTTCGATTTCGTGCGCCGCCGCATGTCGGTGGTGGTGGCCAAGGACAATGAGTATCACGAGCTGGTGTGCAAGGGCGCGCTGGAAGAGATGCTGGCGATTTGCAGCCACGTGCGCCACGAAGACGAGGTGATCCCACTGAGCGAGGCGCTGTTGGCGCGCATTCGCCGCATCACCGACGATCTCAACCAGCAGGGGCTGCGGGTGGTGGCGGTGGCCAACAAGATCCTGCCGGCGCAAACCCATGAATACGGCGTGGCGGATGAGTCGGATCTGATCCTCGAGGGCTACGTCGCCTTCCTCGATCCGCCGAAGGAGAGCACCGCACCGGCGCTGGCGGCGCTGAAACAGAACGGCGTCACGGTGAAGATCCTCACCGGCGACAACGAGCTGGTGGCCGCCAAAGTGTGCCGGGACGTCGGGCTGGAGGCCGATCGCCTGCTGCGCGGCAGCGAGATCGAACAGATGGACGACGAGCAGCTGGCGCAGGCGGCGGCGCGCACCACGGTGTTCGCCAAGCTGACGCCGCTGCACAAAGAGCGCATCGTGAAACTGCTGCGCCGCCAGGGGCACGTGGTGGGCTTTATGGGCGACGGCATCAACGACGCGCCGGCGCTGCGCGCGGCCGATATCGGCATCTCCGTCGATTCGGCGGTGGACATCGCCAAGGAGGCGGCGGACATCATCCTGCTGGAAAAAAGCCTGATGGTGCTGGAGCAGGGGGTGATCGAAGGGCGCCGTACCTTCGCCAACATGCTGAAATACATCAAGATGACCGCCAGCTCCAACTTCGGTAACGTGTTCAGCGTGCTGATCGCCAGCGCCTTCCTGCCGTTTCTGCCGATGCTGCCGCTGCACCTGCTGATTCAGAACCTGATGTACGACATCTCGCAGATCGCCATCCCGTTCGATAACGTCGACGACGATCAGATCACCCAGCCGCAGCGCTGGAACTCCGCCGATCTGGGGCGGTTTATGGTGTTCTTCGGGCCGATCAGCTCGATCTTCGACGTGCTGACCTTCAGCCTGATGTGGTGGGTATTCAGGGCCAATACGCCGGAAATGCAGACGCTGTTCCAGTCCGGCTGGTTCGTGGAAGGGCTGCTGTCACAAACGCTGATCGTGCACATGATCCGCACGCGCAAAATTCCGTTTATCCAGAGCCGCCCGTCCTGGCCGCTGTGCATCATGACGCTGGCGGTGATCGCCACCGGCATCGGCCTGGTGTTCTCGCCGCTGGCCGGCTTCCTGCAGCTGCAGGCGCTGCCGCTCGGTTACTTCCCGTGGCTGGTGCTGATCCTCGCCGGTTACATGGTGCTGACCCAGTGCGTGAAAGGCTGGTTCGTGCGCCGCTACGGCTGGCAATAACCCGCTCGCCCCCTCCGGCCGGGAGGGGGCAACTGTGATCCCGTCCGCTTTTTCACCGCAACGGTTGGACATCTGTTCTGGGCTGAGTCTTTATCTACAGCGTTGGCTGTTTTCCCCTGCGCCTTTCAAGCCACCGCGTTGTTGTTTATCGCCTAGCGGTGGTTTGAAATTCATTGGGGATATTTTGTTTTTTTCCTCTGAGGAATTTCCGATGCACAGACCTTTCCGTTATACGCTACTGGCTTCATCGTTATGGTTTTCTTGCGGCGCGCTGGCGCAGCCGGCCGGCGATCTGCCGCTGATGCCCTGGCCGCAGCAGGTGGAAGTAACGCAACCGGCGGGCAAGCTGGTGCTGGATCACCGCTTGTCTCTGACGCTACAGGGCGACGATCTGGGCGACGCGCTGCCGCGCTGGCGGCAACGCATCGAACTGCAGACCGGCTGGACGCTGGCGCCGATGGAAGAAGCGAACGGCGCGGCGATCAAGGTGGTGATCAAGGACCGGGTGGCGGCGCAGCCGCTGCCGGGCAGCGATGAGAGTTACCGGCTGGCGGTCACGCCGCAGGGCGCCACGCTGACCGCCAACACGCGTTTCGGCGCGCTGCGCGGCATGGAGACCCTACTGCAGCTGCTGCAGACCGACGGGCAAAATACCTTCCTGCCGCTGGTGGATATCCGCGACGTGCCGCGCTTTCCGTGGCGCGGCGTTTTGTTGGATTCGGCGCGTCATTTCCTGCCGCTGCCGGACATTATGCGCCAGCTCGACGGCATGGCGGCGGCCAAGCTTAACGTGTTCCACTGGCACCTGACCGACGATCAGGGCTGGCGCTTTGCCTCCGAGCATTATCCCAAGCTGCAACAGCAGGCCAGCGACGGCCAGTTCTACACCCGCGAGCAGATGCGGCAGGTGGTGGCTTACGCCACGGCGCGCGGCATTCGCGTGGTGCCGGAGATCGACATGCCGGGGCACGCCTCCAGCATTGCGGTGGCCTATCCCGACCTGATGAGCGCGCCGGGGCCGTATCGGATGGAGCGCGAGTGGGGCGTGCATAAGCCGACGCTCGATCCGACCCGCGACAAGGTGTATCAGTTTGTCGACACGATCGTCGGCGAACTGGCGGCGATCTTCCCCGATCCTTATCTGCACATCGGCGGCGATGAGGTGGACGCCAGCCAGTGGCGGGCGTCGCAGTCGATTCAGGCGTTTATGCAGAAGAACGGGCTGGCGGATACCCATGCGCTGCAGGCCTACTTCAACCAGAAGCTGGAAAAGATCCTCGAGAAGCACCAGCGGCAGATGGTCGGCTGGGACGAGATCTATCATCCGTCGCTGCCGCGCTCGATCGTCATTCAGTCCTGGCAGGGGCAAGACTCGCTGGGCGCCAGCGCGCAGGACGGCTATCAGGGCATCCTCTCCACCGGTTTCTACCTCGATCAGCCGCAAAGCACCGCCTATCACTACCGCAATGAAATTCTGCCGCAGCCGCTGGGGGTCGAGACGGCGGTGCAACCTGGCGAGCAGGCGCAAAGCTGGGGCTTCAGCATGCCGCGCCTGAAGGGCAGCGCGGTGGAGGGCAGCTTCACGCTGATCGAGGGCAAGCAGGGCTGGCGCGGCTTTATCGATTTCAACGGCAAATCGCGCCGCGCGGTGCACGACATTGTCTGGCGCACGCCGCAGCAGGTGACGTTCCGCGTCGATACCTGGATGGGTGACACGCGGCCGGTGTTCACGCTGCAGCAGGACAAGCTCAGCGGCTATACGTTGGTCGGCAACGTGCGTTACCCCACCCGCGGCGACAAGCTGGCGGCGGTGCCGGCGGGCAAGATGCCGGTGGTGCCGGACGAGAAAGGGCAGGCCAACATTCTCGGCGGTGAAGCGGCGCTGTGGGCGGAAAACGTGCGCGCGCCGCTTCTCGATCTCAAGCTGTGGCCGCGCGCCTTCGCGGTGGCGGAGCGGTTGTGGTCGGCGCAGGACGTCACCGACGAAAACAACATGTACCGGCGGCTGGCGGCGATCGACGCCTGGTCGGTGGTGTCGGTCGGCCTGCAGCAGCACGTGGAAACGGCGCGCGAATTCACCCGGCTGAGCAACAGCGTGCAGATCGTGCCGCTGCAGATCCTGGCCGAGGCGGTGGAGCCGGCGCAGTATTACACCCGCCAGCACCTGAAGTTCCAGGCCGGCAACTATCACCAGTTCGAACCGCTGAACCGCTTTGCCGATGCGCTGCCGCCGGAGAGCGGCGCGGTGCGCGACATGCAGGCACAGGTCGCAGCCTTGTTGAAGGATAAGCGCGATAAGGCGGCGGCGCAGGCGCTGCGCGAACGGCTGCAGCGCTGGCAGGCGAACGGCGCGGCGCTGCAGACGGCGATCGCGGGCAACCGCACGCTGCGGGAGCTGGCCCCGGTGGCGCAGGACGTCGATGCTTTGGCCACGCTGGGCTTAACGCTGCTGGATCGCCATCAGCAGGGCAAACCGCTGAGCCGGGCCGAGGCCGAACAAGCGCAGCGCCAGCTGGATGCGGCGGCGCAGACGCGCGACGAGGTGGTGATTGCGGCGGTGTACCCGCTGGAGGCGCTGCTGCGGGGGCTTAAAACGGAGTGAGGGTGACGGGGCTCGGCCAGCTGAGCCCCGGTCTCGTTACGCCCGAAGCGACAGCGGCGCATACCCGATGGCGTGCTGCAGGTAATTCAGCAGCAGCTGGCGGGTGAAGCGCGGCTCATCGATGCCGCTGCCCTGCAGGAAGCGTTGCAGGTTGCGGCAGTCCCACCGATAGGTGTCTTGATAGAGCTCCACCGTCGATAGCTCGTCCACCATAGGATCCTTGAACAGGCTGAGCAGCGGGTACAGCGGCGCGTCGCTGTCGTTTTCCCATTGGGCCCGCCACTGTGCGAAGGGCAGAGGATGAAAGCGATAACCGAACTCGCGCTCCAGCAGGCTGAAAAACTCACGCAGCGTCAGATTATTGTCACCTTGATGGATCAGGTTGAATTTCTGCCCCAGCGCCTGCGGGTTGCGAGAGACGTGGGCGATGGCTCGGGTCATGTAATCCACCGTGGTCAACCCCTCGCGCAGATCCCGTAAATCCGGCACCGTGCCGCTGCTGATGCAGGTTCTCACCAGCCGCCCCCACCATTGGTAATCGGCGTTGACGCCGGTGCGGCTGTGGCAGGTGGCGTAGCCCAGGCGGAAGGTCATCAGCGGCAGGCCTTGCTTCGCCGCCAGATCGGCGATCTTCTCCATCACCCATTTGCTGCGCACGTAGCCGATATCGCGGCTGACCGCCGGCAGGTTTTGATCGATATCGTCGCTTTCCCGCATCACCCGCTTACCGGTGTGCAGATGCCCCCAGCTGTACACGGAGATGGTCGACAGCAGCATCAGCGGCTTGGTGCGGCTATGCGCCGCGAAACGAATGATTTCCCGCAGGCCCTGTACGTTGTCGCGCTTCATGTAGGCGTAAGGCTGGATAAAATTCACCGCGCTGGCCGAATGGTAAATCAGATCGATATCCTGACTTAACACCCAGTAAGCCGCCGGCGCCAGCGAGAAATGGTGTTCCGCCACGTCGCCGGGCAGGATATGGAGGCGTGCGCGCTGCCCGGCGCTCAACGCGATCCGGTAGTGCTGCAGCACCGCCTCCAGCCGCTGTCTCGGCGGCAGTTTGGTGCCGTCGCGCACCAGACAGTACAGCTCGGCGTCGGTGGTGTGCAGCAGATCGGCCAACAGGTGCGCGCCGACGAAGCCGGTGGCGCCGGTCAGCAAAATGGCGCGCGGCGCGCTGATTTGCCGCGCATCGAACGTCGGATCGACGACGAGATCCGACGGCAAATACACGTCATCCTGCAAGGCGCGTGCCGGCTCGCCGTCTTGAGGTTCAGGCGTTTGTTCTTGTCCCTGGCGTTGCGCCATCGCCTGCGCCAGCGTCGTCAGGTTCGGGTATGCATAGATATCACGCACATAGGTTTTGACCGCGAACGCTTTACCCAGTTGGTTTGCCAGGTTTGCCGCCAGCAGCGAATGCCCGCCCAGCGCGAAGAAATCATCGTCGGCGCGGATATGATCGATTTTCAGCAGCCTGCGCCACAGATCGGCGACGATCCGCTGGTGGCCGTCGAGCGGTTCAGCAGGGGCCGGCTGAGCCTCGGGCGCCAGGGCCAACAGCGCCGCCTGGTCGATTTTACCGTTGGCGTTGATCGGCAACCGATCCAGATGCCGGTACTCGGCGGGCAGAGAGTAGGCGGGCAGCTGATCCTGAAGCTGCCGTTTAACCCGTGCAATGAGATCGCCGCCGGGATCTTCACCGGTCAAAAACGCCAGGATCCGCTTGTCGCTCGGATTGTCCGTTTGATTGACGAGGGCGATGGCGGTTTTTACGCCGGAGACCTGCGTCATCAGGCTGCCGATTTCACCGAGTTCCACGCGATTGCCGCGGATTTTGACCTGGGCGTCGAGGCGCCCCAGGTACTGAATGCGGCCGTCAGGCAAGCGGCGCGCCCGATCGCCGCTGCGGTACAAACGCTGGCCGCCGACGTGCGGCGAAGTGACAAAACGCTCGGCGGTCAGCTGCGGGGCGTTCAGGTAGCCGCGCGCCAGGCAGAGGCCGCTGATGCAGAGCTCGCCAGATTCGCCGTCGGTTACCGGCCGCAGGCGCTCGTCGAGGATGAATACCTGCGTATCGGCGATGGGCCGGCCAATCGTGGACGGCGGGTTTTGCGTCGCGCAGCGCACGCGGTTGCAGGTGGCAAAGATGGTGGCCTCCGTCGGGCCGTAGTAATCCACCACTGCATAGCCGATGCCGCGCAGCTCGAGCGGATTCAGCTTTTCACCGGCGGTGAACAGGTATTTCAGCGCCAGCCCGGCGGGCTGCGGCGCGCCGATGACCTCCGGCACCAATACCGTAGGGACAAAGGCGTGGGTGAGGCGATGCCGGGCGAAGAAGGCCAGCAATGCGTCCGGCTGCAGGCGGGTCTCCTCGTGCGGCAGATACAGGGTGCCGCCGCAGATCAGCGGTGCCCAGATTTCCCATTGCGCCACGTCAAAACCGACGCCGGCAATCAGCGTGGAACGGCTGTGTTCATCCATCGCGAAACGTTGGTTATGCCAGAGGAGCAGGTTTAACAGCGAACGGTGTTCGATCATGACGCCTTTGGGCGCGCCGGTGGTGCCGGAGGTGAAAATAATATAGGCAAGCGCATCGGAGGGCGGAGGGGAAAATACAGTTATGGAAACTTTAGTCAGGGAAATATTATCAATGGAAAGGACTTTGCGCGAGAGGTTGTCGATATTTACACGGGCATCATGGTTGCTGAAGAGGATTATCGGCGAGCCACTTTGTTCGATAATATTGCGAATGCGCCGTTCGGGATAGCGGGCGTCAATGGGAATATAGCAGGCTCCGGCCTTGGCGATCGCCATCATGACAATCGGCAATTCCACCGTGCGCTGCGCGACCAGCGGCACGGCATCGCCGGGCCGAACCCCTTCCTGTTTCAGGCGCGTGCACAGTGCGCTGCTGGCTTCATCCAATTGACGGTAGGTCAGATGTTTATTATCGCCGACGACGGCGGTTTTTTCCGGATAACGGGAAGCTTGTTGGATAAAATAATCCAATACGCTAGGTGCCATGGTTATCTCCTGTCATTATTCACGGAGTGAACGAAATGAAACAGCAATGACCCGGCCGGGTGAGAAATAATTATAGGCGTGTTTTTATTGTGGGATTGTAAATGTGAGCGGTATTACGCTATCGCTATAAATTAATTGGATTAATAAAATTCTTACCAATAAAAACGGCCAGCCGAAGCTGACCGTCATTCGCGTGCGTGTCGATTAACGACGCACGGCGATGGCTTCGATTTCGATCTTCACGTCTTTCGGCAGACGCGCCACTTCCACGCAGGAGCGGGCCGGGAACGGCGCGCTGTGCTCGGTGAAGAAGGTTTCGTACGCGGCGTTAACGGTGGCGAAGTCGTTCAGATCTTTCACGAACACGGTGGTTTTCACGATGTCGGCAACGATCAGGCCGGCGGCTTCGACGATCGCTTTGACGTTTTCCAGCGACTGGCGTGCCTGAGCGGCCACGTCGTCGGCGACGGCGCCGGTTTTCGGATCGACCGGGATCTGGCCGGAAGTGATGATCATGCTGCCCAGATCAACGCCCTGCACGTAAGGACCAATGGCTGCCGGGGCGAGTTCAGTGCTGATATTACGTGACATGTTTTCTCCTGATAGACCCGTTGTCTTTCACGCCGCCGCGCGGTCGGCCGCAGCTTGAAATTCGGTGGGTAGCAACGTGGGTAGAGTTATTTTCAGGCACCCATTATAGGGAGTGACGCGCAGATTAACAGCGCCGCTCCCGCTAAAAGGGCAGAATTCAGTCGGCCTGCAACACCACCTGATGCTCGAACTCTTTCTCGCAGTAGCGGCACTTCAGGTGCACTTCGCCGTCGCGCGGCTTCACGCTGAAGCTCGACGCCACCGGCTCGCTGCGGCTGATGCAGTTACTGTTCGGGCAGGTCAGCACGCCGTCGATGTGATCCGGCAGGCTGAGGGTCAGCTTGCGCACCACTTCGTAGTTATCGATGCGGTTTACCGTGGCCTTCGGCGCGTACATCGCCAGCTGGTTGGCCTGCTGCTCGGTCAGGAAGGTGTTCTCGATCTTGATCAGATCCTTGCGGCCCAGCGCGTTGGAGGGCAGGTTCAGGCCGATGGTGATGCGCTGGTCGGTGGCGGTCAGCTTGAACAGCGTCAGCAGTTTGAAACCGATCTGCGCCGGAATGTGGTCGATCACCGTGCCGCATTTGATCGCTTCGACCTGCAGTTTGTTGTCGTGAGTCATGGCGGTTCCCCCTTAAAGAGCCAAATCTGCGTCGAGCACCAGCGCCAGCAGCGCCTGGCGGGCGAAGATGCCGTTGCCCGCCTGCTGGAAGTAGTAGGCATACGGCGTTTTATCCACGTCGGTGGCGATCTCGTCGATGCGCGGCAGCGGGTGCAGCACCTTGAGGTTGGCGCGCGCGCCGGCCAGATCCGCAGCGCGCAGGACGAACTGCGCTTTCACGTTGGCGTACTCGGAAGGATCGAGGCGCTCTTTCTGTACCCGGGTCATGTAGAGAATATCCAGCTCCGGCACCACTTCTTCAATGCTGCTGTGCAGGCTGTACTCGATGCCTTTCTCTTCCAGCATTTTCAGGATGTAGGTCGGCATCGCCAGCGCGTCAGGGGCGATGAAGTAGAAGCGGTTGCCTTCGAACTTGGCCAGCGCCTGGGTGAGCGAGTGTACGGTGCGGCCGTACTTCAGGTCGCCGACCATGGCGATGCTGAGGTTGCTCAGGCGGCCCTGGGTTTCCTGGATGGTGAACAGATCCAGCAGGGTCTGGGTCGGGTGCTGGTTGGCGCCGTCGCCGGCGTTGAGCACCGGCACATTGCCGGAGAATTCAGCGGCCATGCGCGCCGCGCCTTCCTGCGGATGGCGCATCACGATGGCGTCCACGTAGGTGCTGATCACCGAGATAGTGTCGGCCAGGGTTTCGCCTTTCTTGCCGAGCGAAGTGTTGCTGCCGTCGGCGAAACCGACTACCGAGGCGCCGAGGCGGTGCATCGAGGTCTCGAACGACAGGCGGGTACGGGTCGAGGCTTCGAAGAAGCAGCTGGCGATCACCTTGTGTTTCAACAGTTCCGGCTGCGGATTGGCTTTCAGACCGGCGGCGGTGCGCAGCACCAGCTCCAGATCCTCGCGGCTGAGATCGTTAATAGAGATGATGTGTTTGTGATACAGCGGGTTGGCCATTTTTCACTCCTCCTCGACGCGTGCCCGTGGCGCGGGACTTTTCGATATTCTCAAGGCAAAAAAAAGCCCCTCAATGAGGGGCTTGAAACGATCGGTTTAGCAACAGGAGAAACAACGGCAGCTGGCCGCCGATAGGCAGTCGGTTTTGTCGATTGCGGCTAACAAAACAAACGTCGTTTTTCATGCTTTCTCCTGGCAAATTGTGGCGCATTATACTCGCGCTTTTCGCCACTGCAAGCGTTAAAACGCCGTTTTTTTCCGCCCCGCAATCGATTGGCCGGCGATGGCCGCCCGCCGGCTATTTGCTGACGCGATCGTAGTAGACCATGTCGGCGTTCAGCCCCTGCTGGTAGCCTTTGACGTTGTCGCGCAGCACCACTTCGGTTTTGGCCTGATCGATAAACACGTAAGGCGAACTGCGCTGCAGTTCCTGCTGCATGGCGGTGTACAGCGCGCGGCGCTTGGCCGGATCGGCTTCGGCCAGCGCCGCCAGCGTCTGCTGGTTCAACTGCGGGATCTGCCAGCCGTTCAGCCCGGCCACCGTGCTGCTTTTGCCGTCGTTGTAGGCGAAGGCGCTGGCGTTGGAGTGGGCGTCGAAGTAATCCGGGATCCACAGGCGGATCGCCGCCTGATGCTGCCTGGCGCGCACGCGGGAGTAAACCTGGCTGCCCGCCGCCGGCAGCAGCTCTACTTTCACGCCGGCGGCGGCGAAGCTGCCCTGCAGCGCCTGCGCGATGGTGATGAACGGCGGCTTGTTCTCCACGTCCAGCGTAAAGGCGGCGTGGGTGATGCCCGCCTTGGCCAGGATGGCTTTCGCCTTGGCCGGATCGTAGTTGAACGGATTGGTCTCCAGCGCGCCCGGCAGCCCGACCGGCAGGAAGCTCTGGTGCACGAAGTATTGGCCCTTCAGCAGATCCTTCGTGATGCCCTGATAATCCACCAGATAGCGCGCCGCTTCCCAGAAGGCCGGGTTGTTCAGCAGCGGATTGGCGCCGTTGCCGGCGTTGAACACCAGGTAGTTTTGTTCGGCGGACGGGATCTCCAGCACCTTGACGCCCGGCTGGTTTTTCAGCGTGTCGGTCTGATCGGCGCCCAGTTCGCGAGCGATATCGGCGTCGCCCTGCTGGATCAGCAGGCGGCGGGTGGCCGGATCCGGCACGTTTTTAATGATGATGTTTTTCAGCTGCGGCTTGTCGCCCGGCGTGGTGGGGTTAGCGTCCAGCACGATCGCCTGATGCGGCTGATAGACGCGCATCTTGAACGGGCCGCTGCCGGCGGAGTGCATTCTCAGCCACGCGTTGCCGAAGTCGCCGTCTTTAACATTGGCGAGCGCCGCCTTGCTGTCGACGATCGAGGCGATCGGCGTCGAAAGAATATTCAGCGCCACCGCCGGGCTGACGTCCGCCGTCCAGCGCAGCTGCACGGTATGTTCGTCGATCTTCTTCAGCTGCGCGTCGATGTTGTCCGGCTGCCAGCCGAGCACGTTGAGGATGAACGCCGGCGACTTGTTCATCTTGACCGCGCGGCTGTAGGAAAAGATCACGTCGTCGGCGGTCAGCGGGTTGCCGGAGGCGAACGCCGCCTGCGGCCGCAGTTTCACCGTCAGCGTTTTGGCCGCCGCATCGCTCTGCCAGCTTTCCGCCAGCACCGGCGCCACCTTGGCCGGATCTTCGCGATCCGCCTGCACCAGCCGCTGATACAGGCTGGGCACCGTCTGGATGCTGGAGAGTTCGTTGGCTTCCGCCGGATCGAGGCTGACGATGTCATCCAGCGATTGCACCACCACCAGCGTATTCGGCGGCGTGGCGGCTAACGCGGCGGCGGGCAAGGCGGCGAGCAGGAACAGCGGCAAGAGTTTGGCTTTCATCGGTGTGTATCCCCTGAAGGCGCCGCCAGGCGACGCTGAGAACGGTTTGTTATCGTTGGTTTTTACGGCGCGGGCGCCGTCGGCCTGTCACGGTAGAGCCTTTGCCGGCGGTGAGCAAAGGTCAATCCGCTATTTGATATTCCTGGAATATATTAGCCGCCCTGGCCGGGGGCGCCAGGGCGGAGGGGAGGGCGGTCAGAGGGTTTCGCTCAGCGTGGCGACCAGCACCGCCTTGATGGTGTGCAGCCGGTTTTCCGCCTGATCGAACACCACGCTGTGCGCCGACTCGAACACTTCGTCGGTCACTTCCATGCCGCCGTGCAGATCGTACTGCTGCGCCATCTGCTTGCCGAGCGTGGTTTGATCGTCGTGGAACGCTGGCAGGCAGTGCAGGAACTTCACGTTCGGGTTGCCGGTCAGCTTCAGCATTGCCATGTTGACCTGATACGGCCGCAGCAGCGCGATACGCTCCCGCCAGGTCTCTTTTGGTTCGCCCATCGACACCCACACGTCGGTGTAGAGGAAGTCGGCGTCTTGCACCCCTTCGGCGATGTCTTCGGTCAGGGTGAGTTTCGCGCCGGTTTGCTGCGCCAGCGCCTGGCACTCGGCCACCAGCTCCGGCTGCGGCCAGCAGGCCTTAGGCGCCACCAGCCGCAGATCCATGCCCGCCAGCGCGGCGGCTTCTAGCAGCGTGTTGCCCATGTTGTTGCGCGCGTCGCCGACGTACGCCAGCTTCACTTCACTCAGCGCCTTGCCCGGCAGGTGCTCCTGCACGGTGAGCAGATCCGCCAGCAGCTGGGTGGGGTGGAACTCGTCGGTCAGGCCGTTCCATACCGGCACGCCGGCGTGCTGCGCCAGGGTTTCCACTAGCGCCTGGCCGTAGCCGCGATACTGAATACCGTCGTACAGGCGGCCCAGCACCCGGGCGGTGTCTTTCATCGACTCCTTATGGCCGATCTGGCTGCCGCTCGGGCCGAGGTAAGTGACCTGCGCGCCCTGATCGAATGCGGCAACTTCGAAAGAGCATCGCGTGCGGGTCGAGTCTTTTTCGAAGATGAGCGCAATGTTTTTGCCCTGCAGCCGGCGCTGTTCCTGCCCCTGCTTCTTGGCCTGCTTCAGATCGGCCGCCAGTTTCAGCAGCGCCTGCAGCTCGGCGGGGGTGAAATCCATTAACCTCAGAAAGTGACGTTGGTAGAACGCATTGCCGGTGCTCATAGTCCGATTCCCTGATTACTTAATTGAATTAAAATTCACTTTATATGTATGAATATTCAATTTCAACCCCGGCGAGGAAATCTTTCACGTTTATCGTGGAAGCAATGTCGGCGGTGTGTGAAAATAGAAGGAATGAAGGCCATTTGACTTGAGGATATAGGCATGGCAAACCGCGAATTGCTGGAAGAACAACGTGAAGAGACCCGCCTGATCATCGAAGAACTGCTGGAAGACGGCAGCGATCCGGACGCGCTCTACACCATCGAGCACCATCTGTCCGCCGAGAAATTTGAGGTTCTGGAGCAGGCCGCCGTTGAAGCCTTCAAGCTGGGCTACGAAGTGACCGACGCCGAAGAGCTGGAAGTGGAAGACGGTTCGATGGTGATGTGCTGCGACGTGATCAGCGAAGTCGGCCTGAACGCCGAACTGATCGACGCTCAGGTCGAGCAGCTGGTGGCGCTGGCGGAACGCTGCGGCGTCAACTACGACGGCTGGGGCACCTACTTCGAAGATCCGAACGGTGAAGACGGTGAGGATGACGAAGACGGCGACTACATCGACGAAGACGACGACGGTAAACGCCACTAATCCCTTTCCGATCAATACCTGTGGGCTGGCTTTCGCCGGCCCCTGATATCCCCGTCGTCTTTCAAGCTGCAGCGTTGTTGGCTGCACTCCCTCACCCCAGTCACTTACCTAAGTAAGCTCCTGGGGATGAGTGAGCTGGCCGCCTAGCTGCAACTTGAAATACATAGGGCAATTAAGCCGATGACATACCAATCCCTGTTAGCCCCGATTTTAAGCTTCCTGCACTGTGAAACTCCTGACGCCTGGATCGACGCCGCGCGCCGTCCGGAAAACCTGCAGCTGTTGCTGACCGACCACCTGGTGTGCGAACTGAAAGCCGCGCAGACCGGCATGTGGCTGATCCGCCGCTATGTGGCGGACAAAGAGAGCGGCGACGCGCTGTTGGCGCTGCTGCGCCCTTACGAGGCGTTTCTGCACGAAGCGCAGGGCGCGCCGGACACGCTGTTTCGCCAGGGCCAGTTCACCCGCAAGATCCTGCCGAAAAACGGCTCGGCCTACGGCCAGGATCTGGCGGATCGCATGGTGCTGTTGATCAAGGAAGAGCTGCATCACTTCTCGCAGGTGCTGGAGATCATGCAGGCGCGCGGGATCCCGTATCGCAAGATCACCGCCAGCCGCTACGCCAAGGGGATGATCCGCGAGATCCGCACTCACGATCCGGCGACGCTGATCGACAAACTGATCTGCGGCGCCTACATCGAAGCGCGATCCTGCGAACGCTTTGCCAAACTGGCGCCGCACCTGGACGACGAGCTGAACCGCTTTTACGTCTCGCTGCTGCGCTCCGAAGCGCGCCATTATCAGGACTACCTGACGCTGGCGGAACAGATCGCCGGCGGCGACATCAGCGAACGGGTGGCGCATTTCGGCCGCCTCGAAGCTGAACTGATCCTGTCGCCGGACAGCGAGCTGCGTTTCCACAGCGGCGTGCCCGCCGCCGCCTGACGTTGAGGCGCGCCCTTACTGCGGCGCGCCCAGCAACAGATCCACCGCCTTTTCCGCCAGCATGATGGTCGGCGCATTGGTGTTGCCGCTGGTGAGCTGCGGCATCACCGAGCAGTCGATCACCCGCAGCTGCTCAAATCCGTGCACCCGCAGCTGCGGATCGGTCACCGCGTCCTGCGGCGACGGCCCCATGCGGCAACTGCCCACCGGGTGATACACCGTCTTGCAGAAGTTGCGCACGAACTCTTCCAGCTGCGCTTCGTCGCGCGTCCACTCCGGCTGCGGCATCAGCAGATCTTTGATCAGCGGCTTCAGCGCCGCGGTTTGCAGGAAGCCCAGGCCGAACTTCACCGCGCGCACGCTGCCGGCCAGATCGTCCGGGTGGCCGAGGTAGTTGGCGTGCAGCTTGACCGGATCGTGCGGGTTGCTGCTGCGCAGCAGCACTTCGCCGCGTGCCTTCGGCTGCAGGTAGCCGACCTTGAGCGTGAAGCCGTGAATGTTCGGCAGCGGCTCGCCGGGCACGTCGTCCCAGCTGTCCAGCAGCGGCAGGAAGTGGATCTGCACGTCCGGCCGGCCGTCGCCCTGGCTGTCGGTGAAGGCGGCGCCTTCCAGCACGTTGGACGAGAGCACGCCGCTGCGAAACGCCAGCCACTGCGCGCCGTGGCTCAGCGCCTGCAGGCCGCGATCGGCGCCGAACAGGCTGATCGGCTCGCGGGTGCTGACGTTGATCGACATGTGCAGATGGTCGTGGAAGTTTTTGCCCACCGGCAGATCCGCCCGCACCTCGATGCCCAGCTGCTGCAGGTGGTCGCGCGGGCCGATGCCGGACAGCATCAGCAGCTTCGGCGAACCGACCGCGCCGGCGCTGACGATCACCTCTTTGGTGGCGCGCGCGGTCACTTCCGCGCCGCCGTTCTGGCTGTAGACCACGCCGGTGGCGACGTTGCCCTCGAAGGTCAGCCGGTGCGCCAGCGCGTTCAGTTTCACCACCAGCCGCCGTTCGTCGCGCACCGCCTTCAGGTAGGTGCGGGCGGTGCTGGCGCGTTCGCCGTTGTGGGTGGTGGTTTGGTAGAAACCGACGCCGTGCTGGCTGTCGCCGTTGAAGTCGTTGCGGTAGGGCAGGTTCAGCTCCTGGCCGGCGCGGATAAACGCCATGCTGAGCGGGTGGCGGTAGCGGTTTTCGCTGACCGGCAGCAGCCCGTCGGCGCCGTGGTAGTCGTCCGACAGGCTTTCGTTGGCCTCGGCGCGTTTGAAATAGGGCAGCACCTCCCGGTAGCTCCAGCCGGTGCAGCCATAGCGCTCGGCCCAGTCGTCGTAGTCCTGCGGCTGGCCGCGCAGGTAGATCATGCCGTTGACCGAACTGCTGCCGCCCAGCACCTTGCCCTGCGCGATCTGCATGCGGCGGTTGTTGGCGTGCGGTTCCGGTTCCGTCTCGTAGGGCCAGCTCTTTTTGGCGATGATCTTGGCCACGCCGGCCGGCATCTTGATGAACAGATTATTGTCGTCGCCGCCGGCTTCCAGCAACAGCACCCGTGCCTGGGTGCGGCGGATCAGCTGCGCCGCCAGCACGCAGCCGGCGGAACCGGCGCCGACAATGATGTAATCAAAGGTATTTTCCGACATGACAGCTCTCCGTGCGCGATTGGGATACTGGCAGAGTAGCGCGGGGGAAAAAGCGGTCAATTTGCGATCGTTAATTTATTAACGAACTTCACATTAAATTTACATCATGGTTTTTAACGTCAGTTTATCTGCTTGAAATACGGCGTTATAGCGAGTTTTACTGATTGATTGCGATATTAATAAAAAAGGCGCAGCAAGCTGCGCCATGATGTGCAGGCGGGGGCGATTACAGCGTTTTCAGCATGGTGACTTCGCAATCGACGTGGCCGGTAGCGCCCATCGCGTGGTCGATGTGTTCGAAGCCCAGATGTTCGTACAGCGCAACGGCCTGCGTCAGGCTGGCGGTGGTCTCGAGGTAACAACAGCGGAAGCCGTGCCGGCGGGCGAAATCCAGCGCCTGCAGCGCCAGGCGTTTCGCCAATCCCTTGCCGCGCAACACCGGCAGGAAATACATCTTCTGCAATTCGCATATATCGTCTGCGCCGCCCTGCAGCGGCGCGATGCCGCCGCCGCCGGCGACCTGGCCGTCTACCTCGATCACCCAGTAAGCGCTGCGCGGCAGGCTGTAGAGCTGATACAGGGCGTCCAGATTGGGATCGGAGACGGTATAGCCTTTATCCGCCGTCAGGCCGTGCTCGGCGGAGACTTCGCGAATGACGTGAGCAATGGCGGCATTGTCGTCCGCCGTGATGGGGCGCACCAGCAGGCGCGCCGGGGTTGCTGTTGTCATGTTTACACTCGCCATTGAAAGAGACCACGTTCGTTTTTCGTTTTTATCGCAGCACGAAACGCGCCGGGAGTTATTTCCCGGCGGCGTCCCTGCAGCAGTAATATCTTGTAATAACACCTAACCCGGCCCGGATGCAACGGCGATAAAAAAACAGCGGGGAAGACCCCGCTGTTTTTCAGGCGTTGGCGTGAGCCGGTGGATTACAGTGCGGCGATGGTCGCCTGCTGTTCCTGCAGCTTCACTTTGCCTTCTTTGCAGGCCGCCAGACGATCGCGTTCTTTGGCGACCACCGCTTCCGGCGCGCGCGCCACGAAGCCTTCGTTCGCCAGCTTGCCTTCGATCGCGGCGATTTCCGCATCCAGTTTGCCCATCTCTTTCGCCAGACGCGCGATCTCGGCGTCCTTGTCGATGAAACCGGCCATCGGGATCAGCAGCTCGGCGCCGTCCACCAGCTTGGTGACGGAGACCGGGCCTTTCTCACCGGCCGGCAGCAGCGCGATGGATTCCAGGCGCGCCAGACGGGCGATAAAGCTTTGGTTCTCCTGCACGCGGCGCTGGGCGTCGGCGCTGCAGTTGCGCAGCAGCACGTCGAGCGCTTTGCTTGGCGCAATGTTCATCTCGGCGCGGATGTTGCGCACGGCGATGATGGTTTGCTTGATCCACTCCAGATCGTTCAGCGCCTGCTCGTCTTCCAGCGCGGCGTCGTAGGCCGGGAACGGCTGCAGCATGATGGTGTCTGCGGTCGTGCCGGTCAGCGGCTTCACGCGCTGCCAGATGGTTTCGGTGATAAACGGAATGATCGGGTGCGCCAGGCGCAGCAGCGCTTCCAGCACGGTGATCAGCGTGTGGCGGGTGCCGCGCTGTTCCGCTTCGCTGCCGTTGCTCACCACCGGCTTGGTCAGCTCCAGATACCAGTCGCAGAACTGGTTCCAGGTGAATTCGTACAGGATGTTGGCCGCCAGATCGAAGCGGTAGGTATCCAGCGCTTCGCGGTAGGCTTTCACCGTGCGGTTGAATTCGGCCAGGATCCAGCGATCCGCCAGTGACAGCACTTTCTCGCCGCCGTTGAAGCCGCAGTCGTGCGCTTCGGTGTTCATCAGCACGAAGCGGCTGGCGTTCCACAGCTTGTTACAGAAGTTGCGGTAACCTTCCAGGCGCTTCATGTCCCAGTTGATGTCGCGGCCGGTCGAGGCCAGCGCCGCCAGGGTGAAGCGCAGGGCGTCGGTGCCGTGCGGCTCGATGCCGTTCGGGAACTGCTTCTCGGTGCGCTTGCGGATTTTCTCCGCCAGCTGCGGCTGCATCATGTTGCCGGTGCGTTTTTCCAGCAGATCTTCCAGCGAGATGCCGTCGACCATGTCCAGCGGGTCGATCACGTTGCCTTTCGACTTGGACATCTTCTGGCCTTCGTCGTCGCGGATAAGACCGGTCATGTAGACGGTCTTGAACGGCACCTGCGGCTTGCCGTTTTCATCCTTGATGAAGTGCATGGTCAGCATGATCATGCGCGCGATCCAGAAGAAGATGATGTCGAAGCCGCTGACCATCACGCTGGTCGGGTGGAAGGTTTTCAGCGCCTCGGTCTGCTCCGGCCAGCCCAGGGTAGAGAAGGTCCACAGGCCGGACGAGAACCAGGTGTCCAGCACGTCTTCGTCCTGGGTCAGCACCACGTCGGCGCCCAGGTTGTTCTCGCTGCGCACTTCTTCTTCGCTGCGGCCCACGTAGACTTTGCCGTTCACGTCGTACCAGGCCGGGATACGGTGGCCCCACCACAGTTGACGCGAGATGCACCAGTCCTGAATGTCGCGCATCCAGCTGAAGTACATGTTTTCGTACTGCTTCGGCACGAACTGGATTTCGCCCTGTTCGACCGCTTCCACCGCCACTTTGGCCAGCGGCGCGGTGCGCACGTACCATTGGTCGGTCAGCATCGGCTCGATCACCACGCCGCCGCGGTCGCCGTAAGGCACCGTCAGGTCGTGCGGTTTGATCTCGTCCAGCAGGTCCAGATTATCGAAGGCGGCAACCACCGCTTTACGCGCCGCGAAGCGCTCCAGGCCGCGGAACTCGGCCGGGATCTCGTTGCAATAGTCGGTGCAGACTTCGCCCAGGGTGTTGAACACTTCCGCTTCCTGGCGGATGTCGCCGTCGAAGGTCAGAATGTTGATCATCGGCAGGCCGTGGCGTTTGCCGACTTCGTAGTCGTTGAAATCGTGCGCCGGGGTGATCTTCACGCAGCCGGTGCCTTTTTCCATATCGGCGTGTTCGTCGCCGACGATGCGGATGCGGCGGCCGACCAGCGGCAGAATGATCTCTTTGCCGATCAGGTCTTTATAGCGCGGATCTTCCGGGTTGACCGCCACGCCGGTATCGCCCAGCACGGTTTCCGGACGGGTGGTGGCGACCACCAGGTAGTCTTTGCCCTCAGCGGTTTTCGCGCCGTCGGCCAGCGGGTAGCGCAGGTGCCACATGGAACCTTTGGATTCGCGGTTTTCCACTTCCAGATCGGAGATGGCGGTGCGCAGCTTCGGATCCCAGTTCACCAGGCGCTTGCCGCGGTAGATCAGGTCTTCTTTGTGCAGACGGACAAACACTTCGCGCACCGCGTTCGACAGGCCTTCGTCCATGGTGAAGCGCTCGCGCTCCCAGTCCACGGAGTTACCCAGACGGCGCATCTGGCGGGTGATGGTGCCGCCGGACTCCGCCTTCCACTGCCAGATTTTGTCGATAAACGCGTCACGGCCGTAGTCGTGGCGGGTTTTGCCTTCTTCCGCGGCGATCTTGCGCTCCACCACCATCTGGGTGGCGATGCCGGCGTGGTCGGTGCCCGCCTGCCACAGGGTGTTTTTACCCTGCATGCGCTGATAGCGAATCATGGTGTCCATGATGGTCTGCTGGAACGCGTGGCCCATGTGCAGGCTGCCGGTGACGTTCGGCGGCGGGATCATGATGCAGAAGCTTTCCTGGCTGGTGTCGCCGTTCGGCTTGAAGTAACCCTGATTCTCCCAGTGATCGTACAGCTTCTGTTCGATCTGTTTTGGGTCGTATGCGGTGTCGAGCTGACTGTTTGTCTTTTCCATTCTTTATTGTATTCAGTGAGTTGGCGGCGTAGCCGTGGTCAAATGGAAGCCGACGCTGCGATAGGCCTTGTAACGGTCGCGCGCCAACTGTTTCAGAGTGTCTTCGTAAGGAACGAAGTCTACCACTTCATGGAAAGCGGTAGCAAAATCGGCAAACTGCGGCAGCAGGGCGATCAGCAGATCGCGCGGGGCGTTGCCGCGCTTGCCGGGCCAGCACAGTTCCACCGGCGCGCCGTAGTGCGGCCCTTCGCCGGCCAGGTTGTGCGGCACGAATTCATGCGGCTCGCGCTGCCACAGCGCTTCGTCCAGCCGCTGGGCCTGCTCCTGGCTCTCGCAGGCGATCAGCACCCGTTTGCCGGAACGGAAGCCGTTGGCGGCAACGGCGCAGGCCACGGCCTCATGGGCGCTGAGCGCACCAGACGGTTCCGCGTTGTCGAGCAAATAAAACGTCGCCTGTTTCATTAAGGATCCACCGCTGCCGATAAAAAAATGTAGGGGCACAGCATGCTGTGCCCCTTGGGATTATACCTGAATTACCGCTCAGATTTAATCGTCGCCGTTCAGGCCTGCACGGTTGAGCAAGAACTGAGACAGCAGCGCCACCGGGCGGCCGGTCGCGCCCTTGGCTTTACCGGAGCGCCAGGCGGTGCCGGCGATATCCAGATGCGCCCAGGTGTACTTGCGGGTGAAGCGCGACAGGAAGCAGGCGGCGGTGATGGCGCCGCCAGGGCGGCCACCGATGTTCGCCATGTCGGCGAAGTTGGAGTCCAGCTGCTCGTAGTACTCGTCGGCCATCGGCAGGCGCCAGGCGCGGTCGCCGGCCTGCTCGGAAGCGCCCAGCAGCTCGTGCGCCAGCGGGTTGTGGTTCGACATCAGGCCGGTGATGTGGTGGCCCAAGGCGATCACGCAGGCGCCGGTCAGGGTGGCGATGTCGATCACCAGCTCCGGCTCGAAGCGCTCGACGTAGGTCAGGGTGTCGCACAGCACCAGGCGGCCTTCGGCGTCGGTGTTCAGCACCTCGACGGTCTGGCCGGACATGGTGGTCAGCACGTCGCCCGGACGGTAAGCCCGACCGCCCGGCATGTTTTCACAGCCGGCCAGCACGCCGATCACGTTCAGCGGCAGGTTCAGCTCCGCCACCACGCGCATCACGCCGTACACGGTCGCCGCGCCGCACATGTCGTATTTCATCTCGTCCATGCCGTCGGCCGGTTTGATCGAGATGCCGCCGGAGTCGAAGGTCAGCCCTTTGCCTACCAGCACGATCGGCTTAGCGTCCGGATTTGGGTTGCCCTTATATTCCATCACCGACATCAACGACTCGTTTTGCGAACCGGCGCCGACTGCCAGATAGGCGTTCATGCCCAGCTCTTTCATCTGCTGTTCGCCGATGACGCGGGTGGTGATGTGGGTGCTGAAGGCGTCCGCCAGCTGGCGGGCCTGCGAGGCCAGGTAGCCGGCGTTACAGATGTTCGGCGGCATGTTGCCGAGATCTTTGGCCGCCTTGATGCCGGAAGCCACCGCCAGGCCGTGCTGGATAGCGCGCTCGCCGCTGGTGAGCTCACGGCGGGTCGGCACGTTGAACACCATTTTGCGCAGCGGTCGACGCGGCTCCACCTTGTTGCTTTTCAGCTGATCGAAGGTGTAGAGCGTCTCTTTGGCGGTTTCCACCGCCTGACGCACTTTCCAATAGGTATTGCGGCCTTTTACATGCAGCTCGGTCAGGAAGCAGACCGCTTCCATCGAGCCGGTGTCGTTGAGGGTATTGATGGTTTTCTGGATCACCTGCTTGTATTGGCGCTCATCGAGCTCGCGCTCTTTGCCGCAGCCGATCAGCAGGATGCGCTCGGAGAGAATGTTGGGCACATGGTGCAGTAGCAGCGTCTGCCCGACCTTGCCTTCCAGTTCGCCACGGCGCAGCAATGCGCTGATATAACCATCACTGATTTTGTCGAGTTGTTCTGCGATAGGGGACAGGCGGCGCGGTTCGAAAACGCCGACTACAATACAGGCACTGCGCTGTTTTTCCGGGCTACCGCTTTTTACACTGAACTCCATGCACTCTCCTGAATCTTAAAGACAAAGGCGGACGCTACGGCTAGAATAACCGACTCCGTAACGATCTCCCGCCATTTGAGTTAACGGATTATGTTAACCTGAACGGCGTAAATTGCTCTGTTTTGGCGACTATAAGCAAGTTCCTATAGGACACCCAAACGGCTTGATGTTGTAATACTATTTTAGCTGTGAAGGTTGCCATATGATGAGAATAAATGGCGGATTAGCGATGAAATTATCGATTTTCCTGCAAAAAGACAAGTTTTCACAGGCGTAATAAGCGTGATCATCATAAGATATCTGGTACGGGAAACGCTCAAGAGCCAAATCGCCATCCTGTTCATCCTGCTTCTGATCTTCTTTTGTCAGAACCTGGTCAGGGTGTTGGGCGATGCGGTGGACGGCAATATCCCGACAAACTTAGTCCTCTCCCTGCTGGCGCTGGGCGTGCCGAAAATGGCGCAGCTCATCCTGCCGTTGAGCCTGTTTCTCGGCTTGCTGATGACGCTTGGGCGGTTGTATACCGAGAGCGAAATCACCGTTATGCACGCCTGCGGGCTGGGCAAACGCACCCTGATTATCGCCGCCATGATCCTGGCGCTGTTCACCTCTGCGATCGCGGCGGTGAACGTGTTTTGGGCCGGCCCCTGGGCTTCGCGCTATCAGGACGTGGTGGTGAACGAAGCCAAGGCCAACCCGAGCATCGCCGGGCTGGCGGAAGGGCAGTTCAAACCCTCGCAGGACGGCAACGCGGTGCTGTTTATCGGCAACGTGAAGGGCAGCACTTTCAACGACGTGTTCCTGGCGCAGCTGCGGCCGAACGGTAACCAACGCCCGTCGGTGGTGGTGGCCGAGCACGGCAACATCGTGCAGCAGAAAGACGGCTCGCAGGTGGTGACGCTCGACAAGGGCACCCGCTTTGAAGGCACCGCGCTGCTGCGCGACTTCCGCATTACCGACTTCAACGACTACAAGGCGGTGATTGGCCACCGCACCGTGGCGGCGGACAACACCGAATCCGAACAGATGTCGATGCAGACGCTGTGGGAGTCCGACGATCCGGATGCGCGCGCCGAGTTCCACTGGCGCCTGACGCTGGTGGTGTCGGTGGCGCTGATGGCGCTGCTGGTGGTGCCGCTCAGCGTGGTGAACCCACGCCAGGGCCGCGTGCTGAGCATGCTGCCGGCCATCCTGCTGTATCTGATCTTCTTCCTGCTGCAGACCTCGCTGCGCTCCAACGCCGGCAAGGGCAAGCTGGATCCGATGCTGTGGCTGTGGCTGGTTAACGGCGTTTACTTCGCGATCGCGCTGGCGCTGAACCTGTGGGATACCGTGCCGATGCGCAAGCTGCGCGCACGCCTGAGAGGAGCGGCCTGATGTTTGGCGTATTAGACCGGTATATCGGTAAAACGATTTTCAACACCATCATCATGACGCTGTTCATGCTGGTGTCGCTGTCCGGCATCATCAAGTTCGTCGATCAGCTGCGCAAGGTCGGCCAGGGCGAATACACCGCGTTGAGCGCCGGCATGTACACCCTGCTGAGCGTGCCGAAAGACATCGAGATCTTCTTCCCGATGGCGGCGCTGCTCGGCGCGCTGCTCGGCCTGGGCCAACTGGCGACGCGCAGCGAACTGGTCGTCATGCAGGCTTCCGGCTTTACCCGCCTGCAGATCGCCGGCTCGGTGATGAAAACCGCCATTCCGCTGGTGCTGCTGACCATGGCGATCGGCGAGTGGGTGGCGCCGCAGGGCGAGCAGATGGCGCGCAACTACCGCGCCCAGCAGATGTACGGCGGCTCGCTGCTCTCCACCAAGAGCGGGCTGTGGGCGAAAGATGGCAACGACTTCATCTACATCGAACGCGTCTCCGGCGATAAAGAACTCTCCGGCGTGAACATCTACCACTTCAACGATCAGCGTCGCCTGGAGACGGTGCGCTATGCCGCCACCGCCAGCTTCGAGAACGGGGTGTGGCAGCTTTCGCAGGTGGATACCTCGGATCTGACCGACCCGAAACAGGTGACCGGCACCCAGACGCTGACCGGCGAATGGAAAACCAACCTGACCCCGGACAAGCTGGGCGTGGTGGCGCTGGATCCGGATTCGCTCTCCATCAGCGGGCTGCACAACTACGTGAAGTACCTGAAGCAGAGCGGCCAGGAGGCCAGCCGTTACCAGCTCAACATGTGGAGCAAAATCTTCTCGCCGCTGTCGGTGGCGGTGATGATGCTGATGGCGCTGTCGTTCATCTTCGGCCCGCTGCGCAGCGTGCCGATGGGCATCCGCGTGGTGACCGGCATCAGCTTCGGCTTCCTGTTCTACGTGCTGGATCAGATCTTCGGCCCGCTGAGCCTGGTGTACAGCATGCCGCCGGTGCTGGGCGCGCTGCTGCCGAGTATGCTGTTCCTGCTGATCAGCGTGTATATGCTGCTCAAACGCAAGTAGCGGGGCGATCGGTAGTGAAGAAAGGCGTGGCCGCGGGGCCGCGCCTTTTTTGTTGGGGGGGGGGTTAGCTGACGCTCAGCAGCGCGATGCCAGCATCCTGATAGGCCTGCGCGTCTTCCGGCAGGCGATCCAGCACCAGGGTGTCGATCTGGGCAGGGGAGGCGAACTGCGCCAGCGAGGTGTTGCTCAGCTTGGAGTGATCGCACACCACGATCACCTGATTGGCATGTTCCACCATCGCGCGCTTGGTTTCGGCCAGCATGATGTCGGCCACGCAGGCGCCCTGTTTCAGCGATAGCGCGTTGGCGCCCATAAACGCCTTGTCGATGTTCAGCGTATCCAGCAGCGAACGGCCGTTGATGGCGACCGCGCAGTGATAACCCTTTTTGACGATGCCGCCCAGCAGGATGATCTGGATAGATTCGACGTCTTCCAGACTCTTGGCGATCATGAAATCGTTGGTGACCACGGTCAGGTTGTGGCGCTGGCGCAGATGGCGGGCGATCTGCAGGGTGGTGGTGCCGGTGTCCAATACGATGATGTCGCCGTCTTCCACCAGGCCGGCGGCCAATTGACCGATTTGCTCCTTGGCGCTGAGGTTCACCTCTTCACGCTGATCGGAACCGACCTCGAAGCTGGCGCGGGTGCGCAGAATGGCGCCGCCGTGGGTGCGCGTCAGCATGCCGGCGTCTTCCAGAATGCGCAGATCGGTGCGGATGGTGGCGCCGGAGACGTTAAAGCGCGAGCTCATTTCCCCCACGGAGAGCTTGCGCTTCTCCTTGAGAATGGCGAGGAGTTTTTCCTGGCGCTCTTCTGCGAACATGCTCACTCATTCACTCCTGACAGGCACAATGGACGTGCGGCTAATATACCCCGCGCATCGGCGGCAGGCAAAGCGCTTGCCGGCCGCCGCTGGCAATATTCCAGCGGGCATTATCCGCGCGAGATGCGAAGGTTACGGCGCACCGATCCTTTTTGGTATAGTCTACCCTGCGGTGTATTGGGTAGCGGGGCAGGCAGTTAATGGAATATGAAGAAAATATCAGTCACATTATCAGCAAGCATCTGGAAGCAGCATTAGGCGATTTCGGCGAGCTTATCTGGGCCTACGTGGTGTTATCCAAGAAAGATATGTCATGTATCTTTGGCGTCACCAATTACCCCGGTGAATGGGTAAAGCAATATAAAGAGCAAGGGCTGCAATATACCGATCCGGTGGTCATTACGGCGCTCAATCGCCTGACACCTTTCGCCTGGGATGAGAATCTCATGGCTGGCGCCGGCTTCCGTTTTTCTGAGTTGTTCGAGCAAGCACGCGAATTCGGCGTAGCCGATGGCTATACCTTCGTGTTGCATGACTTTAATAATAATCTGGTGACCCTTTCCTTTACCCTCGCTGCCGAGCGCAAGGCGGAAACCATGCAGATGCTGAATCAGCATAAAGGCGATATTTCGTTGCTGCTGGCATCGACCCATGAGATGTATTTAACGCTGACTTCACTGTCGGAAAAAAACACCGCGCGCCAGGAAAAAAACGCCCGTTTTACAGAGAGAGAAAACGAGATCCTCTATTGGGCCAGCGTGGGGAAAACCTACCAGGAGATGGGCATGATCCTGGGGATCAAAACCTGCACCATCAAGTTTCATATGGGGAACATTGTCAAAAAACTGGGGGTGGCGAATGCCCGGCATGCTATCCGTTTAGGGATGGAACTTCAGCTGATTAAACCGGTGGGGTGATTAGAACGCAGGTTCGTCGCTCAACGGCCAGGCGTTTAGCATGTGCTCGTCTTGCGTATTCAACTTTTTGAATATTCTGTTTTTTAATGCCTCCTGGCTCTGACGGTCAACGTGGCCCAACAGCAAATGAACGGGCTCGTTCTTTTCCGACATGCCTGTCTTCAACTGCGTGACGTTCCAGCCGGAGCTTTTGATGATATGCAACATCGGGTGGCTGGAGACTGCCAATATGCCGTCATAACCGTGTTGCCGCGCATAGTTGATCAGCGACAAGAACAGCGCCAGGGTCACAGGGAACCGGCGGCCCAACAGAGACTGGGTCCTTTCCTTATCGACGAAAAATCGTGTGGACTCGATGAAATTCCCCTCTGGAATGACGACGTCATGAAAGAAAGAGGAAAATGCGCTGTTCAGCATATTCTTGTGTTTCATATCAATCATCCTCGTACCACAAATTATCATGTTGTCCTTTACGCCAAATATATAGTTTGTCTTATCATTATCAAACTCATCCAGCTCCTTGCCGTCTGAACAGTTCACGGCCCATTGCAGCCTGTCTTTAAAGACGTTTTTCCTTAAAACATAAAGATCTGCTGATTTTTCGGTGCTCATTGATGCGTAGTTGGTGCTGTAAATATTAAACATAATGTTACCTTTGAATAAATTAAGAGAAATAACTTTATCCAGTAACATCAGAGAAGTTTCACTACGAGCATGCCGGTGCATGAGAATGATAAGGCTTTTTAAGCGATCGGCGCTAACCTTATTATGCCGTGCTGCGAGGCAGCTTCAGGGCAATTGAACGGTGAACAAAGCAGGTCGACGAGATTGAACGGCTTGGCCGATTAAAGGCTGGAGAGGATTGACTATCAATGACTGCCGAGCCGTATCTGCCATGGTGAAATATTAATTATTGACGTTATAATTTAGGTGGATTTTATTATTTTAATAAATTAATTCTTACTATTTGTTACTGGGGGGTGTCGATAGGGCATGGATTTGCCGTCCGGCAGAGGAATAGGAGTGAAAAGAGCGGCTGGTGTGATTTCTACAGTACGTCCTCGGACCTGTCTTCATGCAGTGGTAAAATGCGATATTAAAAATATCTGATAGAGATCACATTATTTTAATGACAGGACCGGTGCTATTTCTCGACGGCTCTGCGGGTATGTTGGGTTGCTGAGTAAAATGAGCGGTGTATGGTGGCCATGGTAGAACGCCGTGGCTGCTGAGATACAGAGCGAAAAATAGTGCTGGCACCTGATTTCTGCTATGTGAAATAATAACCCAACTGAACTGATGAAGGTCTAGTTGGGTACTATACTTTAGTCTAACTAGCTTCTAACTCCCTAAGGCGATACACTTTTCTAGTCAATTTTCGACGAAAAAAACATAAAAAAAACCTGACCTCGTAGGGTCAGGCTGCCAAGATCGGCCAACACCAGGGAAAATTTTCTTACACCATCTTAAAGCTATCAACTCAGCAGAGGCAAGTGTTCTCTGCTGGTTTTTAGCTTTGGGTTGCTGTTTTGTTACGTATGCACGCTATTTTCTGTTGGTTCCAGATAAAATCCCATCTAAAGAAATAACATCTATCCCCTGACAACCCCGTTCCCATTGGCTTATTCCAGTCATGACTACCATAAATGAAAAAATATTGTTCCTGCAATGTTAAGTAAACTTATTCTTTATTGGCTGACACATGGATATGCAATTATTTGCAGTGTTGCCATTGCGGTTGGGGATTATTTGGCGCAGCCTGGTAGGGTGCTTGAGGGAATGTGGGCGATGGCCGATAAGGCGCATGGCTATGGCGGTAAAGGCTCGTGTGCTGACAAAAAATCGAATGAGGCCCGATGGCTTATCACAGCCATCGGGCCTTGTGCTATGTGGGAAGAAACATTACAGCGGCTGGCTGAATTCCACCCGCTCGCCGTCCGGCCCGGCGATCATCAGATAACGCACGCCATTGGTACCGCTGGGCTGCAGCGTCGGCCCTTCAATCACCGGATACCCCAGCTCCGCCAGCCAACGCTGCGTGGCCGCCAGATCGATGACCCGCAAAGCGATATGGTCGATACCATAGGCGCTAGGGGTGCGAGTCAGCCCTTCGTCAGGTAACTGGTATAACTCCAGCGTTAGCTCACCCAACTGCAAAAACTGTACGGCGACGGGGCCGCCGAGCGCCAACGTTTGTCGGGGTTCGAAACCGAGTGAACGATAGAAGCCGGCGGCTTGTTCGATATTCGCGCAGCGCAAACCGACGTGCATCAACCCGTTAATCCGGTGTGCCATATCAAATCCCCTTGCGCGCGCAGTAGAAGCCATAGAAGGCGACGTAGGCGAAACAGACCAGCGGTACTGCAAAGGCGATCTGCATATCGCCGCCGTTGAGATCGGAGATGATGCCCATGAGTAACGGCACCACCGCGCCGCCGATGATCGACATCACCACGATCGAACCGGCCACCTGCGTTTCTTCGCCCAGCCCTTTGATTGTCAGGCCAAAGTTGGTTGGCCAGCACAGCGCCATGCAAAAGTTAACGCCCATGATCGCCACCACCGCCAGCAGGCTTTGGATGTTGACGGCCAGCAGCAACAGCAGCACGCATACCGAACAGAACACGCCGAGCAACCGCGCCGGGCTGAACTTTTTCATCAGCGCGGTGGTGACCACCTTGCCGGCCGAGTAACAGACCAGCGTGGCCAGCAGCCAGTAGGTGGCCGAATGCTCGGTTGCGCCCTGTTCAATCATTTGCACAAAACGAATGGTGAAACTCCACAGCCCTACCTGCGCGCCGACATACAGGAACTGGGACAGCACCCCCAATCGAAAGCGCGGCAGCGCCAGCAGGATCTTCAGCGATTGCATCAGCGGCTTGCCCGCTCCCTGGTGCGAGCGTTGGGTTTTGCAGGCGGGGAATTTCACCGCCACGAAGATCAGTGCCAACACGATCAGCACGCTGCCGATGATCAGATAAGGCGTGACCACCTGCGACACCATCTGGGTGCGTGCCGCTTCGGCCGCCGCCGGTGGCATTTGCAGCAGCTCGGCGTGGCTGGGATCGTTTTTGCCGAACACCAACTGCTGGCCGATCAAGACGCCAAAAATGATCCCCAGCGAGTTGAAGATCTGCGAGAAGTTGATGCGCTGGGTGGAGGTTTCAAGCGGCCCCAGCAGGCTGGAGTAAGTATTGGCGGAGGTTTCGAGGAACGACAGCCCGGTGGCGATCACCCCCAGGCAGGCCAGGAAAGCGCCGTAGGTCATGATCTGCGCCGCAGGAATAAACAGGAAACAGCCGAGTGCGTACAGGCACAGGCCGATCACGATCGCCACCTTGTACGAGTAGCGTTTGATCACCGCTGCGGCGGGCAGCGCCATTACGAAGTAACCGAGGAAGAAGATCGACTGCACCAGCGCGGTCTGGGTATCCGACAGATCGAACCCCTTCTTGAACTGGGCGATCAGAATATCGTTCAGGTTGCCGGCCATGCCCCACAGGGCGAACAGGCAGCAGACCAGCATCAGCTGTAGCCAGGGCGTGGCGGGCAGATAGGCGCTGCGGTCGATACTTTCGGCCGCGGCGTGCTGCGTGATGTCACCCTTGTTAATCAGAGAGTCGCTCATTGCGGTGTTCCTTCATCCGGAGAAAAAGAGAACGAGCTAATAACGTCAAGCTGTTCGTAGAGGGGCTGCGCCTGGCGGTAGAGCTGTTCGAACAGCTCGAAGCAGCGCAGGTAGTGTTCGTGCTGGTGCGGATCGGGAGTAAATTCGCGCTCGATGCTGACGGTGCGGCTCACCCCCTGGGCGAAACTGCTGAACAGCCCGACGCCGACCCCGGCGACGATCGCGCAGCCGGTGGTGCCGTTCTCCTGATTGCGCGTCTGCAGCAGCGGCAGGTTATAGACCGAGGCTTTGATCTGCAGCCACAGCGGGCTGCGTGCGCCACCACCGGAGGCGATCATTGCCTCCGGCTCCTGTGCGTGGCGCCTGAGCTGCTGCAGATTACGCAGGGAGGCCAGCGCTACGCCTTCCAGTACCGCGCGGTAGAGATGCGGCTGCCTATGCTTGCGCTGCAGGCCGAAGAACTGCGCGCGCGAGTTGGTGCGTTCCGCCAGCCGCTCGCCGGTCAGGTAGGGCAGGAACAGCAGCCCTTCGGCGCCCGGCGGCACCTCGGCCGCCATATCGAGCATCTGTTGATGGCTGAGTTGGCCGGCGCTCAGCGCCGAACGCGCCCAGCGCATGGCGTCGCCACCGGCATCGAGCAGGGTAAAACCGCCCCAGGCCGAGTTGGCCAGGTGCAGGTTGTTGACGCCGGCGGAGAGCAGCGGGTGTTCCGAGACCACGGTGAGCAGCGTGGAGGTGCCGGTGCTGTCGGAGGCAATGCCGGCCTGATAGACGCCGGAGCCGAGCAGGGTAGCGGCCATATCCGCCGTGCCCGCCACCACTGGCACCCCCGGCGGCAGACCGGTCACGCGTGCCGCTGCGGGCGTAATGTGGCCAATCACCTCGCTGGAGAGATGGATGGCGGGCAGCTGATCGGCGCGCAGCCCGAACTGCCGCAGCGCCTCTGGCGACCACTGCAGCGTGGCGCTGTCCATCAGGTAATAGCAGGAGGCTTCGCTGTAGTCGGTGGCGCGTACGCCGCAGAGCCGGAAATTGACGTAATCCTTTGGCATCAACACCGTGGCTATGCGCTCCCACTGCGATGGATGATGCTCGCGCAGCCAGGCCAGCTTGAACGCCGGCCAGGCGGCGGTGGGGGGATTGTTCAACAGTTCAAGCCAGGGCTGCGGCGGCTGTTGGTGGCTAAAGCGCGCCACCTGCGGCTGCGCGCGTTTGTCGTTCCACAGCATAGCGCGATCGACGACCAGCTCGCCGTCGGCATCGAGCAAGACCGTGCCATGCATCTGCCCGCAGGCGCCGACGGCGGCGATACGCGGCCAGTATTCGGCGTAGCGCACACACAGCTCCTGCGTACACTGGCAAACGCACTGCCACCACAGCGAAGGCGATTGTTCCGACCAACCGGCCTGCGGCGTGATCTGCTCGTACTCGCGCTGCGCGAAGCCAAGGATTTCCCCGGTGTTGGTGACCAGCCCGGCGCGGGTGCTGCCGGTGCCGATATCAAGGGTAAGAAGTAAATCTTTCATTGTTATCACTCCCGTGGCGGATGGCGCGGGCCACCCGCAGAAGCGTGCGCTGGGATCGCGCAGGATTTAGTTATCGTTCAGTTCCGGGAACAGGCCTGGATCCTGTTCAAGCTGCTCCAGCACACGCTGGGTGGCCGCCGCGCTCATGCCAAAGCGACGTACGCCCAGCCGATACAACGCGCGCACCGCGTCCAGATCGCGAATGCCGCCTGCCCCTTTGATCTGGATGCGGCCGCGCAACTGATCGGCGATGATCGCCACTTTCTCTACCGTGGCACCGGTCGGTGCCCAGCCGGTGGAGGTTTTCACCCATGCCATGCCGACTTCGACGGCGATATCGCACACCCGACGGATCTGCTGCTCGTTCAGATAGTGCGTCTCCAGAATGACTTTGGCCGGCACCGGCGCGGCGGCCTCGACTACCCGGCGCAGATCTTCGCGCACGTAGTCGTAGTCCCCCGACAGCACCTTACCGATGTTCACCACTATATCGACCTCGCGCGCGCCCTCGGCGATCAGCTGGCGCACTTCCTGCACCTTGAGATCGGTGGTCTGCCCGCCGCCGGGAAAGCCGACCGGCCCGCCAATCATCACGTCCGCCTGGCCGCGCTCCGGCAGCAGGGTGCTGAGGAAACGCGTCCAGCACGGCAGCACGTGTACCGAAATGATGCGATAGCGGCTGGCCAACGCGGCGCAGTGGCGCACGTCTTCCTCGGTATTGGTGGCCTGCACCGCGCTTAGATCGATCAACCTGGCCATGCGTCTGGTTGTTTCATTCATTGCGTTTATCCTTATTTTGTTTTCATTTGATTTTATTTACTCACCTTATTCTCTTTCATATGGCTTTAAAATCAGCATTTGGTGAAATTGTGATCGGATTTGCGGTTTTTGGTGAGGGGCGTGAAAGGGAGAAGAAAAAAAGGGCGCGATCTAACAGATCGCGCCCTAGGGGTTGACGTTGGGGGGAAGCGTTACAGCAGCCAGTCCAGCAACACCACGCCGCACAGGCTGATAGCCCAGGCGATAGTGGTGGGCACCGACCACACCATCATCTGCTGGCGCACGTCCTTGATGCCCATCATGCGGTTGACCACCCAGAACATGCTGTCGTTGAAGTAGCTGAAGAACAGCGCGCCCAGGGTGGCCGCCTGCGCCGCCGCCAGCATATTGACGCCGGGCAGCAGGCTGACGATCGGCGCCGAGATAGAGGCAGCGGTGATCATCGCCACCGTGCCGGATCCCTGTATCACCCGCACCAGCGTGGCGATGACGAACGGGATCAGCACCGGCGAGATCGGCAGCCCGGCGACCTGTTCCGCCAGCTGCGTGCCGGCGCCGCTCTCGCGCAGCACCGCCCCCAACGCGCCGCCGGCGCCGGTAACCAGCAGGATGATGCCGGCGGTCTGCAGGCCTTCCTCCAGCCGCTCCAGCGTGTCGTGCTTGTTGGCGTGCGGCATCAGGGTGTACACCGCCAGCAGCACGCTGATCGCCAGCGCGATCATCGGCGAGCCGAGAAACGCGAAGCTTTGGCCCCACAGGCTCTCCGCCAGCCAGCCCATGCCCTCGCGCTTGGCCAGCATATTGTTGACCGCGTTGACGAAGATCAGCCCGATCGGCGTCAGGATCGGCAGCAGCGACAACATCAGGCTCGGCAGCGCCTTGCCCTCTTTCTCCGCCAGATACTGCTGATGCGCGGCGCGCAGATCCTGCGGCGCTTCCTCTTCCTGCGGCATAAAGTCCGGGTAGCGCGCGCCCAGCCAGCGCGCATACAGCACGATGCCGATCACGCAGGGAATGGCCAGCACCAGCCCGGCCAGCATCATGGCGCCGATATCCACGCCGAAGATGCCCGCTACGCCCAGCGGCCCCGGCGTCGGCGGCACCGCGTGGTGGGTGAGGATCAGCCCGCCCGCCAGCGCGACGCCAAGCGTCAGCAGGTTGCGCTTGCCCTTTTTCGCCAGCGCCTTGACCAGCGGATAAAGGATGACGAACGCCGAATCGACGAAAATCGGGATGCTGACGATATAGCCGGTGATGGCCAGCGCCCACTCCTCGCGCCTTTTGCCCAGCCACTTGATAAAGCTGTAAGCGATCTGCTCGGCGGCGCCGGAGACCTCCAGCACCCGGCCCATCATCACCCCCAGCCCGATGACGATGCCGATGCTGCCGAGCGTGGAGCCGAAGCCCTTGGTGATGGCGTCGACGGTTTGCGTGGCACCCATGCCGCCGGTAATGCCGGCGATGGAGGCGGCGATCAGCATGGCGATCAGCGCATGCACGCGGGTGCGCAGCACCAGGAAAATCAGCGCGAACACCGCCACCGCCAGCCCGATGATTGGGGTATACATCGCCATGATCAGCCCCCGCCTTGCGGCATGTCGTCGCGGATAAAGGCGCGGATAGCCTGCTCGAAGCTTTCATCGGCGGTGAAGCCCAACTGCTGCGCCCGCCGGGTGTCGAACTCGCCCGGCCAGCCGGCGACGATGCGGTTGATGGCGGCGTCCGGCTCGAATCGCACCCGCGCGGCGACGGCGTCACCGGCCACCGCGCGCAGCGCTTCGAGCATCTCCCGCACGCGCACGCTGATGCCGGGCAGGTTGAGCGTGCGCAGCGCGCCGAACGCGGAAGCGGGCAGCGTGGCGGCGTGGATGAAGTTGCTCACTACCGCGGCCGGGCTAGAGAGCCACAGCGCCAGCTCGGCGTCTACTGGGCACACCGCCTGCTCGCTGTGCAGCGGCTCGCGGATGATGCCGCTGGCAAACGACGAGGCCGCCTTGTTCGGCTTGCCCGGCCGCACGCTGATGGTGGGCAGGCGCAGCACGCGGCCATCGACGAAGCCTTTGCGCGCATAGTCGTTGATCAGCAGCTCGCACATCGCCTTCTGCGCGCCGTAGGAGGATTGCGGGGTGACCGCGCAGCGATCGTCGATCACCGGCGGCAGCTCGCCACCGAACACCGCCAGCGAACTGGTGAAGATAAATTTCATGCCCGGCGCCCGGCGGCGCGCCGCTTCCAGCAGTTGGCGGGTGGCATCGAAATTGACCTGCATGCCGAGATCGAAATCGCTCTCCGCATGGCTGCTGACGATGGCCGCCAGGTGGAACAGCACGCCGCAGTCGGCGTCGATCAGCCGCTCCGCCGCGCCGGGCTGCGACAGATCGAGCGCCAGACACTGCAGGCGCGCATCCGGCAGCGGGGCGGGCGGCGGCGTGATGTCCGCCAGGATCAGCGTGTCGAAGGCCAGCGGGCAACTGCCGTGCAGCAGCGCTTTCGCCAGCCGCTGGCCGAGAAAACCGGCGCCGCCGGTGATGACGATGTTCATATGTTGCTCCTTTCCCTAGCGTTGTTGTTATCAGAGTTGGACGTTGTGCAGTTGCAGACCGCGCTCGCGCAGCAGCTGCTGCGCCTCCGGCGGCAGCGCGGCGTCGCAGATGATGTCGCTCAGCGCCTCCAGCGGGCAGACGCGGAACATGCCGTATTTGCCGTACTTGCTGCTGTCGGAGACCAGCACCCGGCGGCGGGCGACCTCCAGCAGCGCCTGCTTGACCAGCACCTTCTCCTCGTGCGGGGTGGAGAGGCCGTGTTCCAGATCCCACGAGCTGGTGCTGATGAAGGCCACGTCGATATTCAGGCTGCGCAGCAGCATGGCGGCGCTGTTGCCGACGCAGGAGTAGTTGCGCTGATCCACCTGGCCGCCGGTGTGGAACAGGCTGAGCTGCGGGCGATTCATCAGGTGCTGGATGATGGAAAAATCGTTGGTGACTACCGTCAGATTGAAACGCTCCGCCAGGCTGCGGGCGATCTCGAAGGTGGTGGTGCCGGCGTCCAGATAGACCACCTGGCCGTCTTCCACCAAGCTGGCGGCGTATTTGCCGATCTCGCGTTTGTGGCGATGGTGCAGCTGCGCCTTCTCGCAATAGGCCAGCTCCTGGCGCAGCGCCTCGCTCAGGCGCACGCCGCCGCTGACGCTGACCACCTTGCCTTGCTCTTCCAGCACGCGGATATCGCGCCGCACCGTCATGTGGGAGACGCTCATCAGCTCCGACAGCGCGCTGATGCTTGCCAGCTGATATTCATGCACATAGCGATAGATGTAATCGCGGCGTTCAGACGGGATCATGTTCGCTCCTGTGGCCCCGGCGGCGGCAGGGGCGCCGCGAAGCTGTTATTTTTTGTTATGAAGGAACATCTTCAACCATCGCGATTAACAAGTAAGCGACAGTTATCACAAATGCCGGCGTGGGGATTGGGGCGATTTCTTTATTTAACTTTATGATTAATTGTTTATTATTGGGTTTTATCGGCGTTTTGTCGTGCAACACCATGTTGTGATAATTAATGTGACGCGCCACAAGGTTTGTGAAGCGGGCGGGGCGGTAAAGCGGCGAGGAAGGGCCGGCAAACGTGCGCTGCGGCGCTTTTTTCGACACTTAACTCATTGAACAACGGATAAGTGTTGCGTGACGATCGCGGGAAGGTATAATGCACCCGTTTTCCGCATACTACTTCAGTGCCGAAGTGGCGAAATCGGTAGACGCAGTTGATTCAAAATCAACCGTAGAGATACGTGCCGGTTCGAGTCCGGCCTTCGGCACCATTAAGTACCGCGCGAACAAGAAGCCACCGAGAGGTGGTTTTTTTGTGTCTGTAATCTGCTCTCTGTAACTACCCCGCCCATTTTCACTTTAGGTTGACGCATTCCCCATTCCCGTAAAAACCGGATCTTCCTGATACTTTCCTAAGTCCTATCTGATTGACCTTAAAGGCTAAAGTGGCGTTTCATTGAGCTCTTTCGGGTCAAGGAGTTCCAGGATGGGGCAACAACAGGAAGGGATTATACGAGCGTTAACTCCGGGCGAAGTCAATCTGGCACGCTCGGTGTTTGGCAGCACCATTTTCTATCAGACCGTCTTAGCCCACTGCGACAGCTACCTGCCGTTTGGGTTGCAGAATCAGTACACGGCGATGAGCCCGAATGGGGAATTGTACTTTCGTAGGGCTTTATACCGACCTGATTTTACGGTGCATCATTTGGCACAACACCTGTTTATCCACGAGATGGCACATGTCTGGCAGCATCAAAGAGGCATGTGGGTGCGTACCCGTGGGCTTCTCAGTTGGGCGGTGAGCTATCAATATCGGCTCGATCGGTTGCTGTTGCGTGAGTATAGTATGGAACAGCAAGCATCGATAATTGCAGACTATTTCTATCTCAAGAAGTTTGGTGTTAGCGATTTTATCGGTTTATATGGCAGGAATTACTCAGGGATAGTAGACAGAAGTACATTGTCAAAATTTCAACCCATAATCAGAAGCGCAGGGCTGCCACTATGAAAAAACTCCTCTTACTCTTTATTCCTCTTTTTATCTCTGGTTGCCCTATGGGGGATAAAGTCAATTTACGCCCGGCAAAAGCAACGACTGTAGGTAGCAAGATCTGCGTTTTTGTCGATAAGAATGACATGGAAAGAGAAGAGTCCATTCTGAAGATAGCCATATGGAAGTATGGGAATGATAATTATGTCTATGAAAAATCATATGCAAACACGCCTATTGCATTGGAAGCTGGGAAGTGTGTTCCTGGAGTCGATGAGTATGATTTTATCCCCGGTGAAGGATACAGTGTTATTGTCAGTACGCCTTTGCATCCTTATGAGGCCAGGTTTATTGTGTGGAAGCGAGGTGAAGAGGTTATGTTGGAGCCGTATTAGGTTTTAATATTATAGCAGAATAATGCATCATCCTGATAATGAATTTTATTTCTAACAACTCTGTAAATACTATGAAAAATGCAGGTAAACCATTATGAGAAAATATTTATTCCTTCTTCTTCCTCTTTTTATCTCGGGTTGCCCAACGGGTGACAGGTTTAATCTCTATCAAGCACAAAGTAAGATTGTAGACGGTAAAGTCTGCGTCTTTTTTAATGAGAGCGATATCGTAAAAAAAGAATCCATACTGAATATTGCCATCTGGAAGCAAGGGGGCGATACCTACGTATACGAAAAATCATATGCTTACAGCCCGATAACGTTGGAGGGCAACAAGTGTGTTCCAGGTATCCGTGAGTTTAGTTTTATCGCTGGTGAAGGATACACCGTATTGGTAAGAACACCGCTGAATTCATATCGAACCAGTTTTATCGTGTGGAATATAAATGGAAGAGTTATGGTAAAGGCGGATTAGCTGGTAAAAATGTAAACTGTCGAAATGAATTATTCTATCGTTAGTAATAACATCCTTACAGAGTTAACTCACTGATAACCAATAAATTGAAGATATTATTTTTTTTCGTGCGATACTGCGAGTTGTTAGTTGTAAATATGGCTCATCGTTACGATGAGCACTTTAAATAGAGTGAAGTGATTCATGTGGTTTCTATGTCAAACAACTCTCCATCCTTTTATACTTTCATTTTCTGATAGTCCACTCTTTATCAATATTATGTGAATGTTATCAGTGGAGTCAAAGCCTACAATTATGTTATCGCCTTCCTTTGCCATTTGCATAACAACATTGTCATTGAAGTACAGACGATGTTCTGAGCGTGTTGGATGTGCTTCTCTGGCATCATACCATGTTATATTAGCTATGCAGCTCACACCCTCGCCTCGGATTGAAAATACAGCATCCTTGCTAAAACCAGCTAAGCCAAATAGAGACTTTAGCTCTTTTACACCATTAAATTCATGTTGGTTTGATCTTTCTGGTCTTGCCTCTACTGCTGAAAGCGTTTTTATACATGAAGCCCGAAAATGAATCGTTTCTTTCGCCATCGTATCACCTTTTATCTGATTTATGGTTCTGGTTACGAGAGTTTTAGATAACATCACTCCCCACTCTCTTTTTTCGTATCCTCAATGAATTCGTGTAATGAAATTAATTCATTTCTTATTCCTTTTGGATATTTTCCGTGTAATGGTTTCGGTACCACTAATGTAACCCCAGCATTTTTCATTTCTTGAAACTGATTGATTGAAACACCTTCCTGCAGAGTGAATAAGTGTATTTTATCGATGCGGTCAGCTTCACTAAGGGCTTGTCTCCAGCGATCTTTGCATGTTGTTTTAACCGCAAGCATCCTTAATTTTTCCGCAGGGTAAGCTGGGTTGTGGTAGTCTGCTCCTGAAGGGAAAAGAAAATCAGGTTTCTTCTTTCCTTCTGTAACACTCTGCGTTGTGAATTTTACCAGACCGTTGGCGATGAAAATTTTCTCGAGATGCATTTCAAGAGATTTTCCTGAGCGAGATTTACGGCGATTGCTTACTGAGTTTGCGAGCTCAATGAACTCTTCAACAGAATCAAATCCCTCTTTAACTTTGTCAAGAACATGAAGCTCTTCGACCTGGCGGAAAAGATCGTATTCTTTTTCTCTTCTCTCTAACAGAAGTTTGTCAGGGGTTTCACCCTTAAATTTAAATATTTTTGGTAAGTATTCAATGATCTCGCTTCCACTAGGGAATGTGACTTTCCAGTGCTCGGGTATTTCATAATTCCGAGATTTCCAGTTTGTATCATCGATAGCGAAACCGCCGAGAAGTTGTGTCGATAATCCTGATAATGCGGTTCCAGGAAGTACTTCTCCAATAATTGTTTCAACTAAGTCTTCTTCATCAATGGAGCTGCATACCCATACTTCGACAAGATCACAGTCTTTTAGATTATCGGATGCAGAGAAGCAGAATATAGCTAATGCACCTGTATTTTTCTGGTTTTGAAGTGGACTTTTTTTACCACCCCAGCAGGTAATTCGTGTTTCATTCCTGCCCTTGGGGTTAAGAGCTCTCGGTTTGCTGTTATAATAGACAGCTCTAACCTGAGTATCGATGACATTATGGGAAAGTGTTTTAGCGATAAGTTCTACAGAGGGATTCTCTTCATCGATTCTGTTAATTGAAGGGAACAAAAAATTTGCTGCGTTCTTCGGTATGTAAACACCTGATTGATGGCCGCCCGTAGCACCTGTATCGTTTGCAGAAAGCCGTTTTATATGAATATACCAATCGTTTGATGACTTTTCATTTAGCCAATTTTGAAAGTTCGACACTTAACGCCTCTCATCGATACATGAATAATTATCATGGGACTATTATCCATTTTGTAAGATAGATGTCGATGATAGAAGATGATATTTTTGATTTTGGCTGGGTTTTCCCTATGCAGAATGAAAGGTTAGTGAACTAGTCATTTAGATGATGAATGCCTTTAGTATCTACACAGGCGTGGTGCTCACTTGCGCATAACCATTCTTCAATTCTTTCTGAAAGTGCGCCGGTTGAAAGCTTGAGCCGTCCTTTCATGGCGCACTCCCAGATAATCAACTCACGCCACCCTTGCTCTGATAATAATTTCTTGACTTTATTATCTCGTTTCACATTTGAATCAATTTTTTTTAGCCAAAAGTCTGTTCTTGTAGCTGGTACCTTGAACAGATAGCAATCATGGTGATGCCAGAAGCATCCATGCACAAAGATGACGGCTTTATATTCATCGAGAACAAAATCAGGTTTACCTGGTAGGTCTGTAGCTTGAGTTCGGTAAGCTATCCCTGCTTCGTCCAGAAGCTGGGATAGCATTTTCTCAATGGCTGTATTTTGATTGCGTATGGCCCGCATATTCTTACTTCTGACTGCGGGGGGATGCACATCAGCCATTTTTCACCTCAAGCAGCTTTACTGTCATCTTTTTCAACAGCAGAAACAATGTAAGGTTCAAGCAACTTAGCAACGGCTGCAAAAGCGGGAACAATGACCGAGTTACCGAACTGCCGGTATGCCTGAGTATCTGAAACAGGGATGCGGAATGATTCGCCATCAGGTTTTTCAAAACCCATAATTCTGGCGCATTCTTTGGGCATTAAACGGCGTGGTCTGTTGGCTTGGTTTTTGGGATCTGAGAAATTTGTTTCACCGAGCTTCATGTCCCAGCCCCTGTCGATGAGAATCTCTGAACCGTCTTTGTGATAGCGTGCAGAGAGCGTTCTGGCAATACTTGTCTTGTTTTTCGGATCGACTAAGCCAAAACCAAAGCCATTTCCTTTAGCCTGATGTTTTTTTGCGTAGTTATACAAATACTTCCATAGATGCTCCGTAAGAATATATTTTTCAGGTGGGTTTTCTATTAATAGCTCACCGAAAGATGGGCGATTCTCTGGGAAGAAACGATGTAAATCGTTCAATGTAAAACCACTATGAATATTGAGATCACGGCGGAATCCCACTAACACGATACGTTCACGATGTTGAGGCAAAAAGTTTTTTCCATCGATGATTTTAGGATCGCTGGGGCCTGAAGCCTGAGCATCAGCAACTTCATAACCTAATTCATCTAACGTTTCCATGATAATTTTAAATGTTTTTCCTTTATCATGACTTTTAAGATTCTTAACGTTTTCTAATAGAAAGATTGCGGGTTTTTTGGCCGCAATGATTCGTGCAACATCAAAAAACAATGTACCCTGAGTCTCACACTCGAAACCGTGAGCACGGCCAAGTGAGTTCTTCTTGGATACCCCTGCAAGGGAGAATGGCTGGCAGGGGAAGCCTGCGAGTAAGACATCGTGATCAGGGATTTCTTTATCTATATTTTTGTATGCATCCTGAACGGAGACATCATTATCTTCGCTAAGAGTTATTTCACGTATATCTGAATTAAATTTGTGATGTTCAGGATCACAGTACCAGTTTGCTTTGTAGGTACGGACAGCCTCTTTGTTCCACTCACTGGTAAACACGCACTGCCCACCGATGTCCTCAAAACCTTTGCGAATGCCACCTATGCCAGCAAACAGATCGATAAAGCGGAATTTATAGTTGGGGTGAAACCGGGAAGGCTCCGGCAACATCGATCTAAGTAACTTGAACTCTTCTTCAGTCAAAACTTTTTGTGGGGTTTTCCCCTTCAGCCAACGATTGAGTGACTCACGAGTCCACTCGTAGCTCCCGCTGACCTCACGCAAAAGCTCAGCTATGGCTTTTTGATCGTAAATTTCTACCAGCTTTTCGACCAGAGCTTTGTCTTGCTCTTGTCTGGTATGTTGCTGATGTTCTGCTTCGACACGCAGCTTTCTGGCATACTCTTGGAACTCTTGCATAATAACATTTTCCAAATGTGGAACGACTTAGTGATAGTTTATCACTCACTATACCCAGTTAAAAGGTGTATGGATAAATATCCAGTAGATTTCCTTCAGGTCTGGGTGTAGATAATGAGTTTAGTGTAGCAGTGCTGGTCAAAGGCCAGCACTGCTACTACAGTTCATCGTTCTACGCCTTCCATCTCCCGCAACGCCCGCCCATACAGGTTACACAACGCAGGAACCAGATGCGCCGTGGTGCTGAGATAACGATTCAACTGTTCCCAGCCTTCGGTATCCAACTGCGGGTGCTTTTGCAGTAAATGGCCGAACAGCATCAGGCCGTGGCACAGACCTTCCGCTTGCTCGGCAGAGAGTGCGGCCAGGTCTAAGAGTTCTGAGGGATTGAAAGCGCTGAGATCGAGGTGGTTAAACAGTTGGCGATAGAGGGTGAGGGTGTTGGGGATGGTTTCAGAAGCGTTGGGTAAGTTTGTGTTTTCCATATCGGCTATTTCCATTGGGAGAAATACCGCTACCAGAAGAGACGCTAAACTCGGGTGGTAGCTCGAACGGCGTTAGCGTACCGGCCCCAACGGATACCGGCCTTCCCGGAGGAAGCACCGTCCGAGCCACCATTGTTTGGGTGTGCATCGGCATGCTCGAATTTATACCATATTCGAACAGGGTTGGGGGATTCGGAACGCTAACTCCGGCTGCGGATTTTGCCGCAGCGGAAAAACTATAGCGTTATCAGTAAAAGGAAAAAATAAGCTGTATAGAATTACAGTTTATTTTCTTTTAGGATTGGAATGCAGCTCGCAGTTATTTATGGTGGCCTTTTATATTTGTAATGTCGCCTATATATAGCGAATATAATTCCATTCCCTAAATGAATGTTATGCACGGTAATCCTCTATACGCGCTGCGAAGCGTTAACCGTTCCAGTATTTATCCTTTCTAGAGCTTATGTTAATCATACGTCTTTGCTAATTCACGGATGAACGAACATGGCGAATGAAGATGAATTGCGCATTGCCCTGTCGCCGGTGCAGCTTGCGGCGGTGCTGTCTGATGAAAGCGTCACTGAAGGTGAAACGCTCAGTAACCGTCTGCTTGGCGGTTTGGGGCTTGCCGGCAGTGTCGTTGAGCTGATGGGGGCTGGGGTATTGTGCTATGCGCCGAATCCGACGTTTATCACCAAAGTCGGGTGCGTGGTGGTGGGAACGCATAGCCTGGACAGCATCAAGGCAGCTTCCAATCAGATGATTACCGGGCAACCAACGACGACTGACACTTATCAGTCTGCCGTTTTATTGGCGCAAACATTGGGTGCCGATAGGGAAACGGCCTATAACGTCGGTTTAACGGTCGATATTGCCGTTCCTTTTGTCTTTGCCGGAGCGGTTGGCGCAGCCAGAGCCGCATCCGTGCGCATGGGGCGGGTTAAGCTGATTGAGCATGAGTCCGTTAGCGGTAAATATCCGGGCGGGCACACATTGGTTCGGCATATAAACATAGCTCCGGAAGCGCTTATTGCCAGGCTAGCCAGGCGTCCGAAACTGATCGCAGCAAGCACCTTCAGATCGGTAAAGGAGGCCGAAAAGTATGTTTCTGTCACGGTAAAGGCGAACCGCGCAGATATTGTGAATTGGATGAAGTACGCGTCTCCCGGCAGCCGTTTGAGCGTGTATCACAATTTCACAGAATCAGTGGGTTATGGCGTGTTACGCGGCAGCACTGACGTCTATCAATGTCATCGGGTTGGCGTCGTGATTGAATTTACCCGCTATAATGGCAAACCTTACTTTATCCTTAGCGCCTTCCCTGCGAGATAAGCCGATGAAAACCAGCGAACTTGATAACCTGATCGTCGTTTATTTTGGCCAAGATTATGACCTGATAAATGCAGAGGGCGATATTACTGCGCTGATCGCAGAGTACATTCGTCTGGCGACTCATCAGCAGCGCGAGGCTTTGGTCAATGAGATAGATGCGTTATTGGCGCAGGATAATGTGGGGTCATTGTTCAGACAACGTTTCGGCTTTACCTTCAGCCCGGAGCTATGGGGCACAACGGTTCCCGCGTTTTTGCAGCAGGTGCGTAGTGCCCTCGCGAAGTCATTGACGCATACCAAATGAAGTCCCAGCGTTTGAGGTAATCATGAAACGGATCTTCCCCCTCGCATTCCCTTTCCTGCTCGCCGGTTGCCCGTCGATAGGCGATCGCGTCCCCGTAGACTACTCCGCTACCGCCGGCTTGCGTGAGGGCAAAGTATGCATCACCGTTCAGCCGCAGGGGGACGAAAAGCTCGCGGGCATCTCGATCTACCGATTGGATGAGGCGCAGAGCCGCACATTCAAATTCTTCGATCCGCTGCGGGATGTCGCCCCCAATCAGTGCGTTCCTGATGAGGGCTACGTATTTACGCCGGGGCAGCAATACCATTTCTCCGCGAAGCTGGTCTCCCTCAAGAAACGGCAGGCGGGCGAGTTTCCCTCTGCGCGTGAATTCGTCTCCGAATTCGTTGTGCAGCAGGAAGGCAATCAACTTAGGTTGGAAGCCCTCCGCTCCCCACGCTAACCCCAACCCCAAACCTACCCCAAATCTACCCCAAATCCCCCCCATTGCTGGCGATCACCTTTTTATACCACCAGAACGATTTCTTGCGGGTGCGGGCGAGAGTGCCGTTGCCCTGGTCGTCGCGGTCGACGTAGACAAAGCCGTAGCGCTTGCTCATTTCGCCGGTCGAGGCGGCCACCAGGTCGATGCAGCCCCAGGTGGTGTAACCCAGCACCGGCACGCCGTCGGCGATGGCGTCGGCCATGGCGCGGATGTGTTCGCGCAGGTAGCTGATGCGGTAGTCGTCCTCAATTTCGCCTGCTGCATTGAACTCGTCGTGCGCGCCCAGGCCGTTTTCCACCAGGAACAGCGGCTTTTGGTAGCGGTCGTACATCATGTTCATGGTGATGCGCAGCCCCAGCGGATCGATGCCCCAGCCCCAGTCGCTGCGCGGCACGTGCGGGTTTGCCAGCGATTTCACCACGTTGGCGGCGCTGCTGTTGTTGTCGTTCATGTCGGCGGAGGCGCAGCGCGAGGCGTAGTAGCTGAAGGAGACGAAGTCGACGGTGTGCTTCAGGATGTCGGCGTCTTCCGGCGCCATCGCGATGCTCACGCCTTTCTCGCGGAAGACGCGGGCGGCGTAGGAGGGGTAAGCGCCGCGCGCCTGCACGTCGATAAAGAACAGGTTCTCGCGGTCTTTCTCCAGCGCGGCCCACACGTCTTCCGGCTTGCTGGACCACGGGTAGAAGTTGCCGCCGGCCAGCATGCAGCCCACCTGGTTGGCGGGGTTCACTTCGTGGGCGATGCGCGTCGCCAGCGCGCTGGCCACCAGTTCGTGGTGCGCGGCCTGGTATTTCACCTGTTCGGGGTTTTCGTCCGCTTCAAACACCAGCCCGGCGCCGGAGAACGGGCTGTGCAGCAGGATGTTGATCTCGTTGAAGGTCAGCCAGTATTTCACCAGCCCGTCGAAGGCTTCGAAGCAGGTGCGGGCGTAGCGGGTGAAGAACTCCACCATCCTGCGGCTGCGCCAGGAACCGTATTCGGTCACCAGGTGCATCGGCACGTCGAAATGGCACAGGGTCACCAGCGGCTCGATGCCGTATTGGCGGCACTCTTCGAACAGGCTGCGGTAGAAGGCGATGCCTTCGGGGTTGGGCGTCAGCTCGTCGCCGTTGGGGTAAATCCGGCTCCAGGCGATGGAGGTGCGGAACACGGTAAAGCCCATCTCCGCCATCAGCGCGATGTCGTCGCGGTAGCGGTGGTAGAAATCGATGGCGTCGTGGCTGGGGTAAAACTCGTCGTCGCGCAGGCTAAAGCGCTTCTCCAGCCCTAGTTTGACCGCCATGCGGTGCGGGCCGTGCGGGATCATATCGACGGTGGTTAGCCCTTTGCCGCCCTCGCGATAGCCGCCTTCCGCCTGGTTGGCGGCTAAAGCGCCGCCCCATAAAAATCCTGTCGGGAATGTTGAGTCAGACATGCAATCCTCTGGTGTCTCAATGCGTTGCGCTGGCGGCGTTCGCCGCCGGTGCGGTTTGGCCGGGCGCGGCGGCGTTTTCCGGCAGATCCTCGAAGCCCAGCATCAGCGTGAGCACGAACGACAGCACCACCGAGAGCGCCATCACCGCCACCACCCACACGATGCTCATCGGGTTGGCCGGATCGAAGGACTGCACGCTGGTGAACAGCCCGGGCGAGGCCATCGAATGGCTGGCCAGGCCGCCGATGCCGGCGACCGCGCCGCAGACGAAGCCGCTGATCAGGCTGGCGATCAGCGGCCGTTTCAGGCGCACCGCCACGCCGTACAGCGCCGGTTCGGAAATCCCCGCCACGATGGCGGAGGCGGCGGCGGCCAGCGCGGTCTGGCGCAGCTCGCGGTTCTTGGTTTTCAGCGCCACCGCCAGCGAAGCGCCGCCCAGCGACAGGTTGGCGCCGATCTCCGAAGGCATCACCATGCCCTCTTTGCCGGTCTCGGCGATGGTCTGGATGATGGTCGGGGTAAACACCCGGTGCATGCCGGTGATCACCAGCAGTGGCCAAATCGCCCCCATGATGGCCACGGAGAGCCAGCCCAGATAGCCGTGCACGGTGTAGACCAGCGCAGAGATGCCGCTGCCGATCCAGATGCCGAGCGGCCCGATAAGCAGAATGGCGATCGGCGCGGCGATCAGCACGATCAGCATCGGTTTGAGGAAGTTCTTGGTCACCGCCGGGGTGATGCGATCCACCCCGCGTTCGATGTGCGACAGGATCCAGGTCATCACCAGCGCCGGGATCACCGTGTAGGTGTATTTCACCGCCGTCACCGGGATGAAGGCGAACTCCACCGCCTGGCCCTGCGCCGCCTTGGCCATCAGATCGATAAAGTTGGGATGCACCAGCACCCCGGCGATGGCGATCGCCAATGACATGTTGGTTTTGAACTTCAGCGCCGCCGAGGCGGCGACCATCACCGGCAGGAAGAAGAATGCGCCGTCGCCGATCACGTTGAGGATGACGAGGGTCGAGGAGCCTTTCTCGAATACCCCGGCCATGTCCAGGATCATCGCCAGCAGCTTCACCATCGAGCCGCCGATGATGGCGGGGATCAGGGGCGACATGGTGCCCACCAGCGCATCGAGAATGCCGGCGCCGATGCCCTTCAGGGTGAGCTGGCGTTTCACCGGGGCGGCGGGGGCCGCCGCGCCCGGCATGCCGAGCGTCAGCACCGCCTGATAGGCCTTGGCCACCTCGTTGCCGATGATCACCTGGCACTGCTCGCCTCTGTGCACCACACCCAGCACGCCGTCGATGGCCTTCAGCGCCGGCGTGTCGATCCGCGTTTTGTCTTTCACCACGAATCTCAGGCGGGTCATGCAGTGGGTCACGGCCTCGATATTGCCCGCGCCGCCCAGGGCGGCCACGATGGCGTGCGAGATCTCTGCGTAGTTCTTCGGCATGGCGTGTCGTCTCTCAGATAGCAATTCGGATAGCCCAAAGGCGCATATTTACTGCTTGGGCGATCCGTCGTTCCATCCGTATGAAACGCCCATAAGAAACCGGTTTCACAAAATCATGTATTGGTGTTTTGTGGTTGGCAAGAACTATGATTTTTGGTGTTTCGTTTTCGTGATCTGGATCGTCAGAGGTTAGTGCGCACCGACGCTCAGGGGCGTGAAAGCGTTCCAAACGCCGGGCGTCTTGGGTAGACTGCGCTGAACCCATGGATTTTGGCGGCGCACAGATGGCAACGATACTCGAGGTGGCGAAAAAGGCCGGTGTTTCAAAGGCGACGGTGTCGCGCGTTTTGTCCGGCAGCGGCTATGTCAGCGAGGAGAAGCGCGCGTTGGTGGATAAAGCCATCGCGGAAACCGGCTATCGGCCCAACCTGCTGGCGCGCAGCCTGGCGACCAACACCACCCAAACCCTCGGCCTGGTGGTCACCAACACCCTCTACAGCGGCAACTACTTCAGCGAACTGATGGCGCAGTCGGCGCGCATCATGGAGGCGAACGGCCGCCAACTGATCCTGGCGGACGGCAAGCACACCGCCGAAGAGGAGCGGGCCGCCATTCAGTTTTTGCTGGATCTGCGCTGCGACGGGGTGATCATCTATCCGCGTTTTCTGTCGATCGCGGAAATGGACGAGATCGTCTCCCAACACCGCCAGCCGATTCTGGTGATCAACCGGCGGCTGCGGCTGAACGACAGCTACTGCATCTTCAGCGATCAGCACGCCGCCGGCGCGGCGGCGGTGGCGCACCTGATCGCGCGTGGGCATCGCGACATCGCCTTTATCACCGGCTCGCTCGATTCCCCCACCGGGCTGGAGCGGCTTTCCGGCTACAAATCCGCGCTGGCGCAGCAGGGCATTGCGGTTAACGAGGCGTTGATCGTCGAAGGGAAATGGCACGCGCAAAGCGGCGTGGCGGCGGTCGATGCGCTGCTGGCCGGCGGGCAGCCGTTCAGCGCCATCGTCGCCGGCAACGACGAGATGGCCATCGGCGCGATGAAGCGGCTGGCAGAGCGTGGCGTGGCGGTGCCGGAGGCGGTATCGGTCATCGGCTTCGACGACATCCCATTGGCGCCCTATACCGTGCCGTCGCTGTCGAGCATGAAGATGCCGGTCACCGAGATGATCCAGGAGACCATCAACCGCCTGCTGTCGATGCTGGACGGCGGCGAGCTGAGCAAGCGCCCCAGCTTCCCGGCCAGCCTGATCGAGCGCGAGTCGGTGGCGGCGGGGCCGTATTTTCAAAAGAGGTAAAACGGTCGGATTGGCTTATTGTTCGCCACGGTAAGTTATATAAATTTTCTGTACTTCAGGATCGTCCATGCTGCCGTAGGAGATATTTTCTTTATCCAAGCCATCCAGGCCTTTTATTCCACCGATGATGGTTGGCCAATCATCGCGGCTGGCTATGTCGATGACAAAAGGTTGCAGATATTGGTCGAGATGTCTTTGAGCGGGGGCGTTTATCTCGTCAGTCAAAGCCTGGAGGTAGTCATGCTTATTCGTTTCTGCCCAGTTAATGCTGAACCCGGCACGGAAGCTGAGCTCCATGAAAACTAACAAAATCGTGCGGCCGTTGCCGTCCAGAAAGGGATGCGCGAAAGCCAATAATCCCATGACTTCCCCTGGCCGTTCCCTGAAGCGTTGTTCGTCTGCTGCCAGCCGCAGCGCATAATCAACGGCCCTGCGGATAGAATCAGGACGTTCGAAGACCGTATGGCGCGGTTCATTCTTTGAGCCTTTGAAGACGGCAAGATGGGGGACCAGCGTGTTTCTGTCTTTTCCCGCCCAAGGATAGAAACCAGAGAACAGGATTTCGTGAACTTTCAGAATAGACGGGTAACCTATGCGCTGCGTTTGGTCGAGGTAGTTGAGGGCGTCTTCGATGCTTAATTCGAATGAAAGATGTTCTGCCTTTTTTATTTCATCGGGATCTTTAAGCTTCAGGCTATTTTGCAGATAGCCGTTGGCATCAAAATCGCCGAAAGGATCAAACATCATGCTTTGAATTTCTTGCGAACGGCCCTCTGTTCGCGGAAATAACGCCCCTGAAGGCTGAGAATTTCAGACTTGGTCAGGATACCCTTTCGTTTAAGGTTAACCAGTAATTGTTCCACCTCATCCAATTCGACAGCGTCGTCAGCCAGGCCGGTAATGGCCACCGCCATACGGCTCATGCCGTCGCGGTAATGTGTAATTTCATGGTCTTTAGCCAGTTGATGAACATAACTGGCAACGCTAACGATAGCTCTTTGGGTCACGGGGCATCCTCCATTATTGGTCATATTTTAGCATACCAACACGGCGATGTCGCTAAAGCGCAGCGCGTTGCAATGCGTCAGCGTGCCCCATGGGCGCGGTTTTTCGCCCTTACCCCAACCCCCCAATCCTTCCCCGAATCTCCTCCTCCGGCAGATCCACGCCGATAAACACCAGCGTACTTTTGCGCTCTTCCTCCGGCAGCCACTCCCGATCCCAGTCGGCGTTATACAGCCGTTGCACGCCCTGGAACAGCAGGCGGCGCGGCTCGTCTTCGATAGACAGAATGCCTTTGTAGCGCAGCAGGTTGTCGGCGTATTCCAGCAGCAGGCCTTCCATCACGTCGGAGATTTGCATCAGCGGCAGCGGGCGTTCCAGCGTCACCACGATCGAGCGGATGTCGCTCTGCGGCTGCGGGATGCGGCGGAACAGCGGGGCGGGCGGCGTCAGGTTGAGTTTGTCGTTCAGCGTAAAGCCTTCGATGTCGAACAGCACGCTCAGATCGATGTCGCCGTGCGTTACCTTGTAGACCGGCGCACGGGCGTTCATCCGCTGCAGCCGCTGGATCAGCGCCTCGCAGTCCGGCGCCACGTCGGTTTTGGTCAGCAGGATGCGGTCGGCGTAGCCCACCTGCGCCTGGGCGATGCTGAACTGGCTCAGCTGCTGCTCGGCGTGCGCCGCGTCCACCAGGGTGATGATGCCGTCCAGCAGGAAGCGCTCGCACAGGATCTCGTGCGAGAAAAAGGTCTGGGTAATCGGGCCGGGATCGGCCATGCCGGTGCATTCGATGATCAGCCGATCGAACGCCAGCTGGCCGCTGTCGGCGCCGTCCAGCAGATCCAGCAGCGCATCCGCCAGTTCGTTGGACTTGCTGCAGCAGATACAGCCGTTGCTCAGGGTGGTGATGCGGCTGGCGCGATCGCCGATCAGCGCGTCGTCGATCGGCACTTCGCCGAACTCGTTCTCGATAACCGCGATTTTATAGCCGTGTTCGGCGTTCAGGATGTGGCGCAGCAGGGTGGTTTTGCCGGCGCCCAAAAAGCCGGTCAGGATGGTGACTGCGATGGGTTTCATACGGGTCCTTGTGACTGCGGGTTAACAGCAGCGCATGCCGCCTTTGCCGTCGCCGCCGTAGCGCGCTTGCTGGCGCTCGCGGAAAAATTCTTTATAGGTCATCACCGGCTTGTCCGGGTGGTTGTCTTTCATGTGCTGGACGTAGGTATCGTAGTCAGGCACGCCCACCAACATGCGCGCCGCCTGCCCGAGATACTTCCCCGCCTGGCCGAGATTTCCGAACATAAGCCTTCTCCAACTTTACCCTGCATCACTACAGCGCTTGCTTAAGCCTGATATTAGGGGAAGCCGGGGGATGGGGTTCCCGCAGGGATGCCCCACCTCCGGGTCGCCCCGGGTATCTCGATTGCATCGCGCCGCACGCCTGGCATCTTGCGATGTACAGGCCGTGCGGCTTTGGGTACTACTTAACGTTTATTATGCAGGGTATCCGTTAAATCACATCAATGCTGGGTCGAAACTTTGACCTCCCCCTCAGTTACGCCGTCGGCGGGCGCGGCCTGCGGCACCGGCACGTAAGGCGTTTCTTGATCGGTGCGTTTCGGGTTCTTGTGCGCCGCCATCGCGGTTTTCACCCCGTAGAAGATGATACTGTACACCACCAGCAGGAACAGAATGCTCAGCCCGGCGTTGGTGTAGTTGTTCACCACGATGTGGTTCATGTTGGCGATCTGCTGGGCGCTCAGCTCGGCGCCGCCTTCGGCGATCTTGCGCTTGTACTCGCCGGCCAGGAAGAAGAAGCCTTCCAACTGCGGGTTGTCGCTGAACAGCTTCAGCCCCAGCGCGTAGGTAGTGCAGATCAGCAGCCACACCGCCGGCAGCACGGTCACCCAGATGTATTGGGTGCGCTTCATCTTAATCAGCACCACGGTGCCCAGCACCAGCGCCACGGCGGCCAGCATCTGGTTGGAGATGCCGAACAGCGGCCACAGGCTCTTCACGCCGCCGAGCGGATCCACCACGCCCTGATACAGCAGGTAGCCCCATAGCCCGACGCAGCCGGCGGTGCCGACGATGCCGGCCACCAGCGAGTCGGTTTTCTTCAGGAACGGCACGAAGTTGCCCAGCAGATCCTGCAGCATAAAGCGGCCGGAGCGGGTGCCGGCGTCCAGCGCGGTCAGGATGAACAGCGCCTCGAACAGAATGCCGAAGTGGTACCAGAAGCCCATGTTGGCGCCCGGAATGATCTGGTGGAACACGTGGGCGATACCCACCGCCAGCGTTGGCGCGCCGCCGGCGCGGTTCAGCACCGAAGGTTCGCCGATGTCGGTGGCGGTCTGCAGGATCTGTTCCGGGCTGATGACGAAGCCCCAGGAGCTGACCGCCGCCGCCGCGTGCACGGTGACGTCCTTCAGCGAAGCCATGATCATCGGCGCGTCTTCGGTGCCCAGGCGGTGCAGATCCGGCATGGTGATGCCCAGCGCCGCCGGCGGGGTGTTCATGGCGAAGTACAGGCCCGGCTCGATGATAGAAGCCGCCACCAGCGCCATGATGGCGACGAAGGACTCCATCAGCATCGCGCCGTAGCCGATAAAGCGCGCGTCGGTCTCATTGGCCAGCAGCTTCGGCGTGGTGCCGGAGGCGATCAGCGCATGGAAGCCGGAGACCGCGCCGCAGGCGATGGTGATGAACAGGAACGGGAACAGGGTACCTTTCCACACCGGGCCGGTGCCGTCGACGAACTGGGTGACCGCCGGCATTTTCAGCTCAGGGTTGAGGATCACGATGCCGATCGCCAGCCCGACGATCACGCCGATTTTTAGGAAGGTGGCCAGGTAGTCGCGCGGCGCCAGGATCAGCCACACCGGCAGCAGGGCGGAGACAAAGGCGTAGCCGATCAGCGTGAAGGTGATGGTGGTGTCTTTAAAGGTCAGCGCCGGGCCCCAGTACGGGTCGTGCGCCACCACGCCGCCGAACCAGATGGCGGCCACCAGCAGCACGATGCCGATGATTGACACTTCACCCACGCGGCCGGGGCGCAGGTAGCGCATGTAGATGCCCATAAACAGCGCGATCGGCACGGTGGAGCAGACGGTGAACACGCCCCACGGGCTTTCCGCCAGCGCTTTCACCACGATCAGCGCCAGCACCGCCAGGATGATGATCATGATCAGGAAGCAGCCGAACAGCGCGATGGTGCCCGGTATCGGCCCCATCTCTTTTTTGATGATCTCACCGAGCGAGGCGCCGTTGCGGCGCGAGGAGATGAACAGCACCATAAAGTCCTGCACCGCCCCCGCCAGCACCACGCCGCCCAGCAGCCACAGCGTGCCGGGCAGGTAGCCGACCTGCGCGGCCAGCACCGGCCCCACCAGCGGCCCGGCGCCGGCGATGGCGGCGAAGTGGTGGCCGAACAGCACGTTCTTGTTGGTCGGCACGTAGTTGAGGCCGTCGTTGTTGACCACCGCCGGCGTGGCGCGGCCGGCGTCCAGCTTCATCACCTTGGTGGCGATGTACAGGCTGTAGTAGCGGTAGGCCACCAGATACACCGCCACCGAAGCGACGACGATCCACAGCGCGCTGATGTGTTCGCCGCGGCGCAGCGCCACCACGCCGAGGCAGGCTGCGCCGAGTATCCCCAGCAGCATCCACGGAATGTGCTTTAAAATCCCCTCTCGTTTCATGAGGTATCCTTAATTCCAGTCTGCAAAATATGAATGAACTCATCCGCTTGTATGAGATGTCAGAGTGGCGCGGCGAGCCGTAGCGTCTTTCCCGAGGTAAGGCGGGTTTAGGAACAGCTCATCATCGCCGGGGGTAAGGGGGGAAGACAGGCGTATTTCGGTCAGCGGTCAGATCCGCCGGGTGAACGGTTGGATTGGCGGGGTAAGCGGTTGGCGGCCTGGAGAAGAGATTTGGCCGCCGGCGGGCGACGGCCTGTCTCCTCAGGCCGTCTGCATGGCCTGTAGCAGGTGGATAAACGCGGCGCTGAGCGGCGGCGTGGCCGGCTCATGGCGGGTAAAGACGTAAAAGCGCGCGCTGATGTCTATCTCCTGCGTCGGGATTTTCTGCAGGTGCAGCTGCGGGGCGTAGTGCGCGACCACCCGATCGCTCAGCAGCGCGATATAGCCCTGCTGCCTGACCAGGCACCAGGTCGCCAGAAAGGAGTCGGTCTCGACGATCTGGCCGTGCGGCGTGTAGCGTTCGGCGATCTCGCGGATGGCGGCATGCCCCACCGAGCAGGAGCGCGGCACCACCCATTTGGCCTCGGCCGGCGGCTGCCCGGCTGCGGTAAGATCGCCCCCCTGATAGAGCGAGAAGCGCTCGCTTTTCAGCGCCTGCATGGCCAGATCGGCGCCGCCCGCCGCGCCGTTCAGACTGCTGACCGCCAAATCCAGCTCGCAGTTTCGCAGCTGGGCCAGCAGGCCTTCCGGGCCGTCCTCCACCACCGTCACCCGGGTATGCGGGTAGCGGCGGTTGAAGCCTTCGAGCACCTGAGGCAGATAGCAGAGCAGCGGATCGACGCTCATCCCCACCCGCAGTCGCTTCTCGCCGTCAGCGCTCAGGCCGCGCAGCTCGTCAAACGCATTGAGCAACTGATTGGTGGCGGCATCTATTCGCCGGTAAAACAGCTCGCCGACCGCCGTCAGGCGCACGCCGCGGTTGCTGCGCTCCAGCAGCCGCGCGCCGATGGTCATTTCCAGCTCTTTCAGCACCCGGCTGAGCGTCGGCTGCGAGATGGCCAGCTTTTTCGCGGCCTCGTGCAAGCTTCCACAGTGGACAATGTCCTTGAACATCGTCAGATGAGCCAGCTTTGGCATGGTTTTCATGGTTGATCTCCCTGGAAGTGAAAGGCATCAGCCGGAGCCGGCGATGCGGCTGTAATAGGCCTGCTTCATCATGCTGTCGTTCAGCAATTTATTGATGGTTTGGTCGAGCACCGGCGTGGTGACGGAGGCCGGCATCAAGGTGGCGGTGATCTCCACGTCGTCGTCGCCGAAGGGTTCGATATCCAGATGCGAGATAAAGCAGTTTTCCCCTTGTAGCACCTGTTTGAATTTGGCCAGCGCCTCACGCTGCTCATGCTCGAAGGCAATGACGCAAATCTGGTAGGTAGACTCGCCGTTAACGTCATTGAAGGGCTGTTTGTTGACCATATTGACCAGCGGGCGCAACAGGGTGTTGGCGGCGAGCACAAACAGCGTGGCAGCCAGCGCATCGCCGTACAGGCCGCAGCCGGCGCAGGCGCCGACCGCCGCGGAGCCCCAGAGCGTGGCGGCGGTGTTCAGGCCGCGGATGTTCATCCCTTCCTTCATGATGGCCCCGGCGCCGAGAAAGCCGACGCCGGAGACCACGTAGGAGATGACGCGCACCGCGCCGCCGCTGCCGTCGATGGTCATGGCTAGATGGACGAAGATCGCCGCGCTGGTGGCCACCAGCGTGTTGGTGCGCAGCCCGGCGGTGCGCTGGCGGAACTGTCTTTCGTAGCCGATGGCGGCGCCCAGGACGGACGCGGTCAGCAGCGTCAGCAGTGTATGAATGAAATGCATGATAATAACTCGATGTATTATCCGCTTATCATGAGCCACCCGTGGCGGGGTAACTCTTGATAAACAGGTAGTTAAGTTGGCGGGGTTCCGTCCCGCCAGGCCAGGGCGGCGCTCAGTGCGCGGCGGCGATCTGCCGGCTGAGCGTCTCGCTGATTTTGTCCGTCAGCGGCTGCATCCCCTCGCGGGTGCGCGCCTCGCGGCGCTGCGTGATGTGATAGCAGCCGTCGAGGGTGCCGGCGCCCAGCAGGAGGATGCGGTCAGACATCATCACCGCTTCCTCTACGCTGTGGGTAACCAGCACGATGGAGCGGGTTTTGATCTGGCGCGTGCTCCAGATACGCAGCAGATCGCTGCGCAGGTGTTCGCCGGTATAGACGTCCAGCGCGGAAAAGGGCTCGTCCAGCAACAGCAGCATCGGTTCTACCGCCAGTGCGCGCGCGAAGCCGACCCGCTGGCGCATGCCGCCGGAAAGCTCGCGCGGGTAGGCGTCGCGGTAGGGCGTGAGCCCGACCAGATCGAGCATTTTCAGCGTCTGGGCTTCGACCACCTGCGGCGGCAGATCCTGCGCCTGCAGCCCGAAGGCGATATTTTGGTAGACGTTCAGCCACGGGAAAATGGCGAAGGTCTGGAACACCATGTTGATCTGCGGATTCGGCCCCGAGACTTTTTTATCCCCCAGCATCACGGTGCCCAGATCCGGCGCGATCAGGCCGGAAAGCATGCGCAGCAGGGTGGATTTACCCGAGCCGGACTGCCCCAAAATGCTGACGACCTCGTTGTCGTAAAGGCGCAAATTGATTTCATTCAGCACCAGACGTTTCTCTTTACCGGTAGGCTGAACGCTTTTGCTGACGTTATTGACCGTCAGCAGCGTGGTTTTTTTTACCATCATGATCCGTCTCCACCCAATTAAAAATATGAGCATAGAAAAATGGCCGATATTTATCGCCGGGCAGGCGTAAAATAAATGCGGGTGCAAATAAGCCTGACCGTTATCGGACTGTTAATACGCTTATGCTGGAGGGGTTAGCCCATCGGGCGTGCCGGTGCGGCATGCGCGGAGGCCAGAGGCTGAAGGGTAAAGCGAAGGGATGTTATAACTGACTCATATCCTGACACTTTCAGGATGCAATGGGATGACTATTGCTCCTGTAACCTCAGCGATTCCAACAATAAAATAAACAACCAACTGTCGCCGTCCATATCATTCTCCCGTTATTTTTCGTGTGGCCATAATACGCGTGCCATAGCCTGTTATTCAATGTGGTTACGCCGAATTATGGCGGCAAAATGTAATTTAATATGAATGCGGGAAAAATTTTCTTTATTCATTAAACGGGGCGTAAACGGAAGGCGCGAGAATGAATATAGGCATCATTTTATGGAAATATAAACCTGAATTAAACGAGAGAATAAGAGGCCAGCGGAAAGTCACATAATAAACCGGCCGGAGAGCGCCCTCCGGCCGGGATGAGGATCAGAACTGATACATGATGCCGGTTTCGACGATGTCGTCGGCGCCGGCGCCGACGGCGTTCTGCCGTTGCAGCAGGTTGAGTTTGTACTCTACGTAGGTCGACATGTTGGCGTTGAAGCTGTAATTCAGCGCCAGATCCAGGTATTTGACCAGATCGGCGTCGCCGATGCCGGGCAGGTTGCGGCCGCGCGTTTGCAGGTAGGCCACCGAGGGCGTGACGCCGGAATCGAAGTGATACTGCGCGACCGCCTCAATAGCGTCTGCGCGCGGGGCGAAGCCGGCGTAGCGATCGCCGTCGACGTAGGTCATGTTCTCGGTGCGCGCGTAGCTTGCCGCCAGGTAGAGGTTGTCCTGGTCGTATTTCAGCCCCAGGGTCCAGGCCCGGGCGCGATCGCCGTCAGCCAGGCCGAAGCGCTGTTGCGCCACGGTGCGCGCAGAGTTGGCGTAAGCGGCGCCAACGTTGAGCCCCACGCCGGTGTCGTAGGTGGCGGAAAAGGCGTAGCCATCGCCGTTTTGCGTCTGGATATCCTTCGCCCGTTGAGCGTCGTCTCCCCGATTCTTCCCCTGATATTGCAGGCCGAGATCCAGGCCGTCGACCAGACCACCCAGGCTGCGGCTGTGGTAGGTCAGCAGGCCGTTGGCGCGGCCGGTCATAAAGTTGTCGGCCGCTTCGTAGCTGTCGTTGCCGAATTCAGGCAGCACGTCCGTCCAGCCGGCCACGTCATACAGCAGGCCGTAGTTGCGGCCGTAATCCAGGCTGCCCCAGTGGCCGAACGTCAATCCGGCAAAGCCCAGGCGGGTATAGCTGTCGCCCGGCCCGGCGCTCTCCGGCTGATCGAGCCCTGCCTGATATTCCCATTGGCCATACCCCGTCAGCCCGTCGCCGATCTGCGTCTCGCCTTTGAAGCCGAAGCGGGTATAGGAGCGGTCGCCGTTATTGTCGGCGTCGCTGCTGAAGTAATGCACGCCGTTCAGTTGGCCGTACAGATCCAGTTTATTGCCGTCTTTATTGACGATTTCCGCGCCGGTGGCGGCCGCCGGCAGCAGGATGACCAGCGTCATCAGCACGCTTTTATGGTTCATTTCAGTTCCCCAAGTGAATGAAAACAGGGCCGTTAACCGGCCGATTGCGCTTGCGCGATTTTTTTGTACAGGCAGCTGCGGATCCGATCGGTGAGGTGCCGCAGGCTTTCCCGGTTGCGCGCCGCACGCGGGATATTGACGCTGAATTCGTCGTCGATCCGTTTGCTGGTCGCGTCCAGGATCAGCACCCGATCGGACATCAGCACCGCTTCTTCGACGTCATGCGTCACCATCACCATGGCGCGCGTGCGCAGCCGGTTGTCTCCCCACAGCGCCAGCAGGTCGCCCCGCAGTTTTTGCGCGGTAAAGATATCGAGGGCGGAGAAGGGTTCGTCCAGCAGCAAGAGGTCGGGCTCTACCGCTAACGCCCGGGCGAAGCCCACCCGTTGACGCATGCCGCCCGAGAGCTCGCGCGGCCAGGCATGCTCATAGCCGGTCAGGCCCACCAGGCGCAGCAGCGCTCCCAGCCGCTCGGCGATCGTCTGCGGCGGCAGCCGTTGCGCCAGCAGGCCGAAGGCGATGTTGTCGTACACCGTTAGCCAGGGATAGAGCGCGTAGGACTGAAACACCATGCCGACGTTGGCGCTCGGGCCGTCGACCGGTTTGCCCGCCAGCGTGAGCGTGCCGCTGCCCGGTGGGATCAGCCCGGCCAGCATGCGCAGCAGCGTGGACTTGCCCGAGCCGGATTGCCCCAGAATGGTGACGAACTCGCCGGCGTGCACGGTCAGCGTCACGTCGCGCAGCACGGGTTTGGGGCGCTTGTTTTCGCCGATAAACGTCTTGTTCAGCCGGCGGGCGCTGATAATCACCTCTTGAGTCAGCATGTTGTTCCCCCTTGATCAGTCATATTTGAATTTGGTTTCCGCGATGCGATACAGCGGTTGCCAGACGAAGATGATGCACAGCGCCACCAGCGCGCACATGGCGGCGCAGCCCAGCGCGGACTCCGGGTTCTTGCCGGCGTCGGTGACCACGGAAATGAACGCGCCCAGCCCGGTGGCGCTGAGGGTGGTGCTGCCCCACTGGATCACCTCGGCGGCGATGGCGCTGTTCCAGGCGCCGCCGGCGGCGGAGATGATGCCCGTCACGATGTAGGGGAAAATCGCCGGCAGCATGTAGTAGCGCCACCAGCGGAAGCGGCGCAGCCCGAAGGTTTCGCTGACCTCGGTGATCTGCGTTGGAATGGCGGATACGCCGGCGATCACGTTGAACAACACGTACCACTGGGTACCCAGCATGATCATCGGGATGGCCCACCAGCCGAGATCCTGATGATAAATGGCGATGAAGGCGGCGATCAGCGGGTAGAAAATGTTGGGCGGAATGGCCGCCAGGATCTGGATGATCGGCTGGAAGATCTTCACCAGCCGCGGATTCATGCCGATCCACACCCCCAGCGGCGTGAAGATCGCCACGCTGAGCAGCATGGCCGCGGCCACGCGCGCGGTGGTGAGCAGCATCCATTCCGGCAGCATGGCGAAGTACTGTTTGGGGAAGTATTCCCACAGCCGGTAACCGAACCAGATGCAGGCCAGCACCACGCCGAGATACCACAGGCTGCGCCACAGCCAGTTCCCCTTGGCGGTGAGCCTGAACAGGCGGCGCAGGCCGAGGGCGTACCACAGCCGCGGCAGCTTGAACAGCCACAGGTCAGCCAGCGCGCGCAGCGTGCGGCCGAGCGCCGCGCCGACGTGCGAGAAGGCTAGGCTGTTGTAGAACCACGGATTGCCGAGCGGCCGGCTGGCGGTGACGTCTTCGTATTTGAAGCGCGCGGTATAGCGCACCAGCGGGCGGAAAACCAGCTGATCGAGCAGCACGATGTTGGCGGCCAGCGCGACGATCGCATACAGGATCGCCGGCACGTTCTGCTGCGCCAGCGCTTCGGCGATATAGGAGCCGACGCCGGGCAGTTCGACCGAGCGATCGCCAACCGGAATGGCCTCGGAGGCCACCAGGGCGAACCAGGCGGCGGATTGCGACACCATGGCGTTCCACAGCAGGCCCGGCACCGAATAGATGAACTCCAGCCGCCAGAAGCGTTGCCACGGGTTGTAATTGAAGCTGCGGGCGGCTTCATCCAGCTCCTTGGGCACGATGCGCTGCGTCTGATACAGCGTCAGCATCATGTTCCAGGCCTGGCCGGTAAACACCGCGAAGATGGCGGTGCACTCCAGCCCCATCACGCTGTGCGGGTAGAGGTTGAGAAAATACACGGTCGTGAAGGTCAGGAACCCTACCAGCGGCACCGACTCCATAAAGTTGACGAAGGGCAGGATCACCCGGCGCAGTGGCGTATAGCGTGCGGCCAGCACGGCGAATACTACAGAAAACAGCAGCGACCAGGCCATGCCGAGGAGAAAGCGCATGCTGGTTCTGAGCGAATAATAAAGCAGGTTCCAGGCATCAAGACTAATGGCAGAGACGTTTTGTTCATTGAAGTCACCGTGCATGTCACCCCAGGCACGAATAAAAAAGGCAATGAAAAAAACACCGATGGCGATAACGATAAAGTCATTTAAATAAGACTTTCTGAAAACAGATGTACCCCGGTTATTTTGCATAACGCAATACCTTATTTTTCCCATAAGAAATCCGTCGGCGCTCGGGGAATATGCCCGGCGACACCAGATAAATACCGCTGTAGCGGTGAGACAGACGTTGTTTTCGCAGCGAGGCGATGGGTGGGCCGGCAGAGTGGGAAAGGCCGTCAGAAGGGGAACGGTTGCCGCATTCCGTGTCTTTCAGAATGCAACGCGGATGGCATTACTGAAAGACGCCCAATAGCATTAGCGTAAAACTAAAACTTTCATCGCCCATGGGGCCCTCCTCGGTTTAAATATGGCAGGGAAAGGGTAATGTTTTTCGCCAATAAAAAGCAATTGGCGCCGCGCGGTTTTTACGGTTGATGTGTAACAGGATAAATATTCATTTTTTAATCGCTATATCCGGAAAATAAAATAACGCATTGTGGTGGCGATAAAGACGGGAAAAATAAATCGCGGCGAAATAAAACGGCGCGCCTGAAGGGTGCGCGCCGCCGTAAATCAATAAACCTGCCTGCCGTTGATGCCAGCGGGGAAAATGCCGGTGGCGAAAATATGCCCGTTGGCCTGGATCTGGTCGTCGGGCAGCATCTCCAGCGGGAACTCGGCCGCCAGGCAGCTGAGAAAGGCATTGCGATCGTCGGTGGTGGTAAAGCCAATCAGATCGTAGAACAGCAGCGACGCGATCAGCTGGCGATGTTCCGGGATGCGCCGCAGCAGCGCCGCCGACGGGAACGGCAGGTGGAAGAAAAACGCGCAGGCGTTAAGCAGCCCTTGCTCCTTCAGCGCCTGGGCGCAGGGCAGCAGCTGGTAGTCGTCGATGCAGACGGTATCGCCGGGGCACAGGTGCTCGCAGGCGATATCGGCAAACCGGCGGTTCAGCTGCCGATAGGCGCGGTAGTTTTCCGGCGTGAAGTGCGCCTTCTCCGGCTGGTTGTGGAACACCGGCCACAGGCCGTCGTGGTAATAGCCCTGATAGTGGCGGCGAAACTCCTCGATCGACAGCGGAAAGGTCACCTGATCGTAACCGGCGCGCTGCCGGCAGCTGATCGGGCGCTGCGCGAAATTCTGCACGTCGCCGTTCCAGCCGAGCCACAGCCCCGGTTCGGCATCGGCCGCCAGCGTCTGGCCGGCGCAGGCCAGATCCTTACCGTCGCACTGCTTGTTGGAAATCAGCACTAAACGAGACATGGGGTCTCCTCATCAGTGAAGGGCGCGCAGGGCGTGTGCCGAACCATCGGCGCGCCAGGGTGCTTGCAGGGCGGGCAGCGTGACGCGCAGGCCGCGCAAGGCCGGATGCGCCAGGCAGCAGCGCGTCAGCCAGCTTCCCAACCCGACGCCGCGGTATTCGGCGCTGACGAACAGTTCGCTCACCGAGGCGACGGTGGCGTAATCGGTCACCATGCGGGCGAAGCCGAGCAGGTGGCGCTTGCGGTACAGGCCAAAGCACAGGCCGTGGTACACCAGGCGCTCGGCCGCCGCCCGATCCGGCAGGCTGAGAAAACGTTGGATCGCCTCGATATCCAACAACTGCCGATCGGTGCTGATATGAAAAACGCCTTTGCGCCAGCAGAGCAGCGGCTGCACGGGCGCCCGTTGCGGTTGCATATTCATGATTATCCTTAGGTTAATGAACCGGGGGGTTACAGCATCCAGCCGAGTTCGGCGGCGGTGACCTGTTCCTCGAAGCGGCGCAGTTCGGCGCTTTTGCAGGTGTGCCACAGGGTGCAGAACGCCGGGCCGAGCAGCTCACGCAGCGGATCGCTGTGGCGGAACAGCGCCAGCGCCTCCTGTTGGCCGAGCGGCAAGGGCGCGGCGTTGTCGCTCTCGCAGCCGTTGGCGGCGGGCGGCAGCGGCAGCGGCTGTTCCAGCCCGTGCAGCAGGCCGCCGAGCATCACCGCCAGCGCCAGATAAGGGTTGGCGTCGGCGCCGGCCAGGCGGTATTCGATGCGCTGGTTGGCGCTGTCGGCGCAGGGCAGGCGCAGTGCCACCGTGCGGTTGTTGTGGCCCCAGGAGGCGCGCAGTGGCACGTGCATGCCGGGGCGGAAGCGGCGAAACGCGTTGATGTTGGGCGCCAGGATCGCCATCGACGCCGGCATCAGCGCCAGCATGCCCGCCATCGCCTGCTGCATGTTGTCGCTCAGTTCGCCCGGCGCGCCGGTCAGCAGGTTCTCGCCGTGCTCGTTCTGCAGGCTGATGTGAAAGTGCAGCCCGCTGCCGGCGGCGTGGGCGCAGGGCTTGGCCATAAAGCAGGCGTGCTGGTGATGTTGCTCGGCAATCTGCCGCGTCAGGCGTTTCAGCGCCATGATCTGGTCGCAGGCTTCCAGCACGCGCCGGCTGTGATGCAGATTCAGCTCATATTGGCCGGAGGCGGCTTCGGCCACCACGCCGGTCAACGGCAGGTTTTGCAGGCGGGCGTGCCGTTCGATGTCGCTCAGCAGCGCATGGTGGCGCTCGGGCGCATCCACCGCGAAGCTCTGCGTCGGGCAGGCTTCCGCCTCGGCGGGGTGCTGCGGATCCTGCAGGTAGAACTCCAGTTCGGCCGCCACCACCGGGAAGCAGTTGCGCTCGTGCAGGCGCTTCAGCACCCGTTGCAGCACCACGCGCGGCTCCAGCTCGCAGGCGCCGCCGTCGGCATTTTGCATCGTCAGCAGCAGCTGGGCGTGGCGTTCGGGATCGCGCGCGCAGGGGCGCAGCGTGCCGGGCACCGGCAGGCACAGACGGTCCGGCTCGCCCGCCCGCTGCCCCAGCCCGCTTTCTTCAATCACCCGGCCGTGCAGATCCAGGGCGTAGATCGACAGCGGGAAGTAGCAGCCTTTCTCCAGCCCAAAGGCTTCGGCGATCGGCAGCCGCTTGCCGCGCAGCTGGCCGTTCAGATCGTGCAGATAAATATCCAGCTGTTCGGTCTGCGGATAGCGCTGCAGGTAGTGTTCCAGCTCTTTGTGGAAGGCGCGCGTTGGCGAAGCGGGCAGCTCCGCCAGCAGCGGATTGAAGCCGATGATATTAGAATGCATGGCGTGCTCCAGAACGACGACCGGTCACGGCCAGAGGCAGGGATAAACGCATGGGACAACTCTCTTGTGAGGCCATAGCGGCGATGTGAAAAGGGTATCTGCGGCGGCAAAAACTGTCTGTAAAAACGCCGTAACGTTAACGGGGCGCGGAATAAAAATGCCGTAAAGAGCGTGGCGGCGTTGGCGGGTTGGCCGCGCCGGCACGGTCTATACTGGCGAGACGGGCCGTTGAAGGAGAGATAACGATGAAGAGAATAGGGCTGCTTATCGCCGCGCTGGCCGCGTTCAACGCCACCGCGTCTTCCCCACAGGCGTGGGCCGAGAGCGAAAGGGCGATGCGAGCCGCCTGCCTGAAAGCCAGCGGGCTAAAAAACGCCAGGGTGGAAGGGGCGATCGTTCACTACGGTGATGACGTCGGCTATTCGGCGCTGTTTATCGGCGGGCGCTACCCGCAGCCGTTTATGAAAAACAAGCCGGGCAGGGAGCTGTGCTTATATCAGCGCGCCACGCAGAAGGCGGCGGTGCAGGCGGTGGAGGGGAGCAACGCGTCTGCTCAACCTTGATGCTTGATGAGGTAAATAAAAATACAGCCCACGGTGGTAATAATGGCCTCTACGAGTAAAAGTATAAAATCCATCGCCAGCCATTTCTGTAGCTCAGGAGAGGCGGTTTTTTGCACGAAATCATAGGTTTTCGCATCGAGCCAAACCTGACCCCTAATCTTGATTTTTTTCCTCTTCAGGATCCAAAGAAACCACTGTGCCTTCAATGAGGTACCTAGCATGCCGAGGCTATCGGCAAAGGCGACGTAGGGCGGAATAAAATGTCCGCTGCCGGCGTAACGTTGATAGAAAGCATCAAACTCTTTTTTATAGCGACGGTAACCAATGAATTGGATGAAGGCGCTTAAAACCAGCAATATCAAACACGATATGACGATAAATTTCATCATTCACCTACCACTAACGTCGTCAAATAATCGGAACCCATGCCACCCAGTGTGGATCCTGCGGCGCCTCCTATAGCGGCTCCAGCGATACCACAAACGATCACTCCTGTTCCTGCTGTTGCTGCACCTAACACAATTGAACAGGCTGCAATCGCAAGACCTGCACCTGCATTTCCCACCCAAATCCCCGCCGCAGTACTTGCCGCAAAATGACTGTATCCCTTCACCGCGATCTTGGCGCACTCCTGTTCGCGGCCGGTGGTGCAGGCGTTGTAGACGTCGTTGGTGGTGTTCAGCCCACTCAATCCGATGCCGATCCAGCCGCCGGCTTTCATAAACTTGGCCGCACGGCTGGCGCTGTCGACGTAGTTCGAATAGCCCTTGATGGCACCGACGCCGGCAGTGCTCCATTCATGCACCAGCGATTTACTGGAGAGCCCCAGCGCGTGTTTGATTTGCGCATACTCTTTCATATTGAGTTGAGCACGAGTAAGGCGATTCAGTAATGGTTTTAATGTACCGAACAGCCGCGCCCGTTCCACCTGAAACTGCGTGCCAATCAAAGCGCCACTCGTGCGGAACTGATTTTGGTAGGTTTTTTCAATCTCGACCAGGATATTTTTGATCTGGCTGAAGTAGCGTTCTCCGGCATCCGAAGCCAGCCCGACGACCGTTTCCCCATAGCTGGTGAAGGCGGCGATAGCGGCGTAATTGCGGTGCAAGAAGGTGGAGAAATCGCTGTCACCGGCTTTCACCAGCTTTGCTGGTGCGGCTCTTGGCCTGCATCAGGGCGGCGATCTGCGTAGATTGATTATGATTGCGCGGATCGGCGACGATCAGCATTTGCCCCGGTTGAACCAGCGGCGTATCGGCATTGAGCTGCATAAAAAAGCGTGCCACTTCCGATGGCTTGCCACCGAACAGGTAGTTGGCGTGGAAGGCGAGCGGGCCGGTTTGTTGGGCGATGCAATAGCCCGGTGCGATGATGCTGGACTTCTGTTCCATGTCGAAAAGCCTCCTTATTTTTAGGAAACTTAACATTTTCTACAGGGTGGTAACAGGTTCTGGCTCACGCTCTCGATCGGAGAATCATCTGAAAACAGCGGTATTTCGCTAAATCTGCCACTCCTTTCCTCTTTTCGATTGAATTGCTGAATGGTGTCTTATCGGTTTCTTTTGCGAGTTGCCAGGCAAAACGCCAACGGCGGTGTGGAGAAAATTATATATTCCGGTCTATCGTTTTGCCATAGATTGTACTCTATAATCAGGAGATGCCATGTGGACGGTAATGACAACGGAAGAGTTTGATCGGTGGCTCTGTGAGCAGGATGAATCGACGCAGGAAAAGGTGTTGGCTGCGCTGGTGATGCTCGAGCGTGCCGGGCCTTCTCTCCGGCGGCCTTTTGTCGACGTGCTGAAAGGTTCGTTGCATCCCAACATGAAAGAGCTGCGTATTCAGCACAAAGGGCGGCCGATTCGCGCTTTTTTCGCCTTCGATCCGGCGCGGCAGGCGATTGTGCTGTGTGCGGGCGACAAAACGGGTAATGAGAAGCGGTTTTATAAAGTGATGTTGCCCATCACGGATGCGCAGTTCACCCAATATTTGATGTGTTATTTCAAGGAGTAACCCATGAGCACCTTAAAGCAACTGCTGGCCTCCCGCACCCCGGAGAGCCGCCGGCGCATCGAGGAAATGGCCGAAGAGATGCTGTTTGAAGCGCACCTGCACCAGCTGCGGGAAGCGCTGAATATTTCCCAACAGGAACTGGCGAAAACGCTGGGCATTTCCCAGCCTTCGGTCGCGGCCATCGAAGGGCGCGGCAACGAGCTGAAGATTTCGACCCTGAAACGCTACGTGGAAGCGATGGGCGGCACGCTGCGCCTGGACGTTGAGCTGCCGGGCGGCAAGCACGTCGGGTTTACGGTCTAAGCGCGGGCTGCGCGCCACTCCCCGCCATTTCCCGTTCGATCACGGTCGCCAGCGCCTGCGCGGCGGAAGAGAGTTGGTGCTGTGCCAGGCGGATCAGTCCCACGCGCCGTTCGATGATCGGGCCGATCAGCGGCACGCAGACCGCCCCCAGCTCATCCATCTGTTGCTCGCACAGCGCCGGCACCGCGCTGGCGCCGAGGCCGTTGGCCACCATGCGCCCGACCGTCACCAGCTGGTGGCTTTCAAACGCCACCTCCAGCGTTCGCCCGCTGCGGGCCAGTTCTTGTTCCAGCAGCAGCCGCACCGCCGATGGCCGCTGCAGGGTGATGAAATCCAGCGTCAGCAGCTCCTTCCAGCTTACCTGCGCCTTGCGCGCCAGCGCCGAATCCTTCGGCACCACCGCCAGAAAGCGATCGCGGCACAGCGGGGTGAAGTGCAGGGTGTCGCTCGGCTCCGGCTCGAAGGCGATGCCCATCTCTACCCGCCCTTCGCGGATCATTTCAAACACCTGCTCGTTGATGACGTCGTGCACCGCCACGTTGATGCCGGCGTAACGATCGCGAAACGCCTTGAGGATCGGCGGCAGCGGGTTGCCGGCGAACGACGGCATGGCGGCGATCGCCACCTTGCCCATCTGCAGGGTGAAGCGCTGGCGCATCGCCTCTTCCGCGTTGTCCCAGTCCGCCAGCAGCTGGCGCGCCATCAGGAAGAAGGTTTCCCCCTCCGGCGTCAGCGTCACCCGGCGGGTGGTGCGCAGCAGCAGCGGCCCGCCCAGCGCGTCTTCCAGCCCACGGATCGCCAGGCTGAGCGCCGGCTGAGAAATATTCAGCCGCTCGCTGGCCTGGGCGAAGTTCAGAGTGTGAGCTACCGCTAAAAACGCGCGTAACTGTTTGATGCTCATTTTCATTTTGGTTGGCGTTAACTCTTTGTTAATTGTCGGTTAACGAATGATTGATAAAAATTCTAAATGAATGCGGCATAAAAACAAAATTAACAAATCATTTTTGTGACCTGAAGATGCCCTCACGCAAGCCAGGGCATTTCGCCCTGCGCCGCAACATGCAGGGGCAACGATATGGCAGGGCTCGACAAACGCGTCGGCAGCTACCAGGAAGCGCTGGCAGGCCTGACGGACAACATGACGGTGCTGGCGGGCGGCTTTGGCCTGTGCGGCATCCCGGAAAATCTGATCGAAGAGATCCGCCGGCGCGGCGTGCGCGGATTGACGGTGGTCTCCAACAACTGTGGCGTCGACGGGTTCGGCCTCGGGCGGCTGCTGGAAACCCATCAGATCCGCAAGGTAGTGGGATCTTACGTCGGCGAAAACGCGCTGTTCGAGCAGCAGGCGCTCAGCGGCGAGCTGGAGGTCGATCTCACGCCGCAGGGCACGCTGGCGGAGAAGATCCGCGCCGGCGGCGCCGGTATCCCGGCGTTCTTCACCGCCACCGGTTACGGCACGCCGATCGCCGAAGGCAAAGAGGTGCGCGAGTTCAACGGCCGCCCCTACATCATGGAAACCGCCATCACCGGCGATTTCGCCATCGTGAAAGGCTGGAAGGCCGATCACTTCGGCAACGTCATCTACCGCCACACTGCGCAGAACTTCAATCCGCTGATGGCGACCGCCGGGCGCATCACGGTGGTGGAAGTGGAAGAGATCGTGGCGCCGGGCGAACTGGATCCGGCGGCGATCCATACCCCCGGCATCTACGTCGATCGGCTGATCCAGGGCACCTTCGAGAAGCGTATCGAACAACGCACCCTGCGGGCATAAGGAGAATTCGCATGCTTACCCGTGAACAAATGGCGCAGCGCGTGGCGCAAGAGCTGAGGGACGGTTACTACGTCAACCTGGGCATCGGCATCCCGACGCTGGTGGCCAACTATGTGCCGGCGGGCATGGACGTGATGCTGCAGTCGGAAAACGGCCTGCTGGGGATGGGCGAGTTCCCGACCGAGCAGCAGCTGGACGCCGACATGATCAACGCCGGCAAGCAGACGGTCACCGCGCGCCTCGGCGCGTCGATCTTCGATTCGGCGCAGTCGTTCGCCATGATCCGCGGCGGCCACGTCGATCTGACCGTGCTGGGGGCGTTTGAAGTGGACGTCGAGGGCAACATCGCCTCGTGGATGATCCCCGGCAAGATGGTCAAGGGTATGGGCGGCGCGATGGATCTGGTGGCGGGGGCGGAGAACATCATCGTGGTGATGACCCACGCCTCGAAGAGCGGCGAGTCCAAGCTGCTGCCGCGCTGCACGCTGCCGCTGACCGGCGCCCGCTGCATCCGCAAGGTATTGACCGATCTGGCCTACCTGGAAATTGAAGACGGCGCCTTCGTGCTGCGCGAACGCGCGCCCGGCGTCAGCGTGGCGGAAATTGTCGCCAAAACCGCCGGCCGGCTGATCGTGCCGGATCAAGTGCCTGAAATGCGTTTCTGAGACGGAGGTGAATGTGCAACAACGTGAAGTGGTGATCGTGGCGGCGACGCGCACGCCGGTCGGCAGTTTTCACGGCGCGCTGGCGCCGTTGACGGCGGTGGAACTGGGCACGGCGGCGGTGCAAGGGCTGCTGGCGCAAAGCGGGGTGGCGCCGCAGCAGATTGATGAAGTGATCCTCGGCCAGGTGCTGACCGCCGGCTGCGGGCAGAATCCGGCGCGCCAGACCGCGCTGAATGCCGGGCTGCCCGTTACGACGCCGGCGCTGACCATCAATAAGGTGTGCGGCTCCGGTTTGAAGGCGGTGCATCTGGCGGTGCAGGCGATCCGCAGCGGCGACGCCGAGGCGGTGATCGCCGGCGGCCAGGAGAGCATGAGCCAGTCGCCTTACCTGATGGCCGGCGCGCGCGCCGGTCTGCGCCTTGGCCACGCGCAGATGGTGGACAGCGTGATCCACGATGGCCTGTGGGACGCGTTCAACGACTACCACATGGGCATCACCGCCGAGAACCTGGCGGAGAAATACGCCATCAGCCGCGCCGAGCAGGACAGCTTTGCGCTGCGCTCGCAGCAGAAGGCGCAGGCGGCGCAGCAGGCAGGGCGTTTCGCGCAGGAGATCACGCCGGTGACGGTGCCGAAGCCGAAGGGCGAGGCGCTGCTTGTTAAGCACGACGAACAGCCGCGCGACACCAGCCTGGAGGCGCTGGCGCGGCTGCGCCCGGCGTTTCGCAAGGAGGGCACGGTGACCGCCGGTAACGCCTCGTCGCTCAACGACGGCGCCGCCGTGGTGTTGCTGATGAGCGCGGAAAAAGCCGCCGCGCTGCGTTTGCCGGTGCTGGCGCGCATCGCCGGTTACGCCTCGTCGGGCGTCGATCCGGCGATCATGGGCATCGGCCCGGCGCCGGCCGCGCGCCGCTGCCTGGAGAAAGCCGGCTGGCGGCTGGAGGAGGTCGATCTGATCGAAGCCAACGAAGCCTTCGCCGCGCAGGCGCTGGCGGTGGGCAAAGAACTGGGCTGGGAGGCGGAGCGGGTCAACGTCAACGGCGGGGCGATCGCGCTGGGGCATCCGATCGGCGCGTCCGGCTGCCGCATTTTGGTGTCGCTGCTGTACGAAATGCAGCGTCGCGGGGTGAACAAGGGGCTGGCGATGCTGTGCATCGGCGGCGGGCAGGGCGTGGCGCTGGCGGTAGAGCGCCCGTAAACAACCGAGGAGGGCACGATGCAGTCATCTGACTATGCGGTACTGGGCGCCGGATTGATGGGGGTGGGCATCGCCACCCACTTTATTCGCCACGGCCATGAGGTGCTGCTGTATGACCCGGATCCGCAGCGCTTGGCGGAAGCGCCGGCGGTGGCGAGCGGCATTCTGGCCGAGCTGAGCGACGTCGGGCAGTTTGATAACGATGAGCGCGACGCGGCGCTGGCGCGGCTGCGCGTGACCGGCGATCTGAACGACGTGGCGCGCGCCCGGCTGCTTATCGAGGCGATCCCGGAACGGCTCGAGCTGAAGCACGCGCTGTATGAACAGTTGGAAGGGCTGATCGCCGACGACGCGGTGATTGCCAGCAACACCAGCGGCCTGCCGCCGGACGAGCTGGCGGCGCGCATGACACATCCGCAGCGCCTGCTGATCGCTCACTTCTGGCACCCGCCGCACCTGATCCCGCTGGTGGAGATCGTACCCGGCCGCGCCACCGATCCGCGCCATCTGGCGGCGGTGCAGGCGCTGCTCGGCGGGATGGCGCTGGAGGCGGTGCTGCTGGAGCGCGCCGCGCCGGGGTTTGTCGGCAACCGGCTGCAGTTTGCGGTGCTGCGCGAGGCGCTGCACATCGTCCACAGCGGCATCGCCAGCGCCGAGGTGGTGGATCAGGTGATGCGCGCTTCGCTCGGGCGGCGCTACGCCATGGTCGGCCCGCTGGAGGCCGCCGACATGACCGGACTGCCGACGGTGGCGGACATCGCCCGCCACCTGTTCCCGGAACTGGCGACCGGCGACGAGATGATGGCGCTGGTGGAACAGCGGCTGCAGCGCGGCGATACCGGCCAGCGCAGCGGCCGGGGATTTTATCTTTGGGATGACGCACGCAGGGAACGCATTCAACGGCGACGGGCGCATCAGCTGCGCTTTGCGCTGAAATCGTAATTTCGCACTCCGTACCTGACAATAACAACGATACTGAGGTGACCGATGAGCGTTTTGATTGCCCTGGCAGCACTGGGATTACTGATGCTGGCCGCCTACCGCGGCTACAGCGTGATTTTGTTCGCCCCGATCGCCGCGCTGGGCGCGGTGCTGTTGACCGATCCCGGCGCGGTGGCGCCGACCTTCACCGGGCTGTTTATGGAGAAGATGGTCGGCTTCGTGAAGCTCTACTTCCCGGTGTTCCTGCTGGGGGCGGTGTTCGGCAAGCTGATCGAGCTATCCGGTTTCTCCCGTTCGATCGTCGCGGCGGCGATCCGCATTCTCGGCCGGCGTCACGCCATTCCGGTGATCGTGTTGGTGTGCGCGCTGCTGACCTACGGCGGGGTGTCGCTGTTCGTGGTGGCGTTCGCGGTCTATCCGTTCGCCGCCGAGCTGTTCCGCCAGAGCGGTATCCCCAAGCGGCTGATCCCGGCCACCGTGGCGCTCGGCGCCTTCTCCTTCACCATGGACGCCTTGCCCGGCACGCCGCAGATCCAAAACATCATCCCGACCAGCTTCTTCGGCACCAATGCCTGGGCCGCGCCCTGGCTGGGGCTGATCGGCTCGCTGTTCATCATCGCGGTCGGTCTGCTGTATCTTGAACGCCAGCGGCGCAAGGCGCAGCTGAAGGGAGAAGGGTACGGCACCGATCTGCTGAACGAGCCGGAAACTCCGGACGACATCAACCTGCCGAACCCGCTGATCGCCATCCTGCCGTTGATTTTGGTCGGGGTATTCAACCTTGGCTTCACCCATTGGATCCCGCAGTGGTACGGCGCCAGCCACGAGCTGACGCTGCCGGGGCTGGCCAAGCCGATCGCCACCGACGTGGCGAAGATCACCGCCATCTGGGCGGTGGAAGCGGCGCTGGTGTCGGGTATTCTGCTGGTGGTGGCGTTCGGCTTTCGCAATATTCGCGGCCGGCTGGCGGAAGGCAGCAAGACGGCGGTCGGCGGGGCGATCTTGGCGGCGATGAACACCGCCTCCGAATACGGCTTCGGCGCGGTGATCGCCGCGCTGCCGGGCTTTTTGGTGCTGTCGCAGGCGCTGTCGGCGATCCCCAATCCGCTGCTGAACGAAGCGATCAGCGTCACCCTGCTGGCCGGCATCACCGGGTCGGCCTCCGGCGGCATGAGCATCGCGCTGGCGGCGATGGCCGATAATTTCGTGGCCGCCGCCCACGCCGCGCATATCCCGCTGGAAGTGCTGCACCGGGTGGCCTCGATGGCCAGCGGCGGCATGGACACCTTGCCGCACAACGGCGCGGTGATCACCCTGCTGGCGATCACCGGCCTCAGCCACCGGCAGGCCTATGGCGGCATCTTCGCCATCACCCTGATCAAGAGCGCCGCGGTGCTGTTCGTGATCGGCGTGTTCTACCTGACCGGCATTGTTTAAAGGAGCGATACCATGAGTGTACAAGGCAAAACCGCGCTGGTGACCGGCTCGACCAGCGGCATCGGCCTCGGGATAGCGTCCGTGTTGGCCGCCGCCGGCGCGCGCGTGATCCTCAACGGCTTCGGCGACGTGGCGCAGGCGCAAGCGCAGGTCGCGCGGTTGGGCGCCGCGCCGGGCTATCACGGCGCCGATCTCGGCGATGCGGCCCAGATAGCGGACATGATGCAGTATGCCGAACGCGAGTTCGGCGGCGTGGATATTCTGGTGAACAACGCTGGCATTCAGCACGTGGCGCCGCTGGATCAGTTCCCGGTGGAGAAATGGAACGCCATCCTCGCCATCAACCTGTCGGCGGTGTTCCACACCTGCCGATTGGCGCTGCCGGGGATGCGCGAGCGCAACTGGGGGCGCATCATCAACGTGGCGTCGGTGCACGGGCTGGTGGCGTCGAGAGACAAGTCGGCCTATGTGGCGGCCAAGCACGGCGTGGTGGGGCTGACCAAGACGCTGGCGCTGGAGACCGCGCGCACGCCCGTCACCTGCAACGCCATCTGCCCCGGCTGGGTGCTGACGCCGCTGGTGCAGCAGCAGATCGACAAGCGCATTGCCGCCGGCACCGACCCGCAGCGGGCGCGCGATGAGCTGTTGGCGGAGAAGCAGCCGTCGCAAGAGTTCGTCACGCCAGAGCAGCTCGGCGAGCTGGCGCTGTTCCTGTGCAGCGATGCGGCGGCGCAGGTGCGCGGCGCCGCCTGGAACATGGACGGCGGCTGGCTGGCGCAGTAGTGAATTCTCTTTCCCGGAGCGCGCAACGCGCTCCGTCGTTATTTCCCACCATGAGTTAATTCCCCTGCGTGACGGTTTACCTGCGGCAATAATATTTATTTGTTATTTGCTATCTTTATTCCCAGATAATCACGCCGGTTTATTTTGGGTGAAACGTGCGGATTGGTTTATTTCGTGCTGCGGTTATTACATTATTTTTCTCTGCGTTACAGATGAACACGTTTTTGCTGAAATTAAACCCAACCTGAAATAATGGCAGGTTATGGCGTGAATTTTTATATCTTGCGTGCGCTGTTCACATCGGGTAATTATTTCCGCGTGGCTTAAGACCACCGTGTTTATAACAATAATTTTTTCGGGCAGGGGTAATAATGAGAAAAAATACAACGCCAATATTCATTGGCGGCGTCTTGCTGTCGGCGTTATCCGCCGGCGCACAGGCCGAGATCACCATTCTGGATAAAAACCCGCAGAGCAATGTGTTGCTGGCACCGCTCAGTTTAAAGGTGGGCGGCAGCATTCGCCCCGAGTGGATCTTCAATAACGGCCCGGAGCCGGGCTATGACAAAAACGGCCACGACGGCGGCACGCGTTTTCGCTTCAGCGGCGACTATGCGCTGACGCAGGACACCTCGATCATCGGCTATTACGAGTGGGGCGTCGATCTGGCGCACGCGCTCAGCTGGGACGGGCACTATAACGAAGACGGCAAGCGCGACTATCAGCGCCAGCTGTACGCCGGTTTCAAAGACGATCGTTACGGCACCCTGACCTACGGCCATCAATACGGCATCTATTATTCGGTGGTCGGCATCAAAAGCGACGTCTGGGATAACGATGGCCACGCGGGCGGCACCGGCATCGGTATTTCCGGCGACTACGACGGCGGCAATAAACCGAAAAACAGCATCAAGTACACCAATGATTTCGGGCCGGTAACGCTGTACGCCAACTATTTATTGCCGGAAGACGATCTGCACACCGCGGATAACCTGATTTATCGCCGCAAGGGCGGGGGCGGGCTGGGCTTCGATTACAAGGTGACGAAGGATTTCACCTTCAGCGCGGCCTACAGTTATACCGACGCGAAGATCAAAGACAATCTGTACAACGAAAAGGATTATCACCAGCAGCTGTCCGGCACCGCGTTGACCTGGCAGCCGAACAACTGGTACATCGTCGGCACCGCCAGCTACTACAAAGACTATGTGCCGAGCACCCGCCAGCGCACGCTGTCGCACTTCTTCGCCGGTGACGGCTACGGGCTGGAAGGCTTTGTCGGTTACACCTTCAATATCGACAAGCCGTTCCTCAAATCGATCCAGCCTTACGTGGCGGCGGACTCGCTGCGGCTGAAAGGGGACGAGGCGTATCACGCCAACCACGTTTACCTCGGCGCGGGCACCACCATCGGTTACGGTCTGTCGGTGTATGTGGAGCGCACGCTGGCCAACAGCAGCGACAACGAGCCGGACTCCACCTGGATTACGGTGTTCTACGACTTCTGATTTTCACCTGCTCCAAGCCGGCGCCTGCGCCGGCTTTTTCACATGGTAATTGTGCCGCCCAGGGTTTCTCCAGAGGCGTTGCGCTCCGCCAGGTAGCGCGCCGGCGGTTTGCCTACCGCCTTTCTGAACATGGTGACGAAGCCGCTGGCGCTCTCGTAGCCCAGATCCAGCGCCACCGTCTGCACGCTCTCGCCCTGCGTCAAGCGCTGCAGCGCCAGCATTACGTGCAGCTGGCGCCGCCAGTGGCCGAAGCTCATGCCCATCTGTTGTTGCAAGGTGCGGCTGAGGGAGCGCTCGCTCATGCCGATGCGCTGCGCCCACTGCCCGAGGGTGGATTTGTCCGCCGGGCAGCTCAGCATGCCTTCGGTCAACTGCCGGATGCGCGCGTCGTCGGATACCGGCAGGTGCAGATTTTCGATCGGCGCGGCTACCAGCTGATCCAGCAACACCGCCGTCAGGCGCCCTTCGGCGCCCTGTTCGTCGTAGAGCGGTTCGAAGGTGGTGGCCTGCAGCAGCAGCTCGCGCAGCAGCGGCGAGACCGACAGCGTGCAGCAGTTTTGCGGCAGACCGGCGGCGGCATGTTGATCGACGAACAGGCAGTAGGCCTCGGTGGAGCCGGCGCCCTGGGCGTTGTGCAACACGTTGCCCGGCATCCACAGCGCGCACTGTGGCGGCACCAGCCACAGCCCGTTTTCCGCTTCGCAGCGGATCATGCCGCGTACCGTGTAGATCAGCTGCGCCTTCTGGTGGCGGTGCGGCTCGATTTCCCAATCCTGCTCGAGGGTCGAACCTTGCAGGGCAAACAGCGGGCGCGGCACCTGATCGATATCCAGACAGCGGCGGGGGATCTGTACTTTCATGAGAACAATTCTCAATTTGGCGGAATTGAAAAGTATTATGTCCTGATTGCGCAATGCGGTCTAGCGCCGGTGCCGATAAAGTAAGCGCCAGCCCTAAACCATTTCCTGAGGAAACTGATTATGTCATTGGATACCGCCGATTTTCCGCTGGTATGGATGCGCCAAAACGGGCGCGATACCCAGGCCGAGCTGGCCGAATTCAGCGCGCTGCTGGCGCGCGCCGAGCCTTTTGTCCTGATGACCGACCGCAGCGTCGGAGATGAAGAAGAAGAGCACGATCGCGATGCCCGCACCCAGGTCGCGCTGTGGAAACGCGATAACCGCGAGGCGCTGAAGCTGTGGGTGAAAGGCATGATCATGCTGGAGCCGGACGACGCCAAACGCGCGGCGGCGGAAGAGTTCGCCGAATACGGCGCCAAGTTCTGGGGCTATCCGGTGCTGGTGGCCGCCGATGAAGCCGCAGGCCGGGTATTGGCGCAGACGTTATTGTTAAAATAAGGGGAATACCATGCACCAGCAACAGGTGATTGAACAGCTGCTGGCCTGGATCGAGCAGAGCCTGGATCAGCCGCTGACGCTGGACGACATTGCCGCCAAGTCCGGCTACTCCAAGTGGCATTTGCAGCGGATGTTCAAGCAGCATACCGGCCATATTCTCGGCACGTACGCGCGCCGCAGAAGGCTGACCGCCGCCGCGCGCGAACTGCGCCTGACCGGCACCAGCGTGGCCTGCATCGCCGACACTTACCAGTTCGATTCGCAGCAGACCTTCACCCGTTGCTTCCGCAAGCAGTTCGGTCTGCCGCCGGCCAGCTATCGCCGCAGCCAGGATTGGTCGAGCTATGGCCTGCAGCCGCCGCTGCGGCTGACCGAAACACCGTTGCCGCAGGCCGATATCGTGACGCTGCCCGCCATGCAGCTGGTGGGCCATACCCAGCGCCGCAGCTTTACGCTGGGGCAGTTGGCGGCCTCCAAGTGCGAGCTGCGCCGCCACGCCTGGCGGCAGCTGCTGCCGCCGCAGGCGCTGCCGGAGGTGGTATACGGCCTCACCAGCCTGGAGGTCGACCGGCAACGCCGGGGTAACCCGCGCATGGCCTACACCGCCGCTTTGCCGGACGAAGGGGCGATGGGGGAGCGGGTGACTATCGAACAGGGTGAGTATGCCCGCTTCACCTATCAAGGGCAGGAGGAAGGGTTACAAAACTTTATCGTCCGATTGTATGACACCGCGATGCCGCAGATGAACGCCATCCGTCGGCCGGGGCAGGATATCGAGCTTTTCTACCCGGCGCAGGAGGGCCGCTGCCCGCTCGGCGGCGCGGCGATCCGCTGCGAATATCTGATCCCGATCCGGCGGGTAGAAGCGTTGGCCGCCGCCGGTTAGGCGGCGGTTCTCGCAAAAAATCGCCTTCGTGGCGCTTCAGGTTACAAAAAATTGCGATATTACATCGGTAATGGTTCACACTTTGATTGATGTGCACATATAATGCGCATCCGGTCAAATCCCCCCTGTTTTTCAGGCCGCAGCGCTTGGCTGCCGGCTGAAATCCATCGGAGTAAAAGTGGCCGTAGAAACCGATCCCCCTAATCGCCAGTGGCCTTGACCAACACGAAGATGAAAATGAGCATTCGCGCGTTATTAACCCTGTTTACGGCACTGGTTGCATTCAGCCAGGCTGCCTTCGCCGTCGTTTACCCGCTGCCGCCAAAAGACAGCCGTTTGGTGGGCGAAAATATCCAAATCACCGTACCGGAAGACAGCAAACTGCCGCTGGAAAGCTTCGCCGCCCAGTATCAGATGGGGCTGAGCAACATGCTGGAGGCCAACCCGGGCGTGGATCCGTTCCTGCCGAAGGCCGGCAGCACCCTGACCATCCCGCAGCAGCTGATCCTGCCGGACGCGCCGCGTGAAGGCATCATCATCAACAGCGCCGAGATGCGTCTGTACTACTACCCGAAAGGCTCCAACACCGTGGTGGTGCTGCCGATCGGTATCGGCCAGTTGGGTAAAGACACCCCGCTGAACTGGACCACCACCGTGCAGCGCAAGAAAGACGGCCCGACCTGGACGCCGACCGCCAAGATGCGCGCCGAGTACGCGGCCGACGGCGAGATCCTGCCTGCGGTGTTCCCGGCCGGCCCGGACAACCCGATGGGGCTGTATGCGCTGTATGTTGGCCGCCTGTACGCCATCCACGGCACCAACGCCAACTTCGGCATCGGCCTGCGCGTGAGCCACGGCTGCGTGCGTCTGCGCGCCGACGACATCAAGTACCTGTTCGAGAACGTGCCGGTCGGCACCCGCGTGCAGTTCATCAACGAACCGATGAAAGCCACCGTCGAACCGGACGGCTCGCGCTACGTGGAAGTGCACAACCCGCTGTCGGCCAACGAAGAGCAGCTGCAATCCAAAGATCCGGTGCCGCTGACCATCTCCGCGCCGGTCGACAAAGTGCTGATGGACGCCGGCGTCAACCAGAGCGAAGTGGACGCGGCGATCAAGGCCCGTTCCGGTATGCCGGTGAAAGTGAACTGATTGCCTTCCGGCCTCAGTGAAAATGCCAAAAAGACGCCTGCGGGCGTCTTTTTTGTGGTTTGGTCCGCCCTAAATAGCGTTGACACATTTCATTCACGTACTGAGGAAAATGTGATGAACCAGTATGTTAAACGCACACAACGCGATTACTCTCTATCCTTTAAGTTAGCCGTTGTCGAACAGGTAGAAAAAGGTGAAATGACTTGTCGTCAGGCCACAGACCGTTATGGTATTCAAGGCAACGCAACCGTCATGAACTGGCTGCGCAAATACGGTCAGCTTGACTGGCGGACTTCTCCTCCCACCCAAAAGTGTGGAGGCAATATGCCCAAACTTCCCCTGACGCCCGAACAGCGCATTAAGGAACTCGAACAGTGTAGTGACACAGTAAATTTGGCCACCTGATTAAAGGTGATATTTTCATCTCAACACAAAATAGGTGACTTAATGAACAAGAAAACTAAGCGCACTTTCAGCCCTGAGTTCAGGCTGGAATGTGCACAGCTGATTGTTTATAAGGGCTATTCATATCGACAAGCCAGTGAAGCTGTAAGTATCCCATAGCACGGAATGTTCTTACCCAAAAATGAGAGGTTGAACAAGCCTCCATAGCGATAAGTGTTCCGGGCTCGAATTGTCGAACGGTATCCTGTAATTTGGAACGTGAGATTTTTTTGTTCCATGCGACGGATCCATCATCCATCCAGACGCAGGCCTGAAAAACGGATTTGGCGATATCGATCCCAATGACCCTGATCGTGTTCATGTGATATTACTCTCTAAGTCAACGCAGTCAGTAAGAGTATGGCACTGGCTACTTTTGGAAGGGCATCCATCACATCACTACAGGTTTGTCTACGAGGACATTCCACCCCATTAAACTCACGCATAGGAAATTTAAAATTTCCTATGCGTGGAGCTACGGCTAACATCTTTAAAGTTACTCTCTCTTCAATGGGTACCAGCGTAATGAGTTCATGATGGTGCGATCCGCCTTAGTAATGAATCCTTTTTTTTCCAAGTCAAGCAATAATAACCTAGCTAAGTAAATGCTTACATCACATAACTCCGATATCTGTCGTGTTGATAGCCAATCACATTTTGGCGGTCTTTCCCCATCAATTAACGGTACTGAGAAAGTATGTAATATTGATAGGATTTCCCGCTGTGTTGCCTTTAACGGGCGGCATTCTTTATCCGTTATCATAAATTACTCCTTGTATTCATTTCTATTCAACTGATGCTCACCGTAGTGGGATATATCTCCATATGTATGCGTGGGCAAATAAAAGCCATTTGTATCAATAAGTTAGGGTGAAGTGGTTATGTATATTTACATGTCTTTATTCTTATGGATTTACATCATTTTTTAATCTCCGTGCCAAGTAACCAACTAGAAAGTCTATGGGTAAGAGTACTCTATTCTAGTTTCATATTTCTATTTTTTAAAGTCTTTCGGTTCAATAAACCTTTGTTTCTGGCTATGTCGATATATTAATCTATTTTGTTTTTTTTTGACGAGAAATAGCTACTGTTTCACTTGCTTGATTTGACATAAGGGCAGCGGAATATCTCGAGTTTGTTTTTTTTAACTTAAAGTGCTTTTAATGAATTCAAGTTGCTGGTAAAACTTTAATCAAGTTAATTTCTCTCGTTATATTAAAGAATTTGTTTCTTAAGTATTTCTGTATTGTATTGGGTGTGTTATCTCTTGTTGGATAGCATTAATTTTCAATGTAAATGAGTTAAAGGAGGGGGGTTATGGCAAAAAATATGAATTGAGTTTAATGAAAGACCAAGTAGCAACGTTAACTGCTAATCAGTGATGACAAGAGTGTTTGTTCTGTGTTTTTAATTTCTTTATTTTCTTTGCATTAATTAACAGAAACAAGGAGTAATAAAATCATGCATAATATTCGCTTTATCAAAACCAAGACCCTGATTATGGCCTCATTATTGACGGCTAGTATGGCTCATGCTGATACCAACACTGCCAATGGTGGTACCGTTCACTTTAAAGGTGAGGTCGTTAACGCAGCCTGCGCTGTTGATGCCGGCTCTATCGACCAAACTGTACAGTTGGGCCAGGTAAAAACGGCCACTTTGAATGAGGCAGGTAAAACCAGTTCGTCAGTAGGGTTCAACATTCAACTAAATGACTGTGATACTACCGTGGCGACTAAAGCTGCGATTGCTTTTACCGGTGCTACCATTGAAAACAATAATAACGCCCTGGCTCCGGAAAACTCAGCTGCTGGCGGAGCAACTAACGTTGGTATCCAGGTTCTGGATAGCGCAGGTAAAGCCTTGGGGTTCGATGGTGCATCTATCAGCACCGCAGCTACGCTGACTCCCGGAACGAATATTTTACCATTCCAGGCTCGTTACATCGCCACAGGGCAAGCTACACCAGGTACAGCCAACGCTAGCGCCAACTTCAAAGTACAGTACGAGTAATTTGGTCTGCAAGGATGCACTTACAGGCCAGGATGGCCTGTTTCAGAATTTGAAGAGGGAGAAGGCGATGCTAAAAATCAGATTGGGACTCTTCCTGACGGTAATTGCCCCCTTATCTATAGCTGGGAATCAGTGGAATATGCCTCTGTCCGGCGGACAGATGCGTTTTCAAGGCGAGCTCATCGCTGAGAGTTGTACAGTTGAAACCGGTGATAGGCAACTAATTGTTCGCATGGGGCAAGTTAGTAGTAATCGATTCAAATCAGTAGGAGATACTGCTGATCCGGTTCCTTTTACTATACACCTTCAGGACTGTAATGCACATGTCAGCAGTCATGTTGACATTATGTTTCATGGGGTCGCCGATGGTAAAAATCCAGATATACTATCTGTTGGTGAAGGGGGAGGAACTGCGTTAGGAATTGGTATAGCTCTATTTGATGGAAATGGTCATTTTGTTCCTATCAATTCTGTATTTAATCGAAATAGTGAAACGCAATATCTTCAGCTTATTGCCAAATACCGAGCAACCGGCCATATGATAACTGGTGGTGCTGCCAATGCTCAGGCCTGGTTTTCTTTGATATACCAATGAAGTTCTTTGTCGTGTGATTAATCATTTACTCAATGATAGGTCAATATTCGTGTGGAGAGATAAAATGGTGGTTATCTGTATCAAGAGGCTAACATGGAAAAAATCATGACATTTAGAAAAATAACGAGAGGGATCTTGGCCTTGGTGGTTGTTTTTTGTGCCTACCGTTCTGAGGCGGGAGTGGCTCTTGGCGCGACACGTGTTATTTATCCAGGGAGTCAGAAACAAGTTACTTTAGGTGTAAGTAATAATAATGACAAAGACACATATCTCATTCAGTCCTGGGTTGAGAGTGATAACGGAACGAAAGAGGGGCGATTTGTCATTACGCCACCACTGTTTGTCATTCAAGGTAAAAAAGAAAACACGCTACGTATTATTGACGCAACAAATAATAACTTACCAAATGATAGAGAAAGTCTATTTTGGGTCAATGTCAAAGCTATTCCTTCATTGGACAAGGATAAACAGAAAGGAAATACCCTTCAATTGGCTATAACGAGCCGGATAAAACTATTGTATCGCCCCAGAAATCTTAGCATTGCTCCAGATCAGGCTCCAGGGAAGTTGACATTCAAACGCAGAGAAAACTTATTAACGCTTAATAACCCGACACCTTACTTTCTTACAGTAACGGAACTGAATGCTGGTGCTCGTATATTGGCCAATGTTATGGTTCCCCCTATGGGTACAGCAACAGTGAAATTACCTAACGATGCAGGCAGTGCGATTACGTATCGTACAATTAATGATTATGGTGCTCTGACGACCGTGATGAAAGGAGTTATGCATTAATTGTTATGCAGTGGGAATAAGATGAAGCCTGTAATAGTTTAACTAAAGAAAAACACCAGCATGGATAATTAAGTGTCGGAGGGGATATGTCACATCTTTATTACCTATTAGATATAATTAGCATAAATAAAAACGATATTAAAAAAAATAACACAAAAAAAGAAATGCTAAAGTCCGTGATGGTTATATTATTTATCTCGACATCCCCAACCTACGCGGAAAATTATTTCAACCCTAGATTCTTAGCTGATGACCCTGAATCCATTGCCGATTTGTCTGGTTTTGAAAAAGGACTTGAAGCGCCACCCGGTAGTTATCGTGTCGACATTTATATGAATGATGGCTATATGACCACCCGTGATGTTATTTTTAATAAAAGCGATGATGGTAAAAAACTAGAACCATGCTTGACACGTTCTCAGTTGTCAGTTCTCGGTGTTAATACACTGATACTACCCAATATCGCCGTCGTAAAGAGCACAACCTGCATTGCATTTTCACAGCTGATTACTGGTGCATCGAGTACATTCGATGTTGGCCGCCAGCGCCTCTATATCAGTATCCCTCAGGCATTTATGGGCAACCATGCTCGTGGCTATATTGCTCCAGAGTTCTGGGATAATGGTATTACAGCTGGCCTGCTCAATTATAACTATACGGGCAGCGAATTATGGAGAAAAAATGGAGAGGCCCGTAACTATTCATACTTCAACTTGCAGAGTGGCATCAATTTTGGCGCTTGGCGCTTGCGAGATAATGCTACTTGGAGCAACAGTAATGATTCTGGCAATAGTCGTTGGCAACATATTAATACATGGCTAGAGCGTAACATAGCCAGCTGGCGCAGCCGACTGACGGTTGGTGACGACTATACGGCTGGGGATATTTTCGATGGTATCAGTTTCCGTGGCGTTCAGGTCGTTTCAGACGATAATATGCTTCCTGACAGTCAACGTGGTTTTGCGCCGGTTATCCATGGCATAGCGCGAGGGACCGCGAGTGTTTCGATTAAGCAGAATGGTTATGTAGTTTACCAGACCACAGTTCCGCCGGGCGCATTTACTATCGATGATCTGTATGCGACAGGAAATAGTGGTGATCTGATGGTTACTGTCAAAGAGGCTGATGGAGCCACACAAGTGTTTAGCGTACCTTTCTCATCTGTACCCATGCTGCAACGTGAAGGGCAAGTGAAGTACTCAGTGACTGCAGGTCAATATCGTAGCGGCAATAGGCAGCAAGATAAGCCGAAGTTTATCCAGGGAGCCGCCTTTTGGGGATTGAATGAGGGCTGGACGGTTTATGGAGGTACACGTGTATCGAATGATTACAACGCTTTCAACCTTGGTTTAGGAAAAAATCTAGGGTACCTAGGTGCAGTATCTGCGGATATCACCCAAGCTAACACAACCTTACCTGATAACAGTAAGCATCAAGGGCAATCATTGCGATTTCTTTATAATAAATCCCTCAATGAATTAGGTACAAATTTTCAACTAGTGGGATACCGTTATTCTACGCAAGGGTTCTATTCTTTAGCTGATACAACGTGGCACCGTATGAATGGATCTTCCGTGCCCAGTGAAGATGGAAGTATAAATGTAACACCACAACCAGCAGATTATTACAACCTAAATTACAAAAAACGTGGTCGCTTACAAACGACAATAACCCAACAAGTTGGGCGCACATCGACGGTATATTTAACCGGTAGCCATCAAAGCTATTGGAACACAGGGCGCACTGATAAACAGCTTCAGATCAGCTATAATAGCACTATACAGGACATAAGTTGGAATCTAAGTTATAGCCTATCTCAAAATGCGTGGTCAGAAGGAAAAGATCGATTACTCTCGTTTAACATTAATATTCCATTTAGCCATTGGATGCGCTCGGATACCCGATCTGAGTTCAGGAATGCCAATGCCAGCTACAATACATCCACAGATTTGAAGGGACATACTACAAATATGGCGGGGCTTTATGGAACGTTGCTTGAGGACGATAACCTTAGTTATAGCGTACAGACAGGTTATGCTAGCGGGAGAAATGGTAATCGCAGCACCGCAGGCAACACAGCACTCAATTATCGTGGTACTTACGGCAGTACTAACATTGGCTACAGTCACAATGTTGAGTATAAACAATTGTATTATGGAGCTAGTGGTGGTGTGCTAATACATGAGAATGGTGTGACTCTCGGTCAAGCGTTCAGCGACACCATGATATTGATCGAGGCTCCGGGGGCTAAGCACGTCTCGGTTGAGAATCAGACAGGTGTGCAAACAGATTGGCGAGGTTATGCTGTTCTGCCGTATGCAATGGACTACCATGAAAACCGGATATCGTTGAATACGGATACTCTGGCGAACAATGTTGAGCTGGAAGAGCCAGTATTAAGTGTGGTGCCTACACATGGTGCCGTGGTTCGCGCAGCCTTTAAGGCTCGTGTCGGATTGAAAGTCCTCATGACACTGACAAATAAAGGTAAACCCGTCCCCTTCGGCTCAATTGCATCATATGGGGATGGTCAGTCGGGCAGTATTGTTGCTGACGGTGGTCAAGTTTATCTTACAGGCCTTTTGCCGAAGGGAAGTATCACGGTGAAATGGGGCAATGGTGCAAATGAGAATTGCACAGCGAATTATAGCTTGCCGGCTGACAATCAGAAGCAGGCTCTGAGCTACGCTTCTGCCATTTGCAGGTGATAAAGCGGGGGATAATAAGCCAATGATAAAATACCTTTCAACTCTGTGTCTGCTACCGCTTCTTGTCGGGAGCACATATGCAACGGACAGTTCGATAACTATCACTGGCTACCTAAAAGATGGAGCCTGCTCAGTTGCAGTGGACTCACAGGATTTTACTGTAGATTTGATGAGCAATGTAGCCAAACAACTCGATCACGTGGGTGCCGTGACTCCAACGATCCCATTTAAAATTGTCTTTGACAAATGTGACAGTTCAGTGATTGCAGTGAAGATAGGTTATGTAGGCGTTTCAGACGACGATGTCAAGGAGCTGTTAAGGACTGACAGCGGTGATAATGCTGCTAGTGGAGTGGGAATACAGATATTAGATAATAATAAGACACCTATTCCATTAAACGCAGCCCAGTCGTCTCTCAACTGGACGACATTGACACCGAGTCAGTCTAACACCGTGGGTTTTCATGCTCGCCTGATGGCAACACGTTTTCCTGTAACCGCCGGAAATATTTCTGCGACGGCTAATTTTACATTAGAGTTTCAGTAATGGAGTCTGACTATGATCAGTATAAAGAGCGTTCTACTAGTAGGGGGGGTAGTTTTCAATGGGATTCTGAGTGCTTATGCGGCAGATGTAACTATTACGGTCAACGGGCGTGTGATAGCTAAGCCTTGCACGGTATCAACGCCTTCAGCTACGGTTGATTTAGGTAACTTGTTCACATCTGATTATATGCAGCCAGGGGCCAAGTCTGTCTGGCATACAGTCACTCTGAATTTGACGAATTGCCCGACAAGCACATCAAGAGTAACGGCGACATTTACGGGAGCAACTGACGCTACAGGATATTATAAGAATCAAGGGAGCGCAGCCAACCTCCAATTAGAATTGCAAGACTCTAGTGGAAATAATCTAAATAATGGTAAAACAATAGTACTTCTAATTGATAGCTTGACACAATCGGCAAGTTTGCCACTGCAAGTTCGGGCATTATCTGTCAATGGCAACGCAAAGCAAGGTAGTATCCGTACGGTGATTAATGTTGCTTACACATATTCTTAATCATTAACCCCTGAAAAATAATCATTGGTAACATGATAAGTATCCACCATCAATAAATCACAACCAACTATTTTTACATGGAGAAAACTAGAGTTGATTAATCATGTCTATTTATTTCATAAAATGGAGAGGAATGATGACCAAAGTAGATTTTTTTAGTTTTTTTTTACTCATGACTACAAGTGTTTTTACCTTGAATTCTTGGGGGTTTGCTTGTAGAGATTCGGATGGAAATTACATATCAGACGCATCAACCTCGTTCGATGTTAATGTAGTTTTAGACCCTAAGATTGAAGTTGGGAAAGTTCTTGTTATCGATCTTTCAAAAAATTTGAGATGTAGTAACTCAGATCCTGATATATACAATGATTACATCTCTATAACTAAAGGGACTGCATTTTCTGGAGATTTATCTCATTTTTCTGGCAGTATGAATTTTTATGGTTCTACATACTCACTACCATTAAGTAGGCGAACAAAGGAGCACAATATAAAGTCAAAGGCATTTATTCCATTAAATATATTCCTTTATCTTACACCGATTAAGGCTGCAAGTGGTGTCGTGATAAAAAAAGGCGACGAAGTTGGTATGATTAATTTATTCAAACGTGCGACATGGGTTGACAATGATCGCCCAGCAGGTGATATAGATATTAAATGGACCATCAGGGCTGCTAATGACGTCATTATCCCTGTTGGGGGATGTGATGTTTCATCCAGAAACGTGATAATAACCCTTCCTGATTACCCTGGGACTGCACCTATTCCACTGACAGTTAGCTGCACGGAAAGCCAAAATCTATCTTATTTCCTTACCGGAATGACAGAAAGTTCAACAGATAGCATCTTCTCAAACACTTCATCAGCAACTCCTGCAGCAGGTGTTGGTGTACAACTATCAAACAATGATGGCATCATTGCCGCCAATAAAAATGTTTCATTGGGTACAGTTGGAACCAACCCGGTTAGCTTGGGTTTATCTGCTTCTTATGCTCGAACTAGCGGTGACATTACGGCAGGTAATGTCCAGTCAATTATTGGTGTTACTTTTGTGTATGAGTAAGTTTGATTGTGTACATAATCAACCAAATGTGTACTGTTTAATGAATGTGAAAATTGATATTAAGAGGTTACCATAAAGGTAATTGACAATAGCTGTATTTATAAAGGAAGAAATGTTGGGGGTATATGATGAATTTACATGATGACCGTTTGATTAGTTTATCGATAATGAGAACTGTATGATTTGGTTACTCTTTTTTCTTGCTGCTATTTCTATTTTTAGTTTTATTTTTCATTTTAGACTTTTGAGGAAAAGGAGGCTTTTAAAGTATAGGCGTAATTTTAAAAAAAGAACCAAGATCCCTAATAAATAACTACGCAGAGTAGTAGATAACCTGAAGGTGACTTGAATGGAATTAAGATGTCTGATTAATTTCCAAAAAGAGAAATACCAACCGGACTTCGTTGGAGGGGGGGGGGGGAATAGAAATCAAGGAGATAACCGGATTCCAGTTACATGTTGTAACCCTGCATCGTTGGCTACCTGCCGCCGCCCTAGTGTGGAGTAGAGTGGTACCCACGTGCTCTCATAAAGACGAAAAAATAGCGACTATCCGCGAAGTACTGGAGAAATACAACACGGAAAACCCGGTGTTCTATGAAGATGAGGTAGATATCGATTTCAACCCCAAAAAACGCAGGCTAGAAGAGCCGGCCTGTGGGTACCAGAACACGTAGTCACTCCCAGCCATAATAAAAAATTATTATCTGGCTGGAGCGCTGCACATCGGTAAAGATAAAGTCAGTTATGCGAGGGGACAGTAAAAATTAAGCATCGTTTATCGGTCAGTTAAAATATATAAATTCGACATGTAGACGGGCTGTAATTACCCCATTAACCGTGATTGACTATAATTTATGTAGAAAACCGGGAGCACACTGACAGCTGAAGGTATATAGACGTTTCATGACATAGAGTCACCCGAGAGCATCAGTATCGGTCAATGTAGAATCTACTGGAAAAAGCTTATCACTTTAAGTTATTTTCCAACCAACTTCATGGGTGAAATATGATCAGGAAAAATAAAGGCAGCATCAAACTCAATCAATTAGCATCAGGGAAAATCATGAAAAATGAATCGAAATCCAGGGAAAAAAAATCATTCAGGCCTAACGGGAAAATTAGGGTTGTTATAATGGAACCCATTGAACTCTATAGGGATAGTATTGTCTTATTATTAGATGGCTATTTCAAGAATTCTATTGAAATTTTGGGTTTTGCGAAGAGTTTATCAGAGACAAGATGTCTGTTATTGAAAGAAGATTGTGTTGATATATTTATTGGTGAACCTATTGGTATGAGCGATAATCTTTCTGATTGGTTCCTATTCTGCTCCGAGATGAGGAATATATACCCATCACTAAATTTTTTTGTATGGACAAAAATACCCATTCATCTCTTGTGTGCACATGTACCAAAAGATAAATCAAAAATTTTGTTTTTTGGTAAGAAAACTCAAATAAAAACATTATGTGATAATATTTCTTTTTTTATAATTAATAATTCCATTAGCTCCCCTTGCTGTAGTATCCAGCTGCCACCAAAGCTAACAAAAAAAGAAGTGGCTATATTAGTTGAGTTAATTCGAGGGAAAAGTTTGCGTCAAATTAGTGTCATTTATAATAATTCTTTAAAAACTATCAGTAGCCATAAATGTCGGGCAATGAAAAAGCTCGGAGTAAAAAGCAATGTACAACTTATTCTCTTGTTAAAAAACTTAGGTATCGACCGGCGTGGTATCAGTCCCTGTTGTGGATCACTTATTCAGGACACCCCGAAATCCTGTTGATCCCTTCCCAATATCGGTGCCGGGCTAAATTAGAGATCCAGGCTCTTTTGATCAGTGACCGCTTGGGCTGTCACTATTCTCACATTGTCCTCCCTGGCTTTGGCTCTCTGAAATGCCCGTCTCGCAATTATTCCAATAAAAACTATCGCTAATTAATAAGTTATATCTCTTCCGTTATCGCCTGCCATTGAAAAAATTCTCGCAAAAAATCCACACTGTGAAAATAAGATCACACAAGCGTAACAAAAGGTAAACAAACCCCTCCTATATTGGCTGCTTCGCTTTTGGGAGGGAGTGTCATGCGTAACTGGAACGAACCGAAAAAGAACAAAGCGCACATCGAACTGATCCCGATGATCGACGTGATGATGTTTTTATTGGTGTTTTTCGTCTTGATTAGCCTGAACGTCATTCCTGCGCTCGGGCTGAAAACGCAGCTGCCGTCCGCCGGCAGCGCGCAGCAGCTGAAGCCGCAGAAGAAAGCGATCATCACGCTGGGGGCCGACGAACAGCTGCAGCTGGATGGCCAGCCGATCGCGCTCGACGCGCTGGTCAACACGCTGAAGCAACAGCAGCAGGCCAACCAGACCACCACCATCATCGTCAACAGCGACAAGGGCGTGGCGGTCGAGCGGCTGGTGGCGGTGATGGACAACCTGCGCCAGGGCGGTTTCTTCTCCGTCTCCATCGCGACACGGAAGCTGTGACATGTATCTGCTCTATCGTTCACGTCATCTTTTCAGCTGGTTGCCGGCGCTGATTGTCGCCGGTTGCCTGCTGTTCGCCAGCCAGCAGGCGGCGCTGAAGATCCAGCCGCGCTACGACGAAACCGCCATCGAACTGGCGCTGGTGGAGCCTGAACCGGCGCCTGAACCTCAACCGGAAACGCCGCCGGAGCCCCAGCCAGAACCGCCGCCGCCCGAGCCGGAGCCGATCCCCGAACCGGTAGTGCCGGCGCCGGAACCGATCGTGGAAGCCAAGCCGGTGCCAAAACCGCAGCCGAAGCCCAAACCCAAACCGGTGAAAGAGAAAGCCAAACCGGTAGAGAAGCCTAAACCGACGCCGGCGCCCGCCGCCCCGCGCGCGCTGGTCAGCAAACCGGCGGCGCAGCCCGCCCCGGCCGCCCCGGCCGCGCCGAAGGTGAACGCGCAGGCGATTGAAAACGGCTATCTGCTGGCCTTGCGCCGCGAGCTGGAACAGCGCAAGCGCTACCCGAGCGGGCGCCAGGCTTCGCTCGAGCGCCCGCAGGGCAACGTCGAAGTGTGGCTGGAGGTCGATCGCAGCGGGCGGGTGCTCTCTTCCGGCATCGCCAACAAAGCCGCCAGCATGCTGCTGAACCGCGCGGCGATGAGCAGCCTGCAAAGCATCAGTTCAGTAAAGCCGTTCCCGAGCGAGGCGTTCGCCGGGCAAACAACCAAAAGATTTACCGCGACGTTCAATTATCAGGCGCCTTAGCGCAAGGGTTAATCGTTTGATTTTTATGGGATGCACACAATGAAATCGTTTAATCGTTCTGGGATCTATCTGGCGGTGATGTCGGCGATGCTGCCGGGCGCCGCGCTGGCGGCCGACGCCACCGATGTCGGCACCATTAGCGTCAAGGGGCAGTCGCTCGGCGGCGGCATGATGGTGCAGGATGACAGCGCCAAGGCGCGCTCCACCGTCACCAAAGAAGCGATGGACAAAATGCCGTCGGCGGCCAACGCCATCGATAAGCTGAAATACACGCCGGGCCTGAACGTCAACAGCAACGACGCCAGCGGCCTGAGCGGCGTGGACTACACCATGCGCGGCATGAACTCGGATCAGATCGGCCTGTCGATGGACGGCATCCCGATCAACGACTCCGGCAACTACGCGGTATACCCGAACCTGCTGGGCGATGCGGAGAACCTGGAAGAGGTGTTCGTCACCCAGGGCTCCTCCGAAGCGGACGGCCCGCACATCGGCTCCAGCGGCGGCAACATCGGCCTGGTGACGCGCCGCCCGGCGAAAGACTTCGGCGGTTTCCTCAAGCAGACGCTGGGCAGCAATAATCTGAGCAAAACCTTTGCCCGCCTGGAGACCGGCGAATACAACGGTTTCAGCAACTGGATATCTTATTCGCACACCGAGGCGAAGAAGTGGCGCGGCGAAGGGCGCCTGTACTCCGACAAGTTCGAGATGAACTCGCTGTATGAAGACGGCAACGGCAACAGCAGCAATCTGGTGATGAAGTACAACCGCCAGAACAACACCAACTACAACACCCTGAGCAAGGCGCAGTTCCAAAACGATGGGCGTGGTACCGATTACGCCACCACGCCGGAGTACAACAGCAAAGGGCAGTTGAACAAATATTACAAGATCGAACGCAACCCGTTCGAGAACTTCACGCTATCGTTCACCCAGAAACTGCAGCTGCGCGACGACCTGTCGCTGACCCTGCAGCCGTATTACTACTGGGGCAACGGCGGCAGTTTCAACGGCCAGACGGCCTCGGTATTGTCCAGCACGTCGGACAGAGCCGGGCAGTATGACCTCAGCAACCTGCAGTCCAACACCTATTACCGCCCGTCGTGGACCCAAACCTGGCGGCCGGGCATCACCACCAAGCTGAAGTGGGACATCAACGAGCAGCACAGCCTGGATATCGGCTACTGGTATGAGCGTGCGCGCCAGCTGCAAACCCAGCCGTTCATCAGCATCAAGGACGACGGCAACCCGGCGCAGATTTGGGGAAAACCTGGCGGCTCCGATCAGGTGAAGGACGCCAACGGCAATACGGTGCAGGGGCGCAACCAGTACACCATCACCCCGGCGCAGAAGGTGTGGCTGCAGGACACCTGGTTCGCCACGCCGGACTGGACCTTCGTCGGCGGCCTGGCCTATCAGTATGTGGAGCGCAAAGGGGACAACCGCGGCAGCCTGTACAACGTGCCGGAGAAGCGCAAAGCCACCTATCATGAATTCCTGCCGAACTTCAGCGCCAGCTATAAGGTGAATCAGGAAAACCAGGTGTTCTACAACCTGACGCGCAACATGCGCACGCCGCCAAACTACGTGCTGTACAACGTCGGCGACTCGCTCAGCACCAAGCCGGAACTGAGCTGGAACCACGAACTGGGCTGGCGTTTCCAGCAAGAGGACATGCTGCTGAGCGCCACGCTGTTCTACATGCGCTACAGCGATCGCCAGATCTCCACCACCAACGCGGCCGGCGACTACGAGATGATGAACATCGGCAACGTGGAGAACAAAGGGCTGGAGCTGGAGTGGAGTGGTCAACTGCCGCATAACTTCAACTACTACACCTCGTATACCTACACCGAATCGAAGCAGAAGAACGACATCGTCAGCAACGGCGGGCTGCCGCTGCCGACTTCCGGCAAAGAGGTGCCGAACGTGCCGAAAAACCTGCTGAACATGACGCTGGGTTATGACGACGGGCTGTATTACGGCAGCGTCAGCGGCAAGTACGTCAGTGCGTTCTACGGCGATCTGACCAACGACGAGAAGATCGGTGGCCGCACGGTGTTCGATCTGGCGGCGGGCGTGCATCTGCCGGTGGACAAGAAAATCGTCAAAAGCGCCGCGCTGCGCTTTGGCATCAGCAACCTGTTTGACAAGGAATACCTGACCTCGGTGCGCACCACCACCTTCAACGCGGCGCCTTACGGCGGCGTGAGGGCCAGCACGCCGTATTACAACGTCGGCGAAGAACGCACCTTCAGCGTCTCGCTGGAAGCCACCTTTTAACTGAATGCCCCGCCGCCTGCCGGGCGGCGGGGAAGAGGAGCTCTGTATGGACGCCAATCTGTTGCACGACATTATTTTCTACGTGATGTACGCCGCGCTGGCGATTGCGCTGGTGATCATCATCGAACGCACGCTGTACTTCGCCTACACCCAGCGCCAGGCGCGCCGGCTGGAGCAGGCGCTGACGCCGGACGTGCGCCGCGCCGCCGATCTGCCGGACGAGCTGACCCAGCGCAACAGCCTGCCGATGGCGGTGATCGCGCCGGTATTGGCGCAGAAACACCACGCCGGCGACCGCGAGGCGATCGGCGATCTGATCGACGCCCAGTACCTGCTGAGCAAGCCGCCGATGGCGCGCGGCCTGTGGCTGCTGGAAACCGTGGTCACCGCCGCGCCGCTGCTGGGGCTGCTGGGCACGGTGATGGGGATCATCGAAACCTTCAAGGCGCTGGCCGCCTCGGGGGTGTCCGAGCCGAGCCTGGTGTCGGCCGGGATGGGCACCGCGCTGTACGCCACCGGCCTCGGCATCGCCATCGCGCTGCTGTGCCTGGTGGCCAACAACTTCCTGCAGAGCCGCATGGAGCGCATCAACGAACTGCTGAAGGTGCTGCTGATCCGCGCCGGCCAACCGGCCAGCCGCCCGGAGAGCGGCAGCGGCGAACAATGGGTTGACAGCGGGGCGCCGCGCTATGCCTAATGGCCATCCAGTACGGCGGCCGCTCGGCCGCCTTTATACGGCATTGTGGGGCGGTTGTTTGTTGATGTTGAGCCAGAGCGCCGCGGCGCGTTTTGCTATTCCCGGCTATGAGCTGGTGTACACCGCACCGGTGGAAACCGCGCTGCAGGCCGACGATCTGCGCAACACCGCCGAGGTGTGGCGCGAGATGTTCGACGCGGCGAAAACCCGTATCGATCTGGGGCAGTTTTACGTGGCGAATCAGGACGGTTCGCTGCTGGACGGCGTGCTGCAGCACCTGAAGGCGGCAGGCGAACGCGGGGTGAAAATCCGCTTTTTGCTGGAAGAGAAGGGCCTTCGCATGTCTACCGCCGAGACGCTGGAACAGCTGAAGGCGATCCCCAATCTGGAGCTGCGCATCATTCCTTACCAGAAGCTGAGCGGCGGCATTCTGCACGCCAAATATCTGCTGGTGGACGGCGAGCAGGCGTTCGTCGGCAGCCAGAACTTCGACTGGCGCGCGCTGGAACACATTCACGAAACCGGGCTGCGCATCAGCGACGCCAAGGTGGTGGGGCAGATCCAGGCGATCTTCGAACAGGACTGGCAGGCGCAGGCGCTGTTGGCGCAGGATAAGCCGGTGCCGGCGCTGCCCGATTCGCCGCCGACGGCGCAGCCGCAGGGCAACTATCTGGCGGCCAGCCCGCGCGCCTACAACCCGGCGGGGGTGATTGACTCACAGGCCGAGCTGCCGCGCCTGCTGGCCGGCGCCAAGCGGCGGGTGCGGGTGCAGGTGATGGACTACGCGCCGCTGTCGTTCGGCCCGGAACGCAGCCGCCCCTTCTATGCGGTGATCGACAACGCGCTGCGCAGCGCGGCGGCGCGCGGGGTGCAGATTGAGCTGATGGTGGCCAACTGGAACACCAAAAAGCCGGATATCGCCTGGCTGAAGAGCCTGGCGCTGGTGCCGAATGTGCAGATCAAGGTGGTGACCATTCCGCCGGCCAGCAGCGGCTTCATTCCGTTCGCCCGCGTCATCCACAGCAAGCTGATGACCATCGACGATGAGATTGCCTGGGTGGGCACCAGCAACTGGACCGGCGGCTATCTGGACAACTCGCGCAATCTGGAGCTGGTGATGCACAGCGCGGCGATGAGCGGGCGGTTGGACAAGCTGTACCAACAGCTGTGGAACAGCGTCTACGCCGAACCGTTGCGGCTGGATTACGACTACCCGCCGCCCAAGCCGGGCGGAGAATCCTGATGAGCAGGGCGCGGTTCACCTCCGCGCCCTGTGTTTTTTAGCGCCGCCAGCCGGCCTTCTCCAGCGCCGTCACCAGCTGCTCGGCGCTCAACCCTTCCGCCCGGTGGCCGTTGCCGCTGACGGTATTGGCCGCCAGCAACGCATTGACGATCGCTTCTTCCACCGCTTCCGCCGCGGCGGCGAACAGCGCCGAAATATAGTCGTTGTTCACCATGCGCAGCGGCGTGGTGAAGGCGTCTTTGTTGGCGTAGTCGGCGGGCGGCAGGCCGTCGTTGCCGGTAGCGAAGGCGATGAAAATATCGCCGCTCGAATCCTCGGTGCCGCCGCCGGTGCGGGCGATGCCGATGCTGGCGCGCTGCGCCAGCCGCGCACACTGGTGCGGCAGCAGCGGCGCGTCGGTCGCCAGCGCCACCACGATGGAGCCCATGCCGGGATGCGGCAACTGTGGCGTGAACGGCGAGGGGAGATGCCCCAGGTGCCGGCCTACCGGATAACCGCCTACCAGCAGCGACTCGCGCTTGCCGTGGTTGGCCTGCACGATGGCGCCCACCGTCCAGCCGCCCTGATCGGCGGGCAAGCGGCGCGACGCGGTGCCGCTGCCGCCTTTGAATTCATGGCAGATCATGCCGCTGCCGCCGCCGACCGCGCCTTCCTGCGGCAAGCCGCCCCGGGCCGCCTGCTGCGCCTGTCGCACGTGCTCGGCCTTGACGTGAAAGCCGTTGATGTCGTTGAGCAGGCCGTCGAAGGTTTCCATCACCACCGGCATATTCCAATACACCGCGTTGTCGCCCGCGGGCAGCGTTTCACGCTCCAGCGCGATCAGCGCATCGCGCACCACGCCCACGCTGTGAGTGTTGGTGAAGGCGATCGGGCTGGTCAGCAGGCCCGCTTCGCGCACCCATTCCAGGCCGGTGGCGTCGCCGTTGCCGTTCAGCACGTGCACCCCGGCAAAGCAGGGGGCATGGCGGGCGGAACCGGGGCGCGGTTCGATCACCGTCACGCCGGTGCGCACGCTGCGTCCGTCCGCCAAATCGGCATGGATGCTGGCATGGCCGACGCGCACGCCGGGCACGTCGGTGATGGCGTTCAGCGGGCCGGGCGTGCCCTGTCCGATGATAATGCCCAGATCCTGAGCGCGCTGCGTCATGGTTATTCTCCTTCTATTGAGGGGGTGGCGAGGGGCGCCGGTTGGCGGCCGCGCAGATGGTTCAGCGCCAGCCCGAAGCCGATGATGCCGGCAATGATAATAAAGTCTTTCAGGCTGCTGGCGATCAAAATCGTCCACAGCACGTACAGGCAGCACAGCAGCGCCACCACCACCGGCAGCGGCCACAGCGGCATCAGGTACGGGTGGTGGAAGTGGCGGCGACGGCGGCTGATCAGCGCCGCCACCGCCATGATGATGTACACCAGCAGCAGCAGGATCACGGTGAACGAGGTCAGCGATTCGAGATCGGAGCAAAACGCCAGCAGCGCCGACGGCACGCCGAACAGCAGGGTGGCGATCCAGGGAGTGCCGAAGCGCGGGTGGATGATTTTCAGCGCCCGGTTAAACGCCGGCAGCCAGAAGCCGTCGCGCCCGCTGGCGAACATCATGCGGCTGAACTGCGCCACGATAGCGATGATGGCGTTGAACACCGACAGATAAATCGCGCCGCTTACCACCCGCGCCAGCGTCGGGCCGCCGAGCTCGGTGACCACATAGCCGACCGGATCGGCCTGTTTGGCCATCTCCGTCAACGACGGCGAGCCGATCAGCAGGGCGGTGAACGGCACCAGTTCCACCAGCACCACGATGGCCAGCGTCAGCATGATCGCGATCGCCATCGGCCTGCCCTGTTCGCGCATGTCTTCCGCCATGTACACCGCCGCGCCGTAGCCGTTGTAGGAGAACAGCGCGACCCCGACCATGGCGACGATCAGCGGCAGCGACACCGGCGCCAGGCTGCCCTGCGCGTCCAGCATCACCGGCGCGGTGAGGATCTCCGTGCTCTGATGCGGGTGGCTGAAGCCGAGCCAGGCGATCAGCGCCAGCACCGCCACTTCCACCACCAGAAAGGCGCCGGTCAGCAGGGCGTTGGCCTTGATGTTGAAAATGGCGCAGATGCCGCCGACCAGCACGGTGAGCATGCCGGCGGTCGAGGCGTCGAACTGGGTGCCCAGCGCGGTGTTCAGGTAGGGCACCGCGCCGGTGGCCAGCACCGCCGGCACGAACAGCGAGGCGCTGAGGATAAACAGATAGGTCTGCAACCCGCACAGGGTGCCGAACAGGCGCTTGATGATGCTGTATTCGCCGCCGGCGCTGGGGTGTGCGGCGCCGAGTTCGGCATAGCACAGCGCGATGGCGGCGGCGACGCAGGCGGCGATCAGAAACGACAGAAAGGCGCCGCTGCCGGCGTTGGCGATCGCCAGCGGGGCGATGACGAAGATCGAACTGGCCGGCGTCACGCCGGACGCGGTGATCATCACCACGTCGAGGACGCTGAGATTGCCTTTGAAGGTGTGTTCAGGGGCGGACTCTTTCATGGGATAACGACTCCATTAACGTGTGAGTGAATTATTGTTTTGCTGCACAGGCTGTACGCAGGAATCAAATGGAGCGCGCGGAAAATCCCCTGCGCCTTTCAAGCCGCAGCGTTGTTGGCAGCAGATCATTCGCACCAGTCACTTACTTAAGTAAGCTCCTGGAGACGAATGACTTTGCCGCCTGGCTGCAACTTGAAATTCGTTGGGGATAAGTTTGTTATTTTTATCCCGATGGGAAGCTGAAGCTGGCGCGCCGGGCATCGCCGGAGGCCGGCCAGCGCTGGGTCACGGTCTTGCGTTTGGTGTAGAACCTGACGGCGTCCGGGCCGTAGGCGTGCAGATCGCCGAACAGCGAGCGCTTCCAGCCGCCGAACGAGTGGTAGGCCACCGGCACCGGCAGCGCCACGTTGATCCCCACCATGCCGACCTGAATGCGGCTGGAGAAGTAGCGCGCCGCCTCGCCGTCGCGGGTGAACAGACAGGTGCCGTTGCCGTATTCGTGGGCGTCGATCAAGGCCATCGCCTCCGGCAGCGACGCCGCGCGCACCACGCCGAGCACCGGGCCGAAGATCTCCTCCTGATAGATGCGCATGCCGGGCGTCACGCGATCGAACAGCGTCGGGCCGAGGAAATAGCCCTGGCTGGGGCGGCCGTCCGCGCCGGTCACGCTCAGTTCGCGGCCGTCCACCAGCAGCTCGGCGCCTTCGGCCACGCCCTGATCGATATAGCCTTTCACCTTCTGATAATGCTGTTGGGTCACCAGCGGCCCCATGTCGTTGCGGTTGTCGCTGCCGGGGCCGACGCGCATGGCGGCCATCTGTTGCCGCAGCCCGGCGATCAGCGCTTCGGCGGTGCCGTCGCCCACCGCCACCACCAGCGGGATGGCCATGCAGCGCTGGCCGCAGGAGCCGAAGGCCGCGCCCATCAGCGCACCGACCGCACCAGGGATATCGGCGTCCGGCAGCACCACCGCGTGGTTCTTGGCGCCGCCCAGCGCCTGCACCCGTTTGTTCTGCGCGCAGCCGGTGTGATAGATGTGCTCCGCCACCGGCGTCGAACCGACGAAACTGATCGCCTTCACGCGCCCGTCATGCAGCAGCGTCTCCACCGCTTCGCGATCGCCGTTGACCACGTTGAGCACCCCCGGCGGCAGCCCGGCCTCCGTCGCCAGCCTCGCGATATACAGCGCGGCAGAAGGCACGCGCTCGGAAGGCTTCAGCACGAAAGTGTTGCCGCACGCCACCGCCATCGGCCACATCCACAGCGGCACCATCGCCGGGAAGTTGAACGGCGTGATGCCCGCCACCACCCCCAGCGGTTGAAACTCGCTCCAGCTGTCGATGCCCGGGCCGGCCTCTTTGCTGTGTTCGCCCTTCAGCAGTTCCGGCACATAGCCGGCGTATTCGATATTCTCGATGCCGCGCTGCAGTTCGCCTAGGGCATCGCTGAGCACCTTGCCGTGCTCGGCGGTGATCAGTTGGCAGATGGCATCGGCGTGCTGCTCCAGCAGATCCTTGAGCTTCATCATGATGCGCGCGCGCTTCAGCGGCGGGGTGTCGCGCCAGGCGGGATAGGCCTGTTCGGCGGCGGCGATGGCGCGCTCCACCGTGGCGCGGTCGGCCAGCTGCACCTCCTGCGCAGACTGGCCGGTGGCCGGGTCGTAAACCGGCTGGCTGCGTTCGCCGCCGGCGGCGGGCTCGCCGTTGATCCAATGGGTAATGGTCATGGCTCTCTCCTTATTCGGTGGCGTTGAGGGCATCGCCCACGGCGTTGATCAGCGCATCGATCTGCGCTTCGCTGCTGATGAACGGCGGCGCCAGCTGCAGGGTGTCGCCGCCGTAGCGCACGTAAAATCCGCTTTCCCAGCAGCGCATCGCCGCCTCGAAGGGGCGCCGCGCCGGTTCGCCGGGCCGTGCCGCCAGCGTAATGCCGGCCGCCAGGCCGATGTTGCGAATGTCGGCGACGTGTTTGGCTCCCTGCAGGCTGTGCACCGCGCGCTCGAAATAGGGCGCCAGCGCCTGTACGCGCTCCACCATCTGTTCGCGCTGCAGGATGTCCAGCGTCGCCAGCGCGACCGCGCAGCTGACCGGGTGGGCGGAGTAGGTGTAGCCGTGTGGGAATTCGAGCTGGTAGTCCGGCTCGCCGCCGTTCATGAAGGTGTGGTAAATCTCCGGCCGCACCACCACTGCGCCCATCGGTTGCGCGCCGTTGGTCACCTGTTTGGCGATGTTCATGATGTCCGGCGTGACGCCGAACGCCTCGGCGCCGGTCATCGCGCCGCAGCGGCCGAAGGCGGTGATCACTTCGTCGAAGATCAGCAGGATGTCATGCTGGGTACAGATTTCGCGCAGGCGCTGCAGGTAGCCGACCGGCGGCACGATCACCCCGGCGGAGCCGGAGAAGGGTTCGACGATCACCGCGGCGATCGTTGAGGCGTCGCGCAGCGCGATGATGCGGTTGAGCTCTTCCGCCAGCTCCGCCCCCTGTTGCGGCATGCCGCGCGAAAAGGCGTTGCCGGCCAGCAGGGTGTGCGGCAGGTGGTCCGCCTCGGCGCCGGCGCCGAACGTTTTGCGGTTGCCGGCGATGCCGCCGACCGAGATGCCGCCGAAGTTAACGCCGTGATAGCCCTTTTCCCGGCCGATAAAGCAGGTTTTGCCCGCCTGGCCTTTGGCGCGCCAGTACGCGCGCGCCATTTTCAGCGAGGTGTCCGCCGCTTCCGAGCCGGAGCCGGTGAAGAACACGTAATCCAGCCCTGCCGGCGTCAGTGCCTTGATCTTGTTGGCCAGTTCGAACGACAGCGGGTGGCCGAACTGAAACGCCGGCGAGTAATCCAGCGTCGCCAGCTGGCGCTGGGCGGCATCGGTGATTTCCTGCCGGCCGTGCCCCAATCCGCAGCACCATAATCCGGACAGGCCGTCGAAAATCTTTCTGCCGTCATGGCTGGTGTAATACGCCCCCGCGGCTTGAGTAATGATGCGCGGCTGCGCTTTAAAATTACGGTTGCCGGTAAAAGGCATCCAATGGGCCTCTAACCCTTCGGCATCGAGACTATTTAGCGGGTGATTTTCAGCGGCCATGTTTTCCTCCGAACAGGAAAATAAGAGCGATTAATGAAATAAACCGAGTTGTTAACGAATTGTTGTGCGAAATTGACTATGTACCGCTTGTTCTCTACTGTGAATAATCATATGTCGAAACTTACTTAAGGTTTTATGCAAGTAAAAAAGCGCGCGCTGTTAGGGCAATTGTCGGATATGGATCTGCGTTTGCTGCGGGTATTCAAGGCCGTGGTCGACTGCGGCGGCATGAGCGCCGCCGAGCTGGAGCTGAACATCAGCCTGTCGACCATCAGCAAACACATCAAGGATCTGGAGCAGCGGCTGGGCCTGACGCTGTGCCAGCGCGGGCGCGAGGGCTTTGCGGTCACCGACGAGGGGCTGTTGATCTACCAGGAAACGGTCAACCTGCTGGCGGCCACCGAGGCGTTCCGGCGCGGGGTGGACGAGGTACACCAGCGCCTGGGCGGGCAGCTGCACGTGGCGATATTCGACCATACGGTCAGCAATCCGCAGGCGCAGATCGGCCGAGCCATCGCGTTATTCAGCGAGCGCGCGCCGGAGGTTTCTTTGCAAATGTACGTGGAGCCGATTAATACCATTGAACGCGGCGTAATTGACGGGCAATTTCAGGTTGGCGTTATTCCCATGCACCGCAGCGCGGAAAGTTTATCTTATCATTCGTTATTCAGTGAGAGGATGTTCTTATATTGCGGCGCGCAGCATGAATTATTTTCCGCCCCCCATGAAACATTAAATTGGGATCTGCTGCACAATTATGCCTTCGCGGGATTAGGCTACCATTCGCCGAATATGGAACTGAGCCTGCAGCAACATTTGCATCGCAAGGCGACGGGGTTCGCGCAGGAGTCGATCGCCACGCTGATCCTCTCCGGCAAATACGTCGGCTTTTTGCCGGATCACTACGCGGCGTTTTTCGTGGCGCAGAACCTGATGCGGGCGATCAAACCGGCGCTGTTCCGCTATCACTGCGAATACTCCAGCGTGCTGCGCCGCTCGCCGGTGCCGCAGCGGGTGGTGAAGCTGTTCCATGAGTGCCTGCTGGCGGCCCACGGAACAGCGTGACGCTTACTGCTCTTTCTTCTTGCCGAAGATTTTGATCAGCGCGCCGACCAGGATGCCGACCGCGATGCCGGCGAAGATCCAGCCGATGATGCCCATTTCCTTAACTCCTGCTAGTGCGTTGATCTGATTATACCCGTCATACTTGAAACTGCATCTGTGTTGGCTGCGAGTGCGTACGCCAGTCACTGACTTGAGTAAGCTCCTGGCGAGCCGCCTCTTGCCGCCGGGATGCAGCTCCAACTATTTAGGGTAGAAATAGTCATTCGACGCGAAATGCCTCTTCGATCATCCGTTGCCGCTGCGCCGGCGTATAGTCGATCCAGGAATTCTTGCTGTTGGATTTGTCCAGCGCCACCGCCAGTTCCTGGCCGGAAATCGGCAAATCGTCCTGCCAGAACGGCGCGATGGCGTGGCGGGTGATGAAATCGGTCAGGTAGCTCTCCGGGCTGCCCTGCCAGTGCGGGTACAGGCGCGCGGCCAGTTCGACCATCAGCGCGCGTTGCTGCGGCTGTTCGCTGCTTTCCAGCAGGGCGAGGAACGGCAGCAGCAGACGGCCGCAGACCTGGCCGTGGTGGTAGTCGCGCAGCGCGCCGATCTCGCCGGCGATGCCGTGGATCACCCCCAGCCCGGCGGCGCTCAGCGTCAGCCCCCCGAGGTAGGAAGCCTGCATAATCGCTTCGCGCGCCGCATCGCTGCGGTTGAGCGCCGGCCAGGCCGCAAGGAAGTGGCGGATGCCGCTCAGCGACATGTCGCGCGTCATGGCGCCGGCGGTTTTCGACAGATAGGCCTCGAACAGGTGGGTGAAGGCGTCGATGGCGCAGTAGGCCAGCACCTTGTCCGGCGCGCCCGCCAGCAGCTGCGGATCGAGAATGGCGGTGTGCGGCACGAAGTTATTGTGGCGCAGCGAGGCCTTCACTTTGCTGACCTGAGTGTCGGTGATCACCGCGTTCTGCGTCACCTCGCTGCCGGTGCCGGCGGTGGTGGGAATGGCGATCAGCGGCAGGGTGGCGCCGCTGATTTTGCTGTCGCCCACCTTTTCCATATAGCGCAGCGTCGGCAGCGGATGCTCCACCAGCGCGGAGAACGCCTTGGCGGCGTCCAGCACGCTGCCGCCGCCGATGGCCACCACGTGCCGCGCCTGGCCGCGCCAGCGCGCCACCCAGGCGTCAATTTCCTGCGGTGACGCCTCGTGGCTGACGATCTCGGTGCCGATGAACAGTGGCGCCAGCGATTCGCGCAGGCCGGCGTACACCGGGCCGTTGAGAAAAGATCGGCAGCTGAACAGCAGCGTTGGCTGCGGATCGGCAAGCAGCAGCGGCGGCAGTTGCCGGATGCTGCCGTGGCCGAACCAGGTCTGGCGGTTGGCGATGATGTGGCTGACGGACATGAGATCTCCTTGACGGCGTTGCAGGGCGCGATGCCACAGCATAAGCCAGCGGGCGCAGAGCGGCCACCGCTTTCCCCGCTGCGGCAACTTGTGAGTTGTTTAACATGTAAACGATCGCGTTCTTGCATTTCGGCGCGCCTGATGCTTTTTTTAACAGTACCGGCCGTCATGCGGCCAACCCCATCCGAAATCGGTAGATTGTTAATGTATTAATAATGGCGAGGCGGGTATGGATATTCAGGTTGAACGCTTGTCTGCGGTGATCGATGCGGTGGCCAGCCCGCGCTTTTATCCCAGCCTGTTGAATTGGCTGGAAGGGTTTTTCGCCTTCGACAACGCCATCGTTTATGCCTTCGAACGCGGCCGGCCGCCGCGCTGCCTGATCAAAACCGAGCGGGAAAACAGCGATGCGGTCAACCAGCTCTACCAACAGGGCGCCTACCTGCAGGATCCGTTTTACCGTGCGCTGAACGACGGCGGCGCAGGCGAGGTGCTCACGCTGCGCCAGCTGGCGCCCTGCGGGTTTTATCACAGCGACTATTACCGTAATTTTTATCGCAAGACCGGCTGGCACGACGAGGCCGGCGTGCTGCTGCAGCTGACGCCGGAGCGCGGGCTGGGGGTGTTCTTCGGCTCGGCGCGCCGCACGGTGGCGGTGCGCTACCCGCAGCGGGCGGATCTGCGCAGCGCGCTGACGCTGGTGAAAAGCGTGGCGCGGCTGCACGGCGAAGTGGTGGCGGCGCCGGCCGAGGCCGACACGGGGAACGACGATGGCGCGCAGGCGCGCTATCTGCTGACGCCGCGCGAGCGCGAGATTGTCGATCTGATCCTCGCCGGCTGCGGTTCGCAGCAGATTGCCGACCGGCTGTTCATCAGCCTCGGCACGGTAAAAAATCACCGCAAGAACATCTACGGCAAGCTGAACATCGGCTCGCAGGCCGAACTGTTCAGCCTGTTGCTGACCGCCCCGCAGCGCCGCAGCGCGTGAATGTATCGATCTATCCCCTATAGCTTTCAAGCTACAGCTAGGCGGCCAGGACGAGCGTCCCCAGGAGCTTACTTAGGTAAGTGACTGGGGTGAACGTCAGCAGCCAACAACGCTGTAGTTTGAAAGATGAAGGGGACGAATGTCCCTAAGGGGATATAGCGGACGATCCCACGGCTCCCGATAATCCGATGTCATGGCATAGGCAATCGGGAGTGCGGCAGTGAACAACGAAATCGAGTCCTTAACCTACTACGCGGCGACCAAAAAATACGATCTGCGCTTCCCGACGCTGGAAGAGGATCTGGACGTCGACGTGGTGATCATCGGCGGCGGCTTCTCCGGCATCAACACTGCGCTGGAGCTGGCGGAGAAGGGCATCACCAACATCGCCATTCTCGAAGGCCGCTATCTGGGTTACGGCGGCACCGGGCGCAACGGTGGCCAGGTGATGGCCGGCATCGGCCACGATCTGGAGAAGATCAAGCGCCACGTTGGCCCGGCCGGGCTGGAAACCATCTTCAAAATCAGCAACCTCGGCGCCGGCATCATCCGCGAGCGCATCAAGAAATATGACATCGACGCCGACTTCTGCTTCGGCTACGGCTACCTCGGCAGCAACGCGCGCCAGGAGAAGACCCTGCGCGGCTGGCTGAAGGAGTTCAGGGCGGTAGCGCCGCAGGAGGAAATTGAGCTCTATACCGGGGCGGAGGTGAAGCAGGTGGTGGGCTCCGACGCTTACAGCTGCGCGCTGAAACACATGGGCGGCGGCCACGTGCATTCGCTCAACCTGCTGCTGGGCGAAGCCAAGGCGCTGAGCGGCTACGGGGTGAAAATCTTCGAGAACAGCAGCGTGCTCAACGTGGAGTACGGGCCGCGCATCACGGTGCGCACCGCCATGGGCTCGGTGCGCGCCAACAAGATGCTGTGGGCCTGCAACGGCTTCCTCAACGGCATGGAGCCGCAGATTTATCGCAAGACCATCAATACCTACGCCTTCCAGCTGGCCACCGAGCCGCTGTCTGACGATCTGATCCGCCAGATCAGCCCGATCCGCGGCGCCTACAGCGATATCCGCCCGGTGATCGACTATTACCGGGTGACCAACGAAAACCGGCTGCTGTTCGGCAGCGCCACCCGCCTGATCGAATACTTCCCGTCGGATCTCAAGGCCTGGAACCGCAACCTGATGCTGAAAGTGTTCCCGTACCTGAAAGACGTGAAGATCGATCTGGCCTGGGGCGGCCCGCTGTGCTGCAGCGCCAACCTGTTCCCGCAGATCGGCACGCTGCCGGATCGCGACAACGTGTTTTACGTGCAGGGCTACTCCGGCTTTGGCGTGACGCCGAGCCACATCGTGTGCAAGGTGCTGGCGGAAGGCATGAGCGAAGGATCCGATCGCTACGATCTGATGAGCTCGATCCCGCACGTCAACATCTTCGGCAAGGACAAGCTGCGGCGGGTGATGACCACCGCCGGTAAGGTTTGGCACCAGACATCCGGCTACTGGAAAGGCCGCCGTTAACCCTCAGAGGAGAATGACATGAAACCGTTACTGCTTAAACAACCACTGCCGGAACTGCTGGAGATCGGCAGCGTCAGCAACCTGGGCGCCACGGTGATCGCCGGCACGCCGACCGTCGGCGTGGCCAGCATCTTCGGCGAGCCGACCGACAACCTGAACTGCGGCGTGTTCAGCTGCACCCGCGGCAGCTTCGTGATGGAGTATCCGTTCGCCGAGCACGCCACGGTGTGGGAAGGCAGCGCGACCCTGACCAACGAACGCACCGGCGAATCGGTGCAGTATCAGGCCGGCGATTCCTGGTTCGTTGAGAAAGGCACCCCGGTGCGCTGGGACATCACCTCGGATCGCTTCGTCAAACACTACCTCGCCATCGTCGAGGGCTGACGCCGTCATGCCCCCCTCGGCCCGCTGAGGGGGAGCGCCTTAGCCTAACGCCCGCGCAATAAAATCGGTCACCCGCTTGAGGATCCGATCCTTATTGGTTTCGTTAAAGCTCTCGTGCCGCCCGCCCCCATTGATCATCCGTTCGAAATCGTCGCCGCGCAGACGATCGAGCGCGGTTTGCGTTTCGCTCATCAGCACCAGCCGATCGTCGTCGCCGTGGATCCACAGCGTGGGCAGCGCGCCGAAGCCCGGCCCGGCGTTGATGGCGGCGAGGATCCGCTGCATGGCGCGCAGGGTGGGGCGCTTGAACGGCCCGTGCCACACCAGCGGATCTTCCTGATACGCCGCGCCAACCGCCGGATCGCGCGCCAGGGTAGCGGTATCCAGCGGCGCGTCGGGGATCGTCGGCAGTTCGGCCAGATCGGAGATCGCCGTTCTGTCGCCAAGCAGCGGGCCGGACAGCACCAGCGCGCGCACCTCCTCGCCATAGCGCTGCACGTAGCGGGTAGCGATCATACCGCCCATCGAGTGGCCGATCACCACCAGCGGCAAGGTGGGGTATTGCTGCCGGAAATGGCTGACCACGCGCTGCACGTCGTCGACCACGGCGTCATAATCCTCGATCAGCACGCGTTCGCCCTGCGACAGGCCGTGGCCGAGATGGTCGGGGCCAAACACCCGCGCGCCCTGCGCCTGTAGCGTGCGCGCCACGTATTGGTAACGGCCGAGATGCTCGCCGTAGCCGTGCACCAGCAGCGCCAGATAGCGCGGCTGGTCATTTCCCCAATCATGCACGGCGATGTCGCCGTGACGGCCTTTGATAAAGCTGACGGTTTGTTCGGGCATCTTATTGTTCTCATGGTGGTAGGGTTGCCCTTCAGCGTAGCGGCTGGCGACGAAGTTGTCAGGGGCGCCGGGTGCGGCGCCCGCAGAGAGGGGATTACAGGCCGAACTGGCGCGCCAGTTCGTCGAGCGCTTCGCGCTGGAAGCGATTAAAGGCGTCGCGCGGCTGCTGTTGCTGGATGAACGCCAGCAACGGATCCTGCACTTCAGTGCGCACGCCGCTCAGCTGTTCCATTACCGCCAGCCCGCAGAACGGCACGTAGGATTCGGCGTAGCCGCCTTCGTGCACCATCACCAGTTTACCGCCGCACAGCCGGTCGGCGGCGTCCTGCACCAGCGCGGTCATGGCGCGGAAGCTGTCGCTGTGCAGCTGCATGCGCGCCAGCGGATCGAGGGCGTTGGCGTCGTAACCGCAGGCGACGATGATCAGCTCCGGCTCGAATTTTTCCAGCGCCGGGATGACGATGCGCCGCATGGCGTGCAGGTAGCCGTCGTCGCCGGCGCCGGCCAGCATCGGCACATTAACGTTGCAGCCCGCCCCGGCGCCTTCGCCGCGATCCCGTTCGCCGGAATAGCCCGCCGGGAAGCAGCCGTCCTGATGCAGCGACAGCGTCAGCACGTCGCCGCGCTGCCAATAGATGTGCTGGGTGCCGTTGCCGTGGTGCACGTCCCAGTCTAGCACCGCTACCTTGCCGAGGCCGTAGCGGGCCTTGGCGCGCTCGATGGCGATCGGAATATTGGCCAGGAAGCAGAAACCCATCGATTGATCCGGCAGGCAGTGGTGGCCCGGCGGGCGCGACAGCGCATAGGCGTTATCCAGCTCGCCCTGCAGCACCGCCTCCACCGCCGCGCAGGCCAGCCCGGCGGAGAGTTTGGCGATCTCATAGCTGCCCGGCCCCAGCGGCGCTTCCTCTCCCAGCAGGCCGCCGCCGCTGTCGCTCACCTGTTTGAAACGCTGCAGGTAGTGGGCGGGGTGAATGCGCAGCAGGTCTTCTTCCGTCGCCGGTTCGGCGCTCAGCAGGGTGAGCTGGCGCGACAGGCCGGACACGTCCATCAGGTTCTTCATGCGCCGTTTGGTTTCCGGCGACTCGGCGTGGCCGGCGCCCGAGGGCGGTTGTACCCAGCCGCCGACCGGCAGGGTGGTGGCGTGCAGACCGGTGCTGTGCCAGAAACAGCGTTCATCAAACAAGAAACCGGTTGTTCTTTTCACCTTTCTCCTCCTGTTATACGGCGCGATGCGCGCGGCGAAGCCAGCGAAATCAACAGCAGCGACAGCAGCGCGCAGCCCAGCGCGCCGAACAGCAAGGCGTTGAAACCGCCGGAATATTCGATCAGAGAGCCGGCCAGCGTCGGGCCGATGGCCATGCCGCCGCCGATCACCAGGTTGATGCCGTTCATCAGCTTGCCGTCGTTATCCAACCCGGCGACGCGCGCCAGAATGAACGGCAGCACGAAGGTCCAGGTGAACTTGAACAGCAGGGCCGCCAGGGCGAAGCGCAGCAGCAGGGGCTGGCTCGTCAGCAGCGCCACGCTGGCCAGCAGCAGGGCGTACCCCAGCACGATCGGGCGTCCGCCGCCGAAGCGCGCGCCGATCAGCGCCGCGGCCCCCGCGCCGACGATGCCGAGCAAGGTGGCGACGGCCAGCACCTGGCCGCTGTGGGCCGGCGACAGCCCGGCGCCGGCGGCGATGCTGCCGATAAAGGTCCAGACCGCGCTCAGGCTGATGTAAAAGGTCAGCACCGCCAGCACGGCGCACAGCTTGCGCGCCAGCGAGGCGGCGGGGCCGCTGCGGGCGGCGCGGGCAGCGGTGAAACCGTTGGGGAACGCCGGGATGAGCGGCAGGCAGCACAGCATGATGGCCGCCAGAATCAGGTAGACCGCCATCAGGCCGAAGTGCGCGAACAGCGGCGGCAGCACCAGCAGCCCGACCGCGCCCAGCACCAGTTGGCCGAGCACCCAGAAGGCATAGACCCGGCTGGGATTGGCGGTGCCGGCGGCGCAGGTGATGCACAGGATCATCAGGGTGCCGCCCGCCAGCGAGGCGATAAAGCGCAGCGGCAGCAGCAGGGTAAAATCCTGCGCCAGCGCCGAAGCCAGGTTGCCGGCGATAAACACCAGCGCCGACAGCGTAGCGACCCGCCGCCAGTTGATGCGCCCGATCCACCACCACGCCGGCAGCGTGGCCAGGCTCATGGCGCCGAGTTCGGTGGAGAACAGGTGGCCGATCTGCGCCGGGCCGAGCTGCCACTGCGCGGCGAGCTGGGCGGCCACGGCGGGGGCGGTCATCAGAATGCCCGGCGCGATGGCGGCGAAGACGATAATGGCGGTCAGCAGCCGCGGCGGGCAGGGGAGCGCCGCGCCGACGGCGGGCGCGGAAACCGAATCACTGGACATAAACCTTATTCCCCAAGCGTTAAGTGACGATGAAATATCCCGCCCGGCCCGATTGCGGGCAGGGGGAGGCCGCGCCATAAATGGCGAATACGTTTTGGCGTTATTTTCCGGCCGTCGGCAGCGGCGGCCGTTATCGGGCGTTAACCGTGGGCGAGAAAGCCGCCGGCGACCAGCTCGGTGCGGTTCACCACGTCGGTTTTGGCGAATATATTGCGCATATGGGTTTTCACCGTGGACAGCGAAATGCCCAGCTTCAGGGCGATGCGCTTATTGCTGGCGCCTTCGCGCACCAGGTTGACGATCTCTTGCTCTTTGGCGGTCAGCATCTGCGCCTCGCCGTCGGGCAGCAGATCGCGCGTCGCCAGCTCGATCAGCGGCAGCACCGCGCGCAGGCGGCCGCGCTCCACTTCGGTAAACGGCGTATCGCGGATCAGCGATACCCCGGCGACGATGCGCTTGCGCTGGCGGATGAAGATCTCCGTCATGTCGCGCATGTCGTTCGGCAGCATAAAGTCGTGGTAATAGCGGCGGTTGCCGGCGATCGCCGCCGGGCTCATGCCGACCATGGTGATGTCCTGGCGATGGAAATTGGCCGGTTGCAGCGGGTCTATCTGTTGGAAGTGGTTCAGATACTGCTGATGCGTTTTATCGGGCATGCCATACAGGATGTAGTGATCCGGCCGCAGGTCTCGATCGACCAGATAAAACACCCCGGCGGACACCGGGATCAGGTGCGTAATGGTCGCCAAACAACTGTTGATAAAGGCATCGGATGCTGTGCTGTGCATGATTCGTGTTCCTCCCTTTATCGTTCAATCTGGAGAAGGTTGGCGGTCAATATATGAACGATACAAGCATAGTTGTAGCAATTTGGCAACACAATAAAAACATATTAACAACGTGAGGCCGATTGCAATAAAACACATAAATAACAAGATGACACTGCGTTAATCAGGGCTTTTCGGTTCGGATTTATCGCGATTTTCATTAATAGGTTAATGAAATAATTCACCGCTTTTCCCGCTGAATTTACAGCGCTTTTCAATGTTTGCCCGGACGAAGCCCTCGCCGCCCTGCGCGTGCTACAGCCGTCGCCGTCGCCGTCATCCCTCGTTCTTAAGAACGATAGCCAGGCTTTTCCGCCGCTTCCTACACTGCGAATTGAAGATAGCGCCAGGCGGCGCCAAACGTATAAGACGAAAAAATGATGACCTTTCTCGGGCTGAGGCGTCGGGTTGTTCAGTCCGCATGACCATACGGGGAACGAACGATGCAGAAAAAAACGTTGGCGGTGGCGTTGAGCGGCGCCTTATCGGGCCTGGCGCAGGGGGCGGACGCCGATCGCCCCAATGTGCTGATCATTCTGGTGGACGACATGGGCTACTCCGACATCAGCCCGTTCGGCGGCGAGATACCGACGCCCAACCTGCAGGCGTTGGCCGAACGGGGCGTGCGCATGAGCCAGTACTACACCTCGCCGATGTCGGCGCCGGCGCGGTCGATGCTGATGACCGGCAATACCAATCAGCAGGCCGGCATGGGCGGCATGTGGTGGTATGAGAGCACCGCCGCGCAGCCGGGCTATGAAATGCGCCTGACCGACCGCGTGACCACGCTGCCGGAGCGTTTTCGCGATGCGGGTTACGCCACCATGATGGCGGGCAAATGGCACCTGGGCTATGTCGACGGCGCCAAACCGACCGATCGCGGCTTCGAGCGCGCCTTCGCCTTTATGGGCGGCGGCACCAGCCATTTCGACGATGCGAAACCGCTGGGCACCGTGGAGGCGTTCCACACCTTCTACACCCTGAACGGCAAACGCGTGTCGTTGCCCAAAGATTTCTACTCCAGCAAGGCCTATGCCGATCAGCTGGAACAGTGGATCCGCGATACGCCGCAAAATAAGCCCGTCTTCGCCTATCTGGCCTTCACCGCGCCGCACGATCCATTGCAGGCGCCGGATGACTGGATCGCCAAATTCGACGGCAAATACGATGCCGGTTACCAGCAGGCCTATCAGCAGCGCATTCAGCGCCTGAAAGCGATGGGGCTGATTTCCGAGCGTACGCCGATGCCGACGCTGGCGCTGGATAAGGCCTGGAATGCGCTGACGCCCGAGCAGCAAAAATATGAAGCCAAGACCATGCAGGTGTACGCGGCGATGATCGCTTACATGGACGATCAGGTCGGCGCGGTGCTGAACACCCTCAAGCAGACCGGCCGCGACCAAAATACGGTGATCGTGTTCGCCACCGACAACGGCGCCAACCCCGCCAGCGGCTTCTACTACGGCTCGAAGCCGGAGTATTGGCGGCAGTTCGACAACAGCTACGCCAACCTCGGCCGCAAGGGCTCGTTCATCTCCTACGGGCCGCACTGGGCCAACGTCAGCAACGCGCCGTACGCCAATTACCACAAAACCACCAGCGCGCAGGGCGGCATCAATACCGATTTCATCATCTCCGCGCCGCGGCTGAAGGGGCGCGGCGGCATCGACCGCACGCCGATGGCGGTGTATGACATCGCCCCGACGCTGTATGACTATGCCGGCATCGACGCCAACAAACCGCTGAAGGCCAAACCGACGCTGCCGATGGTCGGCGTCAGCTTCAAACGCTATTTCAGCGGCGAGGCTGACCGCGTGCCGCGCGCGACCTACGGCGTGGAGCTGCATAACCAGGCCGCCTATGTGGACGGCGTCTGGAAGCTGCGGCGGTTGGTGAAGGCCGGGCCGACGGCGCAGATGGCGCCGTGGGGGCTGTTCAACCTGCATGACGATCCGCTGGAAACGCGCGATCTGGCCGCCGCCAACCCGGAGCGAGTCAAACGGCTGAGCGAGGCGTATCGCCGCTTTGCGCAGCAGGGCATGGTCATTGAAGCCAAAGGCGCAGCGATCGACTACCTCGGCGTCGACGCTAGCACCGGCGACTACATCGGCCTGGATCCGTTGACCCACAAACCGTTGCCGCAGGCGGCGCCATGAACCTGGCCCAGCTGCGCGCGCAGCAGATCCCGGTAGAGAGCGAACCGCGCGCGGCGGCGCCTTTTCATTTGCTGGTGAAGCCGATCGGCGCCGGCTGCAACCTGGGTTGCCGCTACTGCTACTACCCGCAGCGCCAGGAAGAACGGACGCGCAAGATGGACGACGACCTGCTGGCGGAATTTATCCGCGGCTACATCGCCGCCCAGCCGCGTTACAGCCGCGAGATCAACTTCGTCTGGCAGGGCGGTGAGCCGCTGCTGGCGGGGATCGGTTTTTACAAGCGGGCGCTGGCGTTGCAACGCCGCTATGCGCCGCCGGGCGTGCGGATCAGCAACAGCCTGCAGACCAACGGTACCCTGCTGAACGACGCCTGGTGCCGGCTGTTCCGGCAGCATCACTTTATCCTCGGCGTCAGCCTGGACGGCGACCGCGAGGTGCAGGACGCCCACCGGCCGGACAAGCGCGGCGGCGCCAGCTATGACGCGGCGCTGCGCGGCATTGCGCTGTTGCAGCGCCATCAGATCGATTTCAACCTGCTGATGGTGGTGCACGACGGCGTCGCGGATCGCGCCGAGGCGATCTACGATCATGCGGTGGCGATCGGGGCGCGCTATCTGCAGTTTCAGCCGCTGATGCTGGAAGGGGATGCGCCCACAGCCGGCTATGGGCTAAGCGCCGCCAACTGGGGGCGCTTCATGCTGGCGGTGTACCGCCGCTGGCGCAGCCGCGGGCACGTTGGCCAGGTCTTCGTAATGAACATCGAGCAGGTCTACGCGCAGTATTTCACCCACGTCAGCCCCAGCTGCGTACACGCCGAACGCTGCGGCGGCAATCTGGTGATGGAGCCGGACGGGCGGCTTTACGCCTGCGATCATCTGATCAACGCGCAGCACCTGCTCGGCCATGCCGATCGCCACACGCCGCTCGCCACCCTGGCGGCAAGGGCGGCGGAGATGCCGTTCGGTAAAAACAAGAGCCTGCGCCGCGAGTGCCAACGCTGCAGCGTGAAAAGCGTCTGCCAGGGCGGCTGCCCGGCGCATGTGGGCGAAGATCGCTACAACCGGCTGTGCGCCGGCTATTACGCCTTCTTTTCCGCGCTGCTGGCGCCGCTGCGTGCCTACCCGCGCAGCCCGCAGGGAGCGATGCAGTGGCGCGCCGCCGTGAGCGCGGCCGCGGGTTGAAACCGTCTCGTCCTTAAGGACGATAGTCAGCATTTTCCTTTCCTCTCTATAGTGAGATGACCGCCGCTGGCGGTGAAAAACCTGCAAGCACCTGCATGCATCAGGCCAAAACTATAAGAGGAAATAACCATGAACCTGTCGTCGCGGTTGCACGCCCACCTGGCTCGAGGCAAGGTCGGCTTTCCCACCACCCTGGCCAGTTCGGTCGGGGTGATCATGGCCAGCCCGGTGATCCTGACGGTCACCAGCGGCTTCGGCATCGGCGGCGACACCTTCGCGCTGGCGATGTTGATCGCCTTCATCATGATGCAGGCGCAGCTCACCACCTTCTCCGAAGCGGCGGCGCTGCTGCCGACCTCCGGTTCGGTTTACGACTACATCTCCTGCGGCATGGGGCGCTTTTTCGCCATCACCGGCGCGCTGTCGGCCTACCTGATCGTGCACATCTTCGCCGGTACCGCCGAGACCATTCTCTCCGGCATCATGGCGCTGGTGAACTTCGAGCACCTCAACACCCTGATGGAAAGCCACAACGCCTCCTGGATGGTCGGCGTCGGGCTGGTCATCGTGTTCGGCCTGCTCAACGCGTTCGGCATCGAGGCCTTCGGCAAGGCGGAGATCGTGCTGACCTTCGCCATGTGGAGCACGCTGGTGATTTTCGGCATCGTCGGGCTGCTGTCGCCGCATGCGGTGCCGCTCGAGGGCTGGTTCGGCAGCACGCTGAGCCTGAACGATCCCTTCGCGGTATTCAGCCTGATCGGCATGGCGATGTTCATGTTCGTCGGCTGTGAGCTGGTGACGCCGATGGCGCCGGAGATCAAACGCTGCGATCGGGTGATCCCGCGCGCGATGGCGCTGGGGCTGTGCGGCGTGGCGGTGTGCATGGCGCTGTATGGCGCGGCGCTCAGCCACCAGGTGGAAAACGTGGTAATCGACGCCGCCAGCGGCGCGCGCCTGCTGGAAACGCCGATGGCCATCCCGGCGTTCGCCGGCCAGGTAATGGGCCAGTTCGGCAAATACTGGCTCGGCGTCGGCCTGCTGCTGGCCGGCGCCGCGACCATCAACACGCTGATGGCGGCGGTGCCGCGCATTCTGTACGGCATGGCGCTGGACGGCGCGCTGCCGCGCATGTTCGCCTATCTGCACCCGCGCTTTAAAACGCCGGTGGTCGGCATTCTGGTGGCGGTATTGATCCCCTGCGTACACGCCTTCGCCATTCAGGGCAACCTCGACAGGATCATTCCGCTGGTGCTGGCGGCGGTGTGCGCCTGGGGCGTGGCCTACCTGCTGGTGACCTGCTCGGTGGTGATCCTGCGCGTACGCCGCCCCGATCTGCCGCGCGCCTATAAATCGCCGTGGTTCCCGCTGCCGCAGATCGTTTCCAGCGTCGGCATCGTGCTGGCCATCGTTTACATCACGCCGCCGGGAATGAACCCGAGCGATATCTATATTCCCTTCGGCTGGATGATCGGCCTGACCGCCGCCTATGCGCTGTTCTGGACGCTGTGCGTGCAGAAAGTGAATCCGTTCAAGCCGGTGCCGGTCGAGCAGGTGCTGGAGAACGCGTTCGCCAAAGGTGAAAACGAGGAGGCGCAGTTTGATCGGCTTACTTCCCTCATTTAATCGCGCCTGGCGGCGAGCGCCGTCGGGCTATCGGCCGGGCGCCGCGCTGGATCGTCTGGCGCGCAACCTGGAGCCCTACGCGTGCGAACGCCTGGCACCGGGTCTGCTGCGGCTGACGCTGCCGCAGGGGCCGCAGATCGAGATCGGCGAACAGGTCCAGGGGCTGTTTATGGCGCATATCGTCAGCCACCGCTTTCGGTTGCAGGGCGCGTGCGCGATGCAGCTTCCGTTGACGCTGGACGTGGTGACCGGCGGCTGGCTGCGGCGGCGCGGGGTGCGTTATCTGCTGCGCCAGCGCCACGCGGCCGCGCAGCGGGTGCTGGACGGCCTGCAGCGCTACCCGCAGATCGGCGAGACGCTGGCGCAGCTGGATTTTCGCCGCGTGCGGCTGACGGTGAAAGACGGGCGCTGGCAGGTGGATATCGAGCATTTTGCCGCGTCGGAGGTGGTCAGCCGTTTGCCGGCCGGCCGCCGCTATTTGCGGCTGGATGCCGAACAGCGGCGGCTGCTGTTGAGCAGCCTGCTGATGATCGGCCAACTGATGGAGAAGCTGAATCATGAATAGAGTGGTTGTGATTACCGGCGGCGGCACCGGCGTCGGCGCCGCCTGCGCCCGTCTGCTGGCGGCGCAGGGCGATCGGGTGTTCATCATCGGCCGCCGCCCGGAACCGCTGGCGGCGCTGGCGCAAGAGATCGGCGCGCAGGCGCTGGTGGGCGATGCCGCCAGCGGCGAGAGCTGGAACCACGCGCTGCTGCCGGCCATTCTGCGCGACGCCGGGCGTATCGACTGCCTGATCGGCAGCGCCGGCGGCATGGGCTTCAAGCGCATCACCGAGATGACCGACGCGCAGTGGCAAGGGGCGATGGACAGCAACCTCAACAGCGCCTTCGCCAGCGCGCGCGCCTGCCTGCCGGAGCTGATTAAAAGCGGCGGCAACCTGCTGTTCGTGGCCTCGATCGCCTCGCTGGCCGCCGGGCCGGAGGTCTGCGGCTACGTCACCGCCAAGCACGCGCTGATCGGGCTGATGCGCTCCATCGCCCGCGACTATGGCCCGCTGGGCGTGCGCGCCAACGCGGTATGCCCCGGCTGGGTGACCACGCCGATGGCGGACGAAGAGATGCAACTGCTGATGGACGCCCATCAGATTTCGCTGGAGCAGGCTTACCAGATGGTCTGCCGCGACGTGCCGCTGCGCCGCCCGGCCAGCGCCGAGGAGATCGCCCGCGTCTGCCGTTTCCTGTGTTCCAGCGAAGCTTCAATCATTACCGGCGCGGCGCTGGTGGCCGACGGCGGCTCCACCATCGTTGACGTGCCGACCCTGGCTTTCACTTCCCTGTAAGGAGCATTTCCATGAGTTCAGAAGCGGTATTCATTCAGGTTGGCGCGTTGGCGGAAGGCTTTGCGCCGCACAGCAATACGCTGGAACGGCAGCACGGGCTGGCGGGCGCCACGCTGACGCTGCGCTTTAGCGACGGCGTGACGCAGCGCTGCCGGTTTACCGACGAGCAGACGCTGGAGTGGGGCGAACGGCGCGGCGTCGCCTATCGCGCCACCAGCATTCGCCCCGGTGTGCTGTTTATCGATTTTCTCGATCCCGCCCGCGCCAACGCCAGCATTACGCTGGTATGCGACCGCAATCAGGGTAACTTCACTGCGGTATACGGCCAGCTGCCGGACGAAGCGCAGGCGCGGCTCGATGCCTTCAGCCGGGTGGAACAGGGGCTGCCGCTGACCGCGGTCGAGGCCGAGTTCCGCTTCGGCACGCTGGATGACGCCGACGTGGCGCCGCCGGGCTTTACCGATGAGCTGATCGGCATGCGCAATATGTACACCTACAGCCCGACCGAGCGGTACGAGCACATCTACCTGAACGACAACTTCTACGCCTGGCAGTGTCTGGACGGGGTGGAGAAAGGGCTGGCGGACGTCGATCGCTGCCACTACGTGAAGGTGGCGGAGCAGCTTTATCTGTTCGTCTGGCGTGAGAAGATCATCCCGACGCTGGGCGTGGTGATGATCGATCTGCAGGGCATGCGCACCGACGGCAAGATCCTCGGTTATCAGGGCAGCGATTTCAGCGCGCTGAGCAACTTTGCGGTCGGCGCCCATGCGCAGGTGCTGAACACCACGCGCCACCCGCGAGGATAGGGTGATGAGCGCAACCTATGCGGCCGACGCCTTTGCGGGGCAGGCGGTGCTGGTGACCGGCGGCGCTCAGGGCATTGGGCTGGCGATCGTCAGCGCCTTTGCCCGCCTGGGCGCCGAGGTGACGATCGCGGACGTGCAGCTGCCGCAGGCGCAGGCGGCGGCGCAGGTGCTGCGGGACGAAGGGCTGGGCGTGCAGGCGCTGGCTTGCGATCTGGCCGAACCGGGGCAGATCGCCGAGCTGGTGACGGCGGTAGGTGAGCGGCATCAACGGCTGGACGTGGTGATCCACAACGCCGCTTACTTTCCGCTGACGCCGTTCGCCGCCATCGACGCGGCCCTGCTGCAACGCACGCTGAGCGTCAATCTGATGGCGCCGTTCTTTCTGGCGCAGGCGGCGCTGCCGTGGATGCGCCGCCGGGGCGGCGGCTGCCTTCTGGTGACCTCGTCGGTGACCGGCCCGCGGGTGGCCTACCCGGGGCTGGCGCACTACGCGGCCTCCAAGGCCGGGGTGAACGGGTTTATTCGCGCGGCGGCGCTGGAGCTGGCGGCGGAGAAAATTCGCGTCAACGGCGTAGAACCGGGGATGATCCGCACGCCGGCGATGGCCAACCTGGGCGACGCGCAGGTGAATCAGGCGATCGCCGCCGCGGTGCCGCTCGGGCGGCTGGGGGAACCGGAAGACATCGCCGCGGCGATGGTGTTTCTCGCTTCGCCGGCGGCGGCCTACATCACCGGCCAGACGCTGGTGGTGGACGGCGGCGCGCTGCTGCCGGAAACGAATTCTCTGCTTACCTGACGCTGCAGCGTTGTTGGCTGCAGGCGCGCACCCCAGTCACTGACTTGAGTAAGCTCCTGGGGATTTACGCCTTGGCCGCCTGGCTGCAACGCCAATTAATTTGAGAATTCCGGTTGGTTAAATCACTTCTTAGTGGGATGCGCGGTGACGTTGGCGGGCAGGCTGTCGCCCAGGGTGATCAGCTCGTCCAGCAGCGTCATCAGCTGGTCCATTTTCTGCCGCGAAAAGGCGGCTTCAATCTCGGCGTAGCCCTGTTCCACCTGGTGGCGCGCCACTTCATACAGATCCTGACCCTGCTGGGTCAGCGACACGTACAGCTTGCGCTGATCGTTGACCGGCTTGAGGCGGAAGATCAGCTTGTCACGCTCCATGCGCGAGAGAATGCCGGTCAGGCTGGGGCGCAGGATACAGGTTTCCGCCGCCAGCTCGTGGAATTCGATCGAGCGGCTGTTGGCCAGCACGCGGATGATGCGCCACTGCTGTTCGGTCAAATTGTGGCTTTTCAGGATCGGGCGGAAGAACCCCATGGCGGTTTCACGCGCCTGCAGCAGGGCGATGGTTAACGATTCATGCATAAGTTTGGCCTTAGCTATCAAGGTGTTCGTTGTTACGGCGCTCGTTATGGGGGCGCCCGCCCCGCAAAGCCCGATTTTGTTAATAACTTAATAGTAGCCAAAGTTACCCGTAGGGATAAAGCAAAAATGCGTGCCGCAGCGAAAAATGGCGAGAAAAATGATTAATACGTTGAATAATCACGCTAATGTTCGTTATTTGTGAATATTTTGTTATCACGATCACAAATCACTCCAAGCGCGTTGCGTAAAAGCTGCACAGCGTATAAAAGTAATCATTAATATATTAATGAATGCCGGTTGTCATGTTTTGCCATTGGAGGAGTTCGCATGAAAGGCACCGTATTTTCCGTTGCGCTGAACCACCGCAGCCAACTGGACGCCTGGGATCAGGCGTTTCACCAGCCACCGTATCAGACCCCGCCCAAAACCCCGGTGTGGTTTATCAAACCGCGCAACACCCACCTCGCCAACGGCGGGGCGATCCCGTTTCCGGCCGGTGAAACCGTGCAGAGCGGCGGCACGCTGGCGGTGATCATCGGCGATACCGCGCGCAAGGTGCCGGTTGAGCAGGTGAGCCGTTATCTGGCCGGCTACGCGTTGGCCAACGACGTCAGCCTGCCGGAAAGCAGCTTCTATCGCCCGGCGATCAAGGCTAAATGCCGCGACGGGTTCTGCCCGCTGGGGGAGATCGGCCAGCTGGAGGCTGCCGATCGGCTGGAGATCGTCACCGAGATCAACGGCGTGGAGCAGGATCGCTGGTCCACCGCCGATCTGGTGCGCTCGGTGCCGGAGCTGATCGCCGCCATCAGCGATTTCATCACCCTGCAGCCGGGCGATGCGGTGCTGATCGGCACCCCGCACCAGCGGGTGGAGATCAAACCGGGGGATGAGGTGACGGTGCGCGCCGCCGGCCTGCCCACGCTGACCAACCGCGTCACCCAAGCAGGAGCCGCATCATGAAACATGCCCGTATTCGCCATCATGGCCAGGCCGTCAACGTCCAGGTGGACGACCAGCTGCGCGTCACGCTGCCGAACGGCGAGGTGCTGCAGGAGCGCGAAGTGGAATGGCTGCCGCCGGCGCAGGGCACGGTGTTCGCCCTCGGGCTGAACTATGCCGACCACGCCAGCGAGCTGGAATTCAAGGCGCCGGAAGAGCCGCTGGTGTTCCTCAAGGCGCCGAACACCCTGACCGGGCACCGCCAGGTGTCGGTGCGCCCGGCCGGCGTGGAGTACATGCATTACGAAGCCGAGCTGGTGGCGGTGATCGGCAAGACCGCGCGCAACGTCAGCCGCGAGCACGCCATGGAGTACGTGGCGGGTTACACCCTGTGCAACGACTACGCCATCCGCGATTACCTGGAAAACTACTACCGGCCGAATCTGCGGGTGAAGAGCCGCGACACCCTGACGCCGATCGGGCCGTACATCGTCGATCGCGACGACGTCGCCGATCCGCACCGGCTGGCGCTCAGCACCTACGTCAACGGCGAGCTGCGCCAGCGCGGCAGCACCGCCGACATGATTTTCGACATTCCGTTCCTGGTCGCCTACCTGAGTGAATTCATGACGCTGCAGCCGGGCGACATGATCGCCACCGGCACGCCGAAAGGGCTGGCCGACGTGCAGCCAGGCGACGAAGTGGTGGTGGAGATCGAGGGCATCGGCCGTCTGGTTAACCACATTATCAGTGAAAAAGATTACGAGGAGAGCCTGCGATGAAAACCATCAACCATTGGATCAACGGCAAGAACGTCGCCAGCAAAGAGTATTTCACCACCACCAACCCGGCGAACGGCGAGGTGCTGGCGGAAGTGGCCTCCGGCGGCCAGCTGGAGATAGACCAGGCGGTGGCGGCGGCGAAAGAGGCGTTCCCCAAGTGGGCGAATACGCCGATGAAAGAGCGCGCGCGCCTGATGCGCCGCCTGGGCGAGCTGATCGACCAGAACGTGCCGCAGATCGCCGAACTGGAAACCGCCGACACCGGCCTGCCGATCCACCAGACCAAAAACGTGCTGATCCCGCGCGCTTCGCACAACTTCGAGTTCTTCGCCGAGGTGTGCCAGCAGATGAACGGCAAGACCTACCCGGTGGACGACAAGATGCTCAACTACACGCTGGTGCAGCCGGTGGGGGTATGCGCGCTGGTGTCGCCGTGGAACGTGCCGTTCATGACCGCCACCTGGAAAACCGCGCCTTGCCTGGCGCTGGGCAACACCGCGGTGCTGAAGATGTCCGAACTGTCGCCGCTGACCGCCGATCGCCTGGGCGAGCTGGCGCTGGAGGCCGGCATTCCGGCCGGGGTGCTGAACGTGGTGCAGGGCTACGGCGCCACCGCCGGCGACGCATTGGTGCGCCATAAAGACGTGCGCGCGGTCTCCTTCACCGGCGGCACCGCCACCGGCCGCCGCATCATCGAAAGCGCCGGGCTGAAGAAATTCTCCATGGAACTGGGCGGCAAGTCGCCGGTGCTGATCTTTGAAGACGCCGACATCGAGCGGGCGCTCGACGCCGCGCTGTTCACCATCTTCTCGATCAACGGCGAGCGCTGCACCGCCGGTTCGCGCATCTTCATTCAGGAGAGCATCTACCCGGAATTCGTCAAACGCTTCGCCGAGCGCGCCAACCGTCTGCGCGTGGGCGATCCGCAAGATCCCAACACCCAGGTGGGGGCGCTGATCAGCCCGCAGCACTGGGAAAAAGTCTCCGGCTATATCCGCCTCGGGGTGGAAGAAGGAGCGACCCTGTTGGCCGGCGGCCCGGACAAACCGGCCGGTTTGAGCCACGGCAACTTCCTGCGCCCGACGGTGCTGGCGGATGTCGACAACCGGATGCGCGTGGCGCAGGAAGAGATCTTCGGGCCGGTGGCCTGCCTGCTGCCGTTCAAGTCGGAAGAAGACGGCCTGCGCATGGCCAACGACGTGGAATACGGCCTGGCGTCGTACATCTGGACGCAGGATGTGAGCAAGGTTCTGCGCCTGGCCCGCGGCATCGAAGCGGGCATGGTTTTCGTCAACACCCAAAACGTACGCGATCTGCGCCAACCGTTCGGCGGCGTGAAAGCCTCCGGCACCGGCCGCGAAGGCGGCGAATACAGCTTCGAAGTGTTCGCCGAAATGAAGAACGTGTGCATTTCCATGGGCGACCACCCGATCCCGAAATGGGGCGTCTAAGCCTCGGGCCACAATAATAACGAAAGAGATGAGAACAATGACGACAAAACTTACCACTAATGCTGTCCCTGCTCCCGACGTCGTGCGCTGTGCCTACATGGAAATTCAGGTCACGAACCTTAAAGCCGCACGCGAATTTTACGTCGATATCCTCGGCCTGGTCGTGACCGCCGAGGATGACAAAACCCTCTACCTGCGTTCGATGGAGGAGTTCATTCACCATAACCTGGTGCTGCGCGAAGGCCCGGTCGCCGCCGTTGCGGCGTTTGCTTTCCGCGTGCGCACGCCGGAAGACGTCGATCGCGCCGAAGCGTATTTCAAGGCGCTTGGCTGCCGCACCGAGCGGCGGGTGAACGGGTTCGCCAAAGGCATCGGCGATGCGGTGCGGGTCGAGGATCCGCTCGGCTTCCCGTATGAGTTTTTCTACGACGTGCAGCACGTCGAGCGTCTGGCCTGGCGCTACGATCTGTATACGCCGGGCGCGCTGGTGCGCCTCGATCACTTTAACCAAATCACCCCTGACGTGCCGCGCGCCGTGGAATACATCCAGGGGCTGGGCTTCCGCGTAACGGAAGACATCCGCGATGAAGACGGCGTGGTTTACGCCGCCTGGATGCGCCGCAAGGCGACGGTGCACGATACCGCGATGACCGGCGGCGCCGGGCCGCGCATGCACCACATCGCCTTCGCCACCCATGAAAAGCACAATATTTTGGCCATCTGCGACAAGCTTGGCGCGCTGCGCAAATCCGATTTGATCGAACGCGGCCCCGGCCGTCACGGCGTCTCCAACGCGTTCTACCTCTATCTGCGCGATCCCGATGGCCACCGCGTGGAGATCTACACGCAGGATTACTACACCGGCGATCCGGACAACCCGACCGTGACCTGGGACGTGCATGACAACCAGCGCCGCGACTGGTGGGGCAATCCGGTGGTGCCGAGCTGGTATACCGAAGGATCGCTGGTGCTGGATCTCGATGGGCAGCCGCAGCCGGTCATCGAACGCAGCGCGCCCAGCGAAATGGCCGTCACCATCGGCGCAGACGGTTTTTCCTACACCCGTGAGGGCGATACGGAAAAAGGTTTCAAACTTGGCAATACGCTGTAAATGCCGCTGCGCGGGCCGCGCCCGCGCCTATGCGCCGTCTGGAGAACGCTATGCCCCATTTTTACGCTGAATGTACCGACAACATCCGCCGCGAGGCGGATTTGCCCACCCTGTTCGCCAAGGTCAACGAGGCGCTGGCGGCGACCGGCATCTTTCCGCTGGCCGGCGTACGCAGCCGCGCCATCTGGCTCGACACCTGGCAGATGGCCGACGGCAAGCAGGACTACGCCTTCGTGCACATGACGCTGAAGATCGGCCACGGCCGCAGCCTGGAAAGCCGGCAGCAGGTGGGCGAGATGCTGTTTGCGCTGATCAAGGAACACTTCGCCGCGCTGATGGCGCAGCGTTACCTGGCGCTCTCTTTCACTATGGAAGAGCTGGATCCGGTGCTGAATTACAAACAGAACAATGTCCACGCGCTGTTCAACAAGGCGTGAATAAGGGGTCGTAAATGCTGGATAAAGAGCAGGTTAACCGCGCCGTACAGCGCCTGCATCAGGCGGAAAATAGTCGTGAACAGATCCGCGCGCTGTCGCTCGATCATCCCGAGATCACCATCGAGGACGCCTACGCCATTCAGCGGCAGTGGGTGGAGCTGAAGATCGCCGAGGGGCGCAAGCTCAAGGGCCACAAGATCGGCCTGACCTCGCGCGCCATGCAGGTGAGCTCGCAGATCACCGAGCCGGACTACGGCGCGCTGCTGGACGACATGTTCTTCAACGACGGCAGCGACATTCCGATCGATCGCTTTATCGTGCCGCGGGTGGAGGTGGAGCTGGCGTTCGTGCTGGCCAAGCCGCTGCGCGGGCCGAACTGCACGCTGTTCGACGTCTACAACGCCACCGACTACGTCATTCCGGCGCTGGAGATCATCGACGCGCGCAGCCACAACGTCGATCCCGAGACGCAGCGGCCGCGCAAGGTGTTCGACACCATCTCCGACAACGCCGCCAACGCTGGGGTGGTAATGGGCGGGCGGCCGATCAAGCCGGATGCGCTGGACCTGCGCTGGATAGCCGCGCTGCTGTACCGCAACGGCGTGATTGAAGAGTCCGGCGTGGCGGCGGCGGTGCTCAACCACCCGGCCAACGGCGTGGCCTGGCTGGCCAACAAGCTGGCGCCGTATGAGGTGGAGCTGGAAGCGGGGCAGGTGATCCTCGGCGGCTCCTTCACCCGGCCGGTGCCGGCGCGGCGCGGCGACACCTTCCACGTCGACTACGGCCCGATGGGCTGCATCAGCTGCCGCTTTGTCTAATAAGCAGGCTCGGCGAACCGGGCCGCAATAAACCGGGCGGGGGGCCACGCGCCGCGCCCGCTTGTCAGGGAGAATGCGATGTTAACCAACCACTTCAAGCGTGCGCTGCAGGAAAAACGCCCGCAGATCGGGCTGTGGCTCGGGCTGTGCAGCAGCTACAGCGCCGAGCTGCTGGCCGGCGCCGGTTTCGACTGGCTGCTGATCGACGGCGAACATGCGCCCAACAACGTGCAAACGGTGCTGGGGCAGCTGCAGGCGGTCGCGCCTTACCCGAGCCGGCCGGTGGTGCGGCCGCCGTGGAACGACGCGGTGATCATCAAGCAACTGCTGGACGTCGGCGCGCAAACCTTGCTTATCCCGATGATTCAAAACGCCGAACAGGCGCGCGATGCGGTGCGCGCCACGCGCTATCCGCCGCACGGCGTACGCGGCGTCGGCAGCGCCCTGGCGCGCGCTTCGCGCTGGAACCGGGTGCCCGATTACCTGCAGCAGGCCGACGAGCAGATGTGCGTGCTGGTGCAGATTGAAACCCGCGAAGCGGTGAAAAACCTCGACGCCATTTTGCAGGTGGAAGGGGTGGACGGCGTGTTTATCGGCCCGGCGGATCTCAGCGCCGATATGGGCTTCGCCGGCAATCCGCAGCACCCGGAAGTGCAGCGCACCATCGACGACGCGATTGCCCGCGTCCGCGCCGCCGGCAAGGCGCCCGGCATTTTGATGGCCAACAAGGCACTGGCGCAGCGCTATCTGGAAGCCGGCGCGCTGTTCGTCGCGGTGGGGGTGGATACCACCCTGCTGGCGCGGGCGGCGGAAGCCCTGGCTGACGAGTTCAAACAGGGCGGGGTGCAAGCGCCTTCATCGGGAGTTTACTGAACCATGAACCACGTCGATTCGCTGCCGCCGGCCAACCCGGCGCAGCAACATAAAGCGTTAACCGCCGCCGAGCAATCGGTGATTAAAAAGTTGTTTCGGCGCCTGATCATTTTCCTGTTCGTGTTGTTTGTTTTCTCTTTCCTCGACCGTATCAACATCGGCTTCGCCGGGCTGACGATGGGCAAAGATCTCGGCCTCAGCTCGACCATGTTCGGGCTGGCGGCGACGTTGTTCTATGTCACCTACGTGATCTTCGGCATTCCGAGCAACATGATGCTGAGCCGGGTCGGCGCGCGGCGCTGGATCGCCACCATCATGGTGCTGTGGGGCATCGCCTCCACCTGCACCATGTTCGCCACCGGGCCGACCAGCCTGTACGTGCTGCGCATGATCGTCGGCATCACCGAGGCCGGTTTCCTGCCGGGCATTCTGGTGTACCTCACCTACTGGTTCCCGGCGTTCTACCGCGCCCGCGCCAACGCCTTGTTCATGATCGCCATGCCGGTGACCATGGCGATCGGCTCGCTGGTCTCCGGCTATATCCTGGCGCTGGACGGGGTGATGAATCTGAAGGGCTGGCAGTGGCTGTTTCTGCTGGAAGGCATTCCGTCGGTGCTGCTGGGCGTGGTGGTGTGGTTTTACCTCGACGATACGCCGGCCAAGGCCAAGTGGCTGACCGACGAGGAAAAATCCAGCCTGCAGGCGATGATGGAGGCCGACAAGCTGCAGCTGGTGCAGCCCAACGGGCCGAGCAGCCACCGCGCGCTGCAGCAACGCAGCCTGTGGCGCGAGATTTTCACGCCGATCGTGCTGATGTACACGCTGGCCTATTTCTGCCTGACCAACACCCTGAGCGCGATCAACATCTGGACGCCGCAGATCCTGCAAAGCTTCAACCAGGGCAGCAGCAACGTGACGATCGGCATTCTGGCGGCGATCCCGCAGATCTGCACCATCGCCGGCATGGTGTGGTGGAGCAAACGATCCGACAGGCTGCAGGAGCGCAAGCATCACACCGCGCTGCCATACCTGTTCGCCGCCGCCGGCTGGCTGCTGGCGTCTGCCACCGATCACAGCCTGATCCAGCTGCTGGGGATCGTGATGGCCTCGGTCGGCTCCTTTACCGCCATGGCGATCTTCTGGACCACGCCGGATCAGTCGATCAGCCTGGAAGCGCGCGCGGTGGGGATCGCGGTGATCAACGCCACCGGCAATATCGGATCGGCGCTCAGCCCGCTGTTGATCGGCTGGTTCAAGGATCTGACCGGCAGCTTCAACTCCGGGCTGTATTTCGTCTCGGCGCTGCTGATCGTCGGCGCCGTGCTGGTGTGGCGCATCCCGATGAAGGATTCGCGCCCGAGGGCGACGCCTTGATGCGCAAGTGGGCATGATTGCAGGAGGTCATGAGGTGCGGAAAAGTACCGGCTTTATCGCCAACATCGATATTTGCAAAGAGTATGACGCGCGCTACGCCGCCGACGAGGTGCACTACGAAACCTTCGCCGGGCTGGCGGCATTCTTCGGCCGCGACATGCAGGTGCACTGGCACGACTGCTTCTTTCAGGTGCATTTCCTGGAAACCGGCAAGATAGAGCTGCAGCTCGACGATCAGCACTATTCGGTGCAGGCGCCGCTGTTCATCCTTACGCCGCCGTCGGTGCCGCATGCGTTCTTCACCGAACCGGACAGCGACGGCCACGTGCTGACGGTGCGCCAGGAGCTGATTTGGCCGCTGCTGGAGCGCCTGTATCCTGGCAGCAACCTGGCGCTGGACATGCCGGGCATCTGCCTGTCGCTGGCCGACGCGCCGCAGGAGCTGACGGCGCTCAGCCACTACTGGGCGCTGATCCGCCGCGAGTTCGGCCAGAACCTGGCCGGGCGTGAACAGACGCTGGCGCTGCTGGCGCAGGCGGTGTTCACGCTGCTGCTGCGCAACACCGCGCTGGAAGACAACGCCAACAGCGGCGTGCGCGGCGAACTGCAGCTGTTTCAGCGGTTCAACAAGATGGTGGACGAGCGTTTTCGCGAGCATCTGCCGGTGCCGGAGTATGCGCAGGCGCTGGGAGTGACCGAATCGCGGCTCAACGACCTGTGCCGGCGCTTCGCCAACCGGCCGCCCAAGCGGCTGATCTTCGATCGGCTGCTGCGCGAGGCCAAACGCATGCTGCTGTTCAGCGCCTGCACGGTGCATGAAACCGCCTACAGCCTCGGCTTCAAGGATCCGGCCTATTTCGCCCGTTTTTTCAATCGGCTGGAAGGCTGTTCCCCCTCGACCTACCGCGCGGAGCAACACGCCCTTTCGTAACCGCGATCACAGTTTGCCGCGAAAGCGGCAAACTGACCTGAAAAGTACCGGCGATTGCCGCAAAAGTCTCTTCTCGAAACCGGCTTTGGCAGCTTCAATTAAGCAACCAAAAGAAAACATTATTTTAACAAATGGCCGGATCCACGGCCTGAAAAATGCCGATGACGAGGAAGACCCGATGAAACCAGAAGACTTTCGTGCCGACAGCAAACGCCCGTTTACCGGCGCCGAATACCTGAAAAGTTTGCAGGACAGCCGCGAAATCTACATTTACGGCGAGCGCGTGAAAGACGTCACCACCCACCCGGCGTTCCGCAACGCAGCGGCGTCTGTCGGCCAGCTGTATGACGCGCTGCACGATCCGGCCAGCCAGGATCGCCTGTGCTGGAATACCGACACCGGCAACGGCGGCTATACCCATAAATTCTTCCGCTATGCCCGCAGCCCGGAAGAGATGCGCCAGCAGCGCGACGCCATCGCCGACTGGTCGCGCCAAAGCTACGGCTGGATGGGCCGCACGCCGGACTACAAGGCGGCCTTCGGCTGCGCGCTGGGCGCTTATCCGGAGTTCTACGGCCAGTTCGCCGACAACGCGCGCCACTGGTACAAACGCATTCAGGAAACCGGGCTCTATTTCAACCACGCCATCGTCAACCCGCCGATCGACCGCCACAAGCCGGTCAACGAGGTGAAGGACGTTTACATTCAGGTGGAGAAAGAGACCGACGCCGGCATCGTGGTCAGCGGCGCCAAAGTGGTGGCCACCAACTCGGCGTTGACCCACTACAACTTCATCGGCTTCGGTTCGGCGCAGGTGATGGGCGATAACCCGGACTTCGCGCTGATGTTCGTGGCACCGATGGACGCTGAAGGGGTGAAGCTGATTTCGCGCGCCTCTTACGAGCTGGTGGCCGGCGCCACCGGATCGCCGTTCGACTACCCGCTCACCAGCCGCTTCGACGAGAACGACGCGATCCTGATCATGGATCATGTGCTGATCCCCTGGGAAAACGTGCTGATCTACCGCGATTTCGACCGCTGCCGGCGCTGGAGCACCCAAGGCGGTTTCGCCCGGCTGTTCCCACTGCAGGCCTGCGTGCGCCTGGCGGTGAAGATGGACTTCATCACCGCGCTGCTGCAAAAGAGCCTCTCTTGCACCGGCGTGCTGGAGTTCCGCGGCGTGCAGGCCGATCTGGGCGAAGTGGTGGCCTGGCGCAACCTGTTCTGGTCGCTGAGCGACGCGATGTGCGCCGAAGCCACAAAATGGGAAAACGGCGCCTACCTGCCGGATTCTGCCGCGCTGCAGACCTACCGCGTGATGGCGCCGATGGCCTACACCAAGGTGAAACACATCATCGAGAAGAACGTCACCAGCGGCCTGATCTACCTGCCGTCCAGCGTGCGCGACATGAACAACCCGGAGATCGACAAGTACCTGGCGCGCTACGTGCGCGGATCGGACGGTATGGATCACGTCGAACGCATCAAGATCCTCAAGCTGATGTGGGATGCGATCGGCAGCGAATTCGGCGGCCGTCACGAGCTGTATGAGATCAACTACGCCGGCAGCCAGGATGAGATCCGCCTGCAGTGCCTGCGCCACGCGCAGGGATCCGGCAACATGGATCGCATGATGCAGATGGTCGACAAGTGCCTGGCCGATTACGATCAGCACGGCTGGAAGGTGCCGCACCTGCGGAACAATGACGATATTAATCAGTTGGATAATCTGCTGAAGTAATTCAGGAGGAGGTTGTATGTCTCAGGAAAATGAACAGCGCCTGCGCTTTCGCGACGCCATGGCCAGCCTGTCGGCGGCGGTGAATATCGTCACCACCGACGGCCCGGCGGGGCGCTGCGGCATCACCGCCACGGCGGTGTGCTCGGTAACCGATACGCCGCCGACGCTGCTGGTGTGCATCAACCGCAACAGCGCGATGAACCCGGTGTTTCAGGAAAACCGCAGGCTGTGCGTCAACGTGCTCAACCACGAGCAGGAGCTGATGGCGCGCCACTTCGCCGGCATGACCGGCGTCAGCATGGAAGATCGTTTCCGGCTGGAAGAGTGGCAGCTCGGCGCGCTGGGGCAGCCGGTGCTGCGCAATACCCTGGCCAGCCTGGAAGGGGAGATCGAGCAGATCCAGAGCATCGGCACCCACCAGATGTACCTGGTGCAGATCAAGCAGATCGCGCTGAGCGAAGCCGGCAACGGGCTGATCTACTTCAAGCGCAATTTCCATTCGGTGATCCACCCGATGGCGGTGCCGGCCTGAGGCGTTGGGGCGCAGCCCGCTGCGCCCCGCGTTTCAACTCTTGTTAGCCGCCAGATCGCTCACCAGGCGGTTGACCGGATCGCTCATGTTGGTGAACTTGCTCAGCTCCGAGCGGGTCACCACCACGAACACCCCGACGTTTTTCGCCGGGATCATCGCCATGTAGGTAATGAACCCGCCGCCGCCGCCGGTCTTCTGAATGATGCCCGGCAGCCCGTCCTTCGGCGCCATATACACCCAGCCCAACCCCAGCGCATCCGCTTGCCCCGGCACGTCCATGCCCTTCAGCGACACCAGATCGTGGCGCTGGAAGTACATGGTTTGCTCGCTGGCGGCGGTGGCTTTGCGTGGGCCGCTGGCGCTGGAGGAGAGGAATTGTTGCATCCAGCGCTGCATGTCGCGCGGGGTGGAGTAGACGCCGCCGCTGCCGGCCGCGGCGGTGGTGTCGCGGCAGGCGCTCGGGCCGGCCGCCGCCACCATCAGGCGCGAGCACTGTTCGGGGCTCGGCGTCAGCGTGGTGTCGACCATGCCGAGCGGCGCGGTGATTTTCTCTTTCAGCAGCGCGTTGTAAGGCTTGCCTGCGGCGCGCGACAGCGCGTCGGCCAGCAGGTCATACGCCAGATTGGAGTAGGCGGCGCGTACGCCCGGCGGCACCGTGACGTTGGCATGCGCCAGCCACTGCCAGCGCTGGGCCTTGGTCGGCCAGGTGAACACCGGCGTTTTCGGCGGCTTTTTGCCCGGCTGCTCGCGCGGCAGCGCGCTGGTGTGCGTCGCCAGGTTCAGCAGGGTGATCGGCTGCCCGGCGTTGTAAGCCGGTACATAGGCGCCTTTGGGGGCGTACTTGCGCAGCGGGTCGGTCAGTTTGACCTGGCCTGCCGCCGCCATTTTCACCATCACTTCGCTGGTCATCAGCTTGGTGATCGAGGCGATGCGGATCAGCGAATCCGGGCGCGGGCGCAGGTTGTTGCCGGGTTTGGTATCGCCAAAGCTGCGGTTAACCACCTGATTGCCGTCGATCACCACCAGCGCCATGCCGGTGGCGCCGCTGTTGTAGAAAATATGTTCGGCATACTGGTCGACGATTTGCGAAGCCAGCTGCGGGGGGGCGGCCAGCGGCGCGGCGCACAGGCCCAGCGCCAGCAATAAAGCGGAGACAGAGTTCTTCAACGGTCGTTATCCATTTAACAATGCAGCGGGAAAGGGCGTTATTCGTCGCCCAGTGTAATGCGCTCAGGCCCCGGCTGCATGTAGAAAAAAGAGCGGTGGCGATAAAATTTTTTGACCGCCGGCGGCCTACTGCGCGCGGGCGAAAATGGCGATCACTTCATCGAGGTGCGCCTTCATCGCCTTGCGGGCGCCGCGCACGTCGCGCGCTTCGATCGCCGCCAGGATCGCCCGGTGTTCCAGCTCGGAACGGTGCGGCATGTCGTCCGGCGTATAGTGGCGCTGCAGCACGCGAAACATGCTGCCGTAGCGGTGGCCGAGCAGGTGGCCGATGATGAACGCATAGGCCGGGTTGCCGCTGGCCTGGGCGATGCGGATGTGGAACAGCCGATCGCCGGGGTGAGTGGCGGAGCCGGCGCGGTTATCGCGGCAGTTCTGCTCGTAGGCGGCGCGGATGCCCGCCAGCTCTTCGTCGGTGGCGTGGCGCGCGGCCAGCGCGGCGGTCTCCGGTTCGATCAACAGGCGGGTTTGCAGCAGTGAAAACGGCGGTAGCTCGGCGTTGAAATCCAGTTCAATATTCAGTTCGTCGTCGATCTCCGCCCATTGGTTGCGGCCGGCCTGAGCCATCACCGGCTCCTGCGACGGCGCCAGCGGCGTTTGCGAGCGCACGATCACCCCGTTGCCGACCTTGACGTCCACCAGGCCGATCACTTCCAGCGCGATCAGCGCTTCGCGCACCGACGCGCGGCTGACCTGCAACTGCTGGGCGAGATCGCGCTCCGAGGGCAGGCGGCTGCCCGGCGGAAATTCGTTATTTTCGATCAGACGTTTGAGCTGGTCTGCTATCTGTCTGTAAATTCTTGGGTTTTCCAATCGGGTAATCGGCATTTTTGACCTTTGACGATTCGGCGTTCAGTGATTTGGCGCACAATTATGCGACAAGGCGCTTGAGTAATCGTTATTCAAGTGTAAAAAAATGGTTAATTGAAATGCGGTTTCAAGGCTGTTTTATTAACTTCTTCCCCCAACGATAACGCGTAAAGCGTCTTTTGTCATGTTAGAGGCCTGACCTTTAACCGCCTTTAGTGGCCTGACCATTAGACCTTTAGGCCGAGGAGTCAAGATGGATTTAACCGGGAAACGCGTACTGATCACCGCCGCCGGGCAAGGGATCGGTTTTACCACCGCCAGGCTGTTCGCCGCCGCCGGTGCCGAGGTGATCGCCAGCGACATCAACCTCGAGCGCCTGCAGGGCTGCGCCGGGATCCGCGCGCTGACGCTGAACGTCACCGATCCGGCCGCCATCGCGGCGGCGGCGGAAGCGATCGGCCCGATCGATGTGCTATTCAACTGCGCCGGCGTGGTGCACAGCGGATCGATCCTCGATTGCAGCGAAGATCAGTGGGCGTTCGCGCTCGATCTCAACGTTACCGCGATGTTCCGCATGATCCGCGCCTTCCTGCCGGGCATGTTGGCGCGCGGCAAAGGCTCGATCATCAACATGTCCTCGGTGGCCTCGAGCGTGAAAGGGGTGCCGAACCGCTTCGCTTACAGCGCCAGCAAGGCGGCGGTGATCGGCCTGACGCGCTCGGTGGCGGCGGACTACGTCACGCAGGGCATCCGCTGCAACGCCATCTGCCCCGGCACGGTGGAGTCGCCGTCGCTGCGCCAGCGCATTGCCGAGCAGGCGCGCGAGCAGGGGCGCAGCGAGCAAGAGGTGTATCAGGCGTTCGTCGCCCGTCAGCCGATCGGGCGCATCGGCACCACCGAGGAAATCGCCCAACTGGCGCTGTATCTGGCCTCCGACGCCAGTTCGTACACCACCGGCACGGTGCAGATCATCGACGGCGGCTGGAGCAACTGAGTCGCCATTTTTGAGAGAGGAACGCATGAAACTTTTACGTTACGGGCAACCCGGGCAAGAGCGCCCCGGCATGTTGGATGCGCAGGGCCGCCTGCGCGATCTGTCGCAGCATATCGCCGACGTGGGGGGCGCCGCGTTATTGCCGGCGTCGCTCGCCAAACTGCGCGCGCTGGACAGCGCCGCGCTGCCGCTGGTCGAAGGGCAGCCGCGCCTCGGCGCCTGCGTCGGCGGCATCGGCAAGTTTATCTGCATCGGCCTGAACTACGCCGATCACGCGGCGGAGACCGGCGCGGCCATTCCTGAAGAACCGGTGGTGTTCAACAAATGGACCAGCGCGGTGGTCGGCCCCTATGACCAGGTGGAGATCCCGCGCGGCTCGCAGAAAACCGACTGGGAAGTGGAGCTGGGCGTGGTGATCGGCCAGGGCGGGCGCTACATCAGCGAAGCGGACGCCATGCGCCACGTCGCCGGCTACTGCGTGATCAACGACGTTTCAGAACGCGAATATCAAATTGAACGCGGCGGCACCTGGGACAAGGGCAAAGGCTGCGACACCTTCGGGCCGATCGGCCCCTGGCTGGTGACCGCCGATGAGATCGCCGATCCGCACAGCCTGAACCTGTGGCTGGAGGTGGACGGCAAGCGCTATCAGGACGGCAACACCAGCACCATGATCTTCCGCATTCCGCAGATCGTCAGCTATCTCAGCCGCTTTATGAGCCTGCAGCCGGGCGACGTGATCTCCACCGGCACGCCGCCGGGCGTCGGCATGGGGCAGAAACCGCAGCCCATCTACCTGCGGGCGGGCCAGACGATGCGTCTGGGCATCGAAGGGCTGGGCGAACAGCGCCAGCAAACCGTACAGGCCTAACCGGGAGCGCCGCCATGACCACCATTACCGCACTGCGGGTTGAAGACATTCGTTTCCCCACTTCGCTGGGGCTGGACGGATCCGACGCCATGAATCCGGATCCCGACTATTCCGCCGCCTACGTGATCCTGGAGACCGATCGCGCGGATCTCAGCGGCCACGGGCTGACGTTCACCATCGGCCGCGGCAACGAGATCTGCTGCGCGGCGATCCGCGCGCTGGAGCATCAAATCGTCGGCGAGCGGCTGGAAGATATCGCCGCCGACATGGGCGCCTTCTGGCGGCGCTTCACCAGCGACAGCCAGCTGCGCTGGATCGGGCCGGACAAGGGGGCCATTCACCTGGCGACCGGTGCGGTGGTCAACGCGGTGTGGGATCTGTGGGCCAAATCGGTCGGCAAGCCGGTGTGGCGGCTGGTGGCGGAGATGACGCCAGAGGAGCTGGTGCGCTGCATCGACTTCCGTTACATCACCGACTGCATCACGCCGCAGGAAGCGCTGGCGCTGCTGAAACAGCGTGCCGAGGGCAAAGAAGAGCGCCTGGCGCGGCTGCTGCAGGAGGGGTATCCCTGCTACACCACCTCCGCCGGCTGGCTGGGTTATCCGGACGACAAGCTGCGTCGCCTGTGCCAGGAAGCGGTCGACGCCGGTTTCTCCTACCTGAAGCTGAAGGTAGGGCGCGATCTGGAAGATGACATCCGCCGGGTGCGCATCGCCCGCGAGGTGATCGGCCCGGATCGCCGGCTGATGATCGACGCCAACCAGGTGTGGGAGGTGGACGAAGCCATTCCGTGGGTGAAGCATCTGGCGTTCGCCAAACCCTGGTTTATCGAAGAACCGACCAGCCCGGACGACGTGGAAGGGCACCGCCGCATCCGCGAAGGGGTGGCGCCGGTCAAGGTGGCCACCGGCGAGATGTGCCAGAACCGCATCATGTTCAAGCAGTTCATCATGCGCGGCGCGGTAGACGTGGTTCAGATCGACGCCTGCCGCCTCGGCGGCGTCAACGAAGTGCTGGCGGTGATGCTGATGGCGGCCAAATACCAGCTGCCGGTCTGCCCGCACGCCGGCGGCGTCGGGCTGTGCGAGTACGTGCAGCACCTGTCGATGATCGACTACCTGTGCATTGCCGGCAGCCACGAAGGCCGGGTGATCGAGTACGTCGATCATCTGCATGAACACTTTGTCGATCCCTGCGTGATCAACGGCGCGGCCTACATGCCGCCGAGCCGCCCCGGCTATTCGATCGAGATGCATCTCTCGTCGATCGAGCAGTATCGGTTCCGCGGGTGAGGTGGGAGGATCGCATGCCGCGCATCGATGCTCACCAGCACTACTGGCGCTATCACCCACGGCACTACCCGTGGATCGACGAGCGGATGCGCGTGCTGCGGCAGGATTTCGATCCGCCCCGGCTGCGGCCGCTGTTGCAGGAACAGGGGTTCGACGGCGCGCTAGCGGTGCAGGCGCGCCCCAGCGAGGACGAGACGCTGGCCCTGCTGGCGCTGGCTGAGCAGAGCGAGGGCGTATGCGGCGTAGTGGGCTGGCTGGATATCGCTTCGCCACAGCTGGCGCAGCGTCTGGAGGCCTTGCGGCCTTATAGCGCGCTGCGCGGGGTGCGCCATCAGGTGCAGGACGAAGCGGATCCGGCGGCCTGGCTGGCGCGGCCGGAAGTGGGGCACGGCATGCAAACGCTGCAGCGCGCCGGGTATGTGTACGAGATCCTGGTGACGCACCGGCATCTGGCGGCCGCGGCGGCGTTCGCCGCCCGCCACGATGAGCACTGGTTGGTGTTGGATCATCTCGGCAAGCCGGATATCGCGCGCGGCGCGCGGCACTGGGCGCAGCAAATTCGGCCGCTGGCGGCGCTGCCGCACGTGGCCTGCAAGCTGTCGGGGCTGATCACCGAAGCGCCGGGTGGCCGGTGGCGGGCGGAAGAACTGCTGCCGTTCTTCGACGCCGCGCTGGAGGCGTTTGGCCCGCAGCGGCTGATGTTCGGCTCCGACTGGCCGGTGTGTCTGCTGGCCGGCGATTACCGCCAGGTGGTGCAACTGTGCGAACGGGCGCTGTCGACGCTGGGGGCCGCCGAGCAGGCGGCGATTTGGGGCGACACCGCCTGGCGAATTTACGGTTTAACGGAGTCTGGTTATGGATCTGTATCTGCAAGATAAGGTGGTGCTGGTCACCGGCGGCGGTGCCGGCATCGGCGCGGCGATTGCTCATGTGCTGGCCGAAGAAGGCGCGATCCCGGTGCTGGTCACCAACGCCGCGCCGGAGGCGGCGCTGCTGGCCGATTTGCAGCGGCTGCAGCCGCGTACCGAGGTGATCCTCACCGAACTGTGCGACGAGGCGGCCTGCCGCCGCGCGGTCAGCCAGACGCTGGCGGCCTTCGGCCGCATCGACGGGCTGGTGAATAACGCCGGAGTCAACGACGGCGTCGGGCTGGAGGCGGGGCGCGAAGCCTTCGTCGGCTCGCTGGAAAAGAACCTGGTGCACTACTACCTGATGGCGCACCTGTGCCAGGCGGCGCTGCAGGAAAGCCGGGGCGCTATCGTCAACATCGCCTCCAAGACCGCGCTCAGCGGCCAGGGCGGCACCAGCGGTTACACCGCCGCCAAGGGCGCGGTGCTGGCGCTGACGCGTGAATGGGCGGTGTCGCTGCGCCATGACGGCGTGCGGGTGAACGCGGTGGTGCCGGCGGAGGTGATCACCCCGCAGTACCAGCGCTGGCTCAACACCTTCGCCGAGCCGCAGCGGCAGATGGCGAAAATCACTGCGCGCATTCCGCTCGGGCAGCGCATGACCACGCCGCAGGAGATCGCCGATACCGTGGCGTTTCTGCTGTCGTCGCGGTCATCGCATACCACCGGGCAGTGGCTGTCGGTGGACGGCGGCTACCTGCATCTCGATCGGGCGCTGACGTGAGCGGCGCGACGGCAGGGCGTCGCCGTTTCTGCCAGGCGCTCGATCTGATTGACTCACCGGCGCTGATTGCGGAGTACCTGCAGCATCATCAGCGCATCTGGCCGGGCATCGCCGCGCATTTGCGCGAGCACGGCATTCTGGACATGGAGATTTACCGGTTGGGCACCCGGCTGTTCATGGTCGTGGAGGTCAGCGCCGATTTCGATGCTGCGCGCTTTGACGCCGCCAGCCTGAACAACCCCGAAGTACAGCGATGGGAAGCGCTGATGTGGCACTACCAGGCCGCCACCCCCTGGACGCCGCAGGGCGAAAAATGGGTGGAAATGGCGCGGATATTTTCTCTGCAACAGCAATAACGCCAACATCATCATCGCCAGACGATACGAGGGTATCACCATGCTTGCTGAAAAAAGTGCGGCCTCCGCGCAGCCGGGCGTCGCCGTGACCGCCAATCTGCGCTGGGCCTTTATCCTGGTCACCAGCCTGTTCTTCATGTGGGGGCTGTCCTATGGCCTGCTGGACGTATTGAACAAACATTTTCAGGAGACGTTGCACGTCACCAAGGCGCAATCGGGGCTGCTGCAGGCGGCCTATTTCGGCGCCTATTTCCTGGTGGCGCTGCCCGCCGGGTACTTTATGGACCGCAAGGGCTATAAGGCGGGCATTCTGGTCGGGCTGTGCCTGTATGCGCTGGGAGCGCTGCTGTTCGTGCCGGCGGCGTCGGCCAACAGCTTCGGCGTGTTCCTGTTCGCGCTGTTCGTTATCGCCAGCGGTTTGGGCTGCCTGGAAACGGCCGCCAACCCGTACGCCACGGTGCTGGGCGACGCGCAGGGCGCCGAACGGCGGCTCAACCTGGCCCAGTCGTTCAACGGCCTCGGGCAGTTTATCGGCCCGCTGATCGGCGGTACGCTGTTCTTCTCCGCCAGCCAGTCCGCCGGCGGCGGCGATCAGAGCGCGGTGAAGATGACCTATGTGGCGATCGCCGTGCTGGTGCTGCTGATCGCGCTGTTGTTCAGCCGCACCCGGCTGCCGGCGATCCGAGAAGAGGAAAAACCGGTGCACGGCGTGATAGCGCAGGGATTATGGCAGCATCCGCATTTCGTCGGCGGGGTGATCACGCAGTTCTTCTACGTGGCGGCGCAGGTGGGCGTGGGGGCGTTCTTCATCAACTACGCCACCGAACACTGGCGCGATGTGTCTAACCAAAGCGCCTCTTACCTGCTGTCGATCGCCATGATCTGCTTTATGGTCGGGCGCTTCTTCAGCACCTGGCTGATGGGGCGAGTCAAACCGGCGACGCTGCTGGCGGCCTATGCGCTGATCAACATCGCGCTGTGCGGCGTGGTGATGCTGAGCGTCGACGGGGTGTCGGTGGTGGCGCTGATCGCGGTGTTCTTCTTTATGTCGATCATGTTCCCGACCATTTTCGCCCTGGGGGTGAAAAACTTGGGTAAACACACCAAGCGCGCCAGCTCCTTTATGATCATGGCGATCGTCGGCGGCGCCATCATGCCGTACTTTATGGGGGCGCTGGCCGACCGTTACAGCACCGCGCTCTCTTATCTGTTGCCGCTGCTGTGCTTCGCGGTGGTGCTGGTTTACGGCCTGCGGCAGCGCCGCGCCTGATTCAACCCGGCGGCGAATCGGCCTTCGCCGCCGTTGTCAGCGCCTGTGGGCGCGTTCGCATCAGGATCGCCAGCGCCAGCAGCAGCACGATGCCGGACAGCACGCCGTTTATCGTCAATCCCCCTGCATCCACCACCAGCCCGCCCGCCAGTGAACCGCAGGAAATCGCCAGATTAAACAGCGCGATATACAGCGAAGAGGCGACCTCGACCGCGTCGGGGGCCGCCTTGAGCATCCACGCCATCAGCGACACGGAAACGCCGCCGTAGGCGATGCCCCACAGCAGGAGGAAGGCGCCGCCGCTCAGCGGCGCGCGGCCCAGCAGCGGCAGCAGCAGGACGGCGAGCGCCAGCCCGAAGGCGATCAGCGCCAGGGTGCGGCGCAGCCGTTTGGCGGCGGCCTGGCCGGCGATGAAATTCCCGACGATACCGGCGACGCCGTAGGCGAACAGCAGCGGCCCCACCCAGCGGCTCTCGATGCCGGCGACCGTCTGCAGCAGCGGGCGGACAAAGGTGTAGGCCATAAAGTGGCCGGCAACCAGCAGAAACGTCAGCAGCAGCCCGAGGAGCAACCGGCGATTCGCGCGCTGCGCGGTGAACGACCGCCAGCTCACCGCCTGCGTGACCGGCAGCGGCGGCAGCACGCACAGCAGCAGGAGCAGGGTCAGCGCCGCCAGGACGGCGACGGCCAGAAACGCCATGCGCCAGCCCAGCGCTTCGCCGAGGAACACCCCGAGCGGCACGCCGAGCACCGAGGCCGCCGCTACGCCGCCGAAGATGACGGACAGCGCCAATCCGACGGAGGCCGGCGGCACCAGACGTTCCGCCAATCCGCCGGCGATGACCCAGATACCGCCGATGCAAAAGCCCAGCAGGATGCGCGCAGCGAACAGCAGCGCCATGGAGGTAGCGGCGGCGGCCAGCAGGTTGGCGGCGATCAGCAGCAGCAGAAAGACGATCAGCAGGCTGCGGCGATCTGTGCGCCGGGCGCCCAGCACCACCAGCGGGGCGAACAGTGCGGCGAACAGGGCAGGCAGGGAAATCAGCAGCCCGGCGCGGCCTATCGATGCGTTCAAGGTGCTGACTATCGGGGTCAGCAGCCCGACGGGCAGCATTTCTGCCGTGACGACGGTAAAGGTGGACAGACCGATGGCGAAGGTCGCCAGCCAGGGTTTTGCGCCGCCGCCGGCGTGTAAGGCACTCATAATGACTCTCCCAACAGATGAAGAGCCTCAGTGTATCCGCGCCAAAATGGCTGATAAACTGGCCTGAATGCGCAACATTGGGGACACATCGTGGCTAATTTACCGTCTATGCCGTTGGATAACCTGACCGACCTACTGGTGTTCATTCGCGTCGCCGACGCCTGTAGCTTCACGCTGGCGGCCGAGAGGCTGGGCGTCTCCCGCTCGGCGGCGGGCAAATGCGTGATCCGATTGGAGGAGCGATTGGCCACCCGGTTGCTGCAGCGCACCACGCGCAGCGTCAGCCTGACCGAAGACGGCGCGGTGTTTTACGAGTATGCGCAGCGCATCCTGTCGCAGGCCGAAGAGGCGGAAACGGCGCTCAATACGCGGCGGCAAACCCCACGCGGGCGGCTGCGGCTGGATCTGCCGGTCTCGTTGGGGCGGTTGCATATCCTGCCGATTCTGCGGGAGTTTTTGGCGCAGTGGCCGGAGGTGGACGCCGACGTCAGCTTCTCCGACGATTACAGCGATCTGGTGCGCGACGGCATCGACGTGGCTGTCCGCGTCGGCGGCAACGACGACAGCCGGCTGGTGCGGCGGGTGCTCGCGCCACATCGCCTGATCACCTGCGCGGCGCCGGATTATCTGGCGCGGCACGGCACGCCTGCAAAACCGGAGGCGCTGGGCGATCACGAGACGCTGGTCTTCAGCCATCAGGGGCTGCCGGCGCCCTGGCGCTATTTGGTCAACGGCCAACTGCACGAACAGTCGGTGCGCGGCCGGATGCGTTTCAACAACGTCGAGGCCTTGAGGGATGCGGCCGTCGCCGGAGCCGGCCTGTGCCAGGTGGGGGCGTTTCTGGTCGGCGAGCAGATTGCGGCCGGCACGCTGGTGCCGGTGCTGGAGCGCTATTGCCGCCCGGGGCCGCCGATCTGCGCCGTCTATCCCAGCCGGCGCCATCTTTCCCCCAAGGTGAAACTGTTCCTGGCGGCGATCGAACGGCGCTGGCAGGGCAAGGCGATTTGGGAAACCGCTTAGCGCGAGCGATTCACGCCGCTTTCAAGGCCAGCGTTCGCCGCATTAAGCGGTAGCCGCCGGCCGCCACCAGCAGCACGATCAGCCCGGCGGTGAGCGTGACGCTGAAGCCGGCCGCTATCCCGGCGGCATCGATCGCCAGGCCCGCCAATGCGGCGCCGAACGCCACGCCTATCCCCAGACCGGTGACCATCCAGGTCAACCCCTCCGTCAGCCGGGAGGGCGGCACGATGTTTTCAACCAGCCCCATGGCAATGATCATGGTCGGCGCAAAAAACAGTCCGGCGACAAACATCGCCGCCGCCAGCGTCAAGACATCGTGCACCCACAGCAGCGGCAGGGTGGTGAAAGCGGTGGCGAACGCTGCGTATAAGAACAGGCGAGGCAAGGGGACGGGGATCTTCATTGCGCCGAAAATCAGCCCGGCAAGGCAGGAGCCGAACGCATAAACCGACAGCACGATGCTGGCGGCGGCCGGCTGTCCTTGCTGCTCGGCGAAAGCCACGCTGATGACGTCCACGGTGCCGACGATGGTGCCCAGGGCGATCAGCGCCAGCAGCAGGATCTGCATTGACGGCATGGCCAGGATGGCGCGCTGCCGCTGGTTATTGCGGGTGTAGACCGGGGGCTGAGTGCTTTTTTGTGAGGCGAATGCCGCAACGCCCGCCACCAGAAGCAGCGCGGCCACCAGAGGGCCGGCTTCTGGGAAGAGTGAAACGCTAAGCCCCACGGCGATCGGTGGGCCGACGATAAAGGCCACTTCATCTAACACGGACTCGAATGAAAATGCCGTGTGCAGCTGTGGCGTGCCGCGATAAATTTCGCTCCAGCGGGCTCTGACCATCGCGGAGATGCTGGGCATGCCGCCCGCGAGCGCGGCGAAGACGAACAGCGTCCAGTCCGGCGCCCGATAGTGGGTGCAGAGCAACAGCAGTAGCAGGGCGAGCGTGCTGATCCCGGTGGCATACGGCAGCACGCGGCTTTGGCCGTGACGATCCGCCGCGCGCGCGATTTGCGGCGCAAGCAGCGCCATGGAAAAGGCGAACGTAGCCGCTACCGCGCCCGCCAACCAATAAGAGCCGCGTACCTGTGAGAGCATGGTGATGATGCCGATACCGGTCATCGAGACCGGCAGGCGCGCGATCAGCCCGGCAGAGGAAAACGCCTTGCTGCCCGGGGCGTTGAACAGGTTGAAATAAGGATTTGCCATGGAAAGGGCTCCAGAAGTTGGCGGCTCAGTATTCGCTCAATGGCCATCATTGACATACGCCACGTATGTTAAGTTAATTGACATACATGGCGTATGTCAATTATAACGTTCATCAATAATGAGGCGGGAGTGGACCCATGGCACGTAAAGCGCGCGCAGAAATGATTGAAGAAACCCGACAAAAACTGGTGGCGGCCGCCCGTCAGCAGTTCGGCAGCGTGGGGTATGCCGAGACGGTGATGGATGAACTCACCGCGCAAGCCGGCATGACGCGCGGTGCGCTCTACCACCACTTTGGGGACAAGAAAGGTTTGTTTTTGGCCGTCGTGCAAGAAATCGACGCCGAGATAGATGCGCGTCTTGCCGACATTACCGCGCGTACGGCGGATGACTGGGAGGCGTTTGCGGCGCGTTGTCGCGGTTATTTGATCATGATGACGGAGCCGCAAGCGCAACGCATTTTGTTGCGCGATTCACCTTCGGTGCTGGGGGCTGAATATTTGCAGGCCAGTAAGCTGCAATGCATTGTCTGGATGACGGGCGCATTGCAGGCGTTGATGGCGCAGGGGCGCATCGCCATCGCCGAGCCGGAATCGCTGGCGCATTTGATCAACGGCGGCCTGATGGATGCCGCGCTTTGGATCGCGCACCAGCCGGATGAGAAAACCGCTTTGGAGCAGGCGTTGGCCGGTTTGTCGCTGTTGCTGAACGGCTTGCGGCCAACGGCCGCTTAACCGGGCAGGGTATTTACTCCTGCGGCAGCAGCAGGGCGGGCTGGACGTTTTGCGCCAGCTGAATATTGTTGCGGCCGCTGTGCTTCGCCAGATAGAGCGCGGCGTCGGCCGCGCCGATCGCCGATTCGACGTCCAGTTTTTCCAATGCCGAGATGCCGGCGCTTAGCGTCAGCGTACCGCTGTGCTGCGAGCTGGCGCCGTGCGGGATATTCAGTTCCGCCACCCGTTGGCGCACCCGTTCGGCCAGCTGCGCCGCGTAGCCTTCGTGCACGTTGGTCAGCAGCACCAAAAACTCTTCCCCGCCGTAGCGCACCACGATGTCGCGCGAACGCACCGCATCGCGGATGGCGATCGCCACCTGCACCAGCGCCCGGTCGCCCATGGCGTGGCCGTAACTGTCGTTGTAGACCTTGAAGTGGTCGATATCCAGCAGCAGCACGTAGTGACGGCCGGTTTGCGGTTCCAGCAGCATGTTGATCTTATTCTCCAGCCCGCGACGGTTATAAAGGCCGGTCAGGGGATCGAGCATGCTCAAATTATTGAATTTGTCCCGCTCGTTATACAGGTTGGCCACCAGCGCGTGGGTAAAGATTTCACTGCGTTTCAACATCAGGTGATGAATGGAGAAAGCGATAATAGGCAATAGCGTGGTGAATAATATCCGCAGGGTATTATGCATACCGTCTAAAGCCAGGATCATCATTGCGGAAGGCACGGCATGTAAACAAAAGGCGGTAAAGTTATCCGTCAGAGAAATAGCGCTGATAAAAAAGATGCTGAACAAACTAATTAATAAAAAATCTTGGTTATTCGGCAGGCAATATTGACTTTTAACGTAGATATGTGCAGCCCACAGCAGGCCGAGCACGCTGGCGAACAGGTTGAGTTTGTACAGGTATTGCCGCGGCGTATGCAGAGAAAATAGCGCCGCCGCCAGACAAAATAACGGGATGCATAATAAAGGCAGAGTAAAAGAAGGGACATCCCTAAAAGGGAACAATAACGTAAATATGGAAGAGGCGGCATTCATCATTAGAAAAAGAAATAATGCCAGGCGCTGCTTGCTGTTCAGTAATTCCTGATAAGAACGGGCGTTCATACGGAGGTCACTCTTTGCAAAGTCGTACTGTCGAATAATTAAGGTTGAGAAGCATTCCCTTGGCGCGAAATATCCACTTGAATTGCATGGTTGACCGTTGTGATTATTATCATGCAAACAGGACTAGGAATTTTCTTATGTCAAATTATCATTTTTTCCTGCTGGTGTCATCTGGGTTTGGTCATCGCAGCGAAAATGATGCGGCGGCCAAAAAAGTGTTATATGATATTGGTTATCATTATCACTTGAGGGGGTTGTCATGCTCACTGCCATGATTGCCGCATGCGGGCTGTGGGGCGTCAGCTGGTGCCTCGGCGATCGCCTGGCCAGCGCCTGGGGCGTTTTGCTGCCATGCGCGCTGATGCCGCTGCTGGCCTTGATCGATCTCGATATGATGCAGCTGCGCAGCCTGATCGTGATAGCGATGTTGGCGACGCTGGTGATGCTGTTCAACAGCCGGCTGCGTCATTATCTGCTGCTGCCTTCCTGCATGGCGCTGGCGGGCGGCCTGGCGGCGGTCAGCCTCAACTTCAGCTTCGGGTAAAACGCCGGAAACGGCAAAACCACGCTTAGGCGTGTTTTTCATCAATGCGTTGGGATTTTTTCGAAGGAACTACCGGAGAGATCATCAATTGGTGCGAAGAGAGGGACTTGAACCCTCACGTCCGTAAGGACACTAACACCTGAAGCTAGCGCGTCTACCAATTCCGCCACCTTCGCACAGTCGATGTTGTTGCTTTGATTTATATTACGTCGCCAGCGTGGTGCGAAGAGAGGGACTTGAACCCTCACGTCCGTAAGAACACTAACACCTGAAGCTAGCGCGTCTACCAATTCCGCCACCTTCGCATCGATGCTGAGTGCAATATAAATCATGTGGTTATTTGGTGCGAAGAGAGGGACTTGAACCCTCACGTCCGTAAGGACACTAACACCTGAAGCTAGCGCGTCTACCAATTCCGCCACCTTCGCGTACCAGAAACATTACCGGAGTAACGTTACCACGGAGGCGAATTCTAGAGATTTTGGCGGGCACGTCAACAGTTATTTCCCCGCATTGCGGGCGTTTGCTGGAAAAACAGCCATATCGCCGCTTTTCCGCTGGTCAAACAGCCAAATCAGCCAATCAATCAACACCCTGACCCGTGGCGCCAGGAAACGGCCGGGCGGATACATGATGTAAATCGGCATCGGCGGCGGCGGCGTGTCCGCCAGCACTTCCACCAGTTCGCCCCGTTCCAGCCAGGGGGCAAGCGAATAGCGCGCCGCCTGAATCAACCCCATGCCGGCCCGCGCGCCGGCGATGTAGGCGTCGGCGCCGCTGACGCTCAGCCGGGCGGGGAGTTCGCGCAGTTCCACTTTGCCGCCGCGGCAGAATTCCAGCGGGTAATCGCGGTTGCTGGCCAGGGAAAAATACCCCACCGCGCGGTGCGACGCCAGGCTATCGATGTCGAGCGGCGTGCCGCAGGCCTGCAGGTAAGCGGGGGAAGCGCAGGTGACCTGCGGCAGCTGGGCGATGCGCCGCGCCACCAGGCTGTCGTCTTCGGTTTCCCAGGCGCGCAGCACGCAGTCCACGCCTTCGCGCAACAGATCGACGTGGGTGTCGTTGGCGCCCAGCGCCAGGGTGATGTCGGGATAGCGCCGGTAAAAGTCGTCCAGCGCCGGAATGACAATCTGGCGCGCCAGCGAATGGGGCATATCGATGCGCACTTTGCCGGACGGCTGCAGCTTATGGTGGCTGAACAGCGTGTCCGCCTCCTCAAGCGCCCCCAGCAACTGTACGCAGCGTTGATAGTAGAGGCTGCCTTCGCTGGTCACCTGCACCTGGCGGGTGGTGCGGATCAGCAGGCGCACGCCCAGCCGCTGCTCCAGCCGTTTCAACGCGTTGCTGACCGTGGCGCGCGGCAGCTGTAGGCGCTCGGCCGCCCGGCTGAAGCTGCCCAGTTCGACGATGCGGGTAAAAATGCGCATGGCTTGAACCTGATCCATGTCCACTCCGGATTGTTGGTGATTTTTGAACAGTGATGTGCAATCTGCATTATTTATCTTTGTAGCGTAAACAACCAGACTTTGCTGCGTTATCCGTTCATCGCATGAGGGCAGCACAATGCAACAACGTAAACTGGGTTCTCACGGCCCCCTCGTCTCCGCCCTGGGGTTGGGATGCATGGGCATGAGCGACTTCTACTCCACCGGCGCCGATCGGCAGGAAGCCATCGCCACGCTGCACCGGGCGCTGGAGCTGGGCGTCACGCTGCTCGACACCGCCGACATGTATGGCCCGCACACCAACGAGGAGTTGGTGGGGGAAGCGATCAAGGGCAAACGGCAACAGGTGTTCCTGGCCACCAAGTTCGGCATCCTGCGCGATCCGGCGGATCCTTCGGCGCGCGGCGTCAGCAGCCGGCCCGAGTATATCCGGCGCTCGGTGGAAGGCAGCCTGCGGCGCTTGGGCGTAGAAGAGATCGATCTTTATTATCAGCATCGGGTCGATCCGCAGGTGCCGATCGAAGACGTCGTGGGCACGATGGCGGATCTGATCCGCGAAGGCAAGATCCGCCATATCGGCCTGAGCGAGGCGTCGGTCGCCACGCTGGAGCGGGCGCACAAGGTGCATCCGATCACCGCGCTGCAGACCGAGTATTCGCTGTGGACGCGCGATGCCGAACAGGGCGTGCTGGCAGCCTGTGAGCGCCTCGGCATCGGCTTTGTGCCTTACAGCCCGTTAGGGCGCGGTTTCCTCACCGGCGCTATCCGGCGGCCGGAGGATCTGGCCGAGGACGATTTCCGCCGCGGCAACCCGCGCTTCCAGGGGGAAAACTTCGCCCGCAACCTGGCGCTGGTGGAGAAGGTGGGGGAGCTGGCGGCACAGAAGGGCGTCAAGCCTTCACAGCTGGCGCTGGCCTGGGTGTTGGCGCAGGGCGAGCACATCGTGCCGATCCCCGGCACCAAACGCCGTCGCTACCTCGAAGAGAACGTCGCGGCGGCGGAGATAACGCTGAGCGCGGCCGAACTGGCGGCGATCGACGCGGTGTTTCCGCTGAGTGCGGCGGCCGGCGATCGCTACGGCGCGGAGTCGATGACCTATATCAACGGCTAAAAAAAAGCGCGGCCTCAGGCCGCGCTCTGTCGTTTTCCGCCAACGGCGAATTATTTCTTCTTCGGCGCGCGCGGCGGGCGGCCGACGGTGGCCTGATACACCTTGAAGCGGCCGTTCTGCGTCAGCACTTCGTGGCTGCCGAAGGTGGCGTCCAGAATGTCCGGGTACGGCAGGAAGGCGTTGGCGACGATGCGCAGCCGGCCGCCGATCGGCAGGTGTTTTACCGCGCCGCGGATCAGGGTTTCGGCGGCGGTCAGGCTGGTCTGCAGCCCGTCGTGGAACGGCGGGTTGGAGATGATCATGTCGAAACGGCCGGTGATGTCGGAGTAAACGTTGCTGACGATCACTTCGCCTTCGATGCCGTTGGCGGCCAGCGTCGCGCGGCTGGACTCCACCGCGGCGGCGTTGACGTCGCTGAGGGTCAGTTTCACCTTCGGCGACAGCTTGGCCATCACCGAGGCCATCACGCCGGCGCCGCAGCCGATGTCCAGCACCTTGCCTTTCATGTGTTTTTCCAGCGTCGACAGCAGCAGCGAGCTGCCGACGTCCAGGCCGTCGCGGCTGAACACGCCCGGCAGCGTTTTCACTTCCAGATCGTGCAGCTGATAGCTGTCCCACCAGTCGTCCAGGCTGAACTCGGTCTGTGCGTCCAGGCGGCCGTGATACAGGCCGCAGCGGCGCGCGCTGTCGATTTTCACCAGCGTGGCGTGGCCTTCCAGCGTTGGCTCGGCGCTGCGCACGCCGCTGCGGTTTTCACCGACCACGAACACGTCTACGCCCACCGGCAGCAGCGCCAGGATGTTGCACAGCTGGAATTGCGCTTCCTGCTTGCTCTTCGGCCAGTAGTAAACCAGCGTGTCGCAGTCGGCGACGAAAGCGGGATCGACGGTCAAACCGAACTGCACGTTATCGCCCATCGTCCGGTTCAGTAACTGCCAGTGATGGTATTGCTGAGTGTGGACGCGCACGTCCGCGGCCTCGAATTGGGCCGGCAGGCTGTCCTGCAGGTCGCCGGCAAACAGCACGCGGCGTTCGATAAATTCATCACTGTGGCGCAGCATGACTTCACTGGCGGGGGTTAATGCAGACATCAGATATTGGCTCCTGGAAATGAGACCGGGGATTATAGAGCTTTGTGGCGATATGTTCGACGGGTTTGTTGGCGCGGGCTGCGCGGGTTTGTTAGCATAGCGCGGCGCATGGCAGGCATGGCGCACCACAACGGGTAGGAATCGGCATGGCATCAAAACGCGACTGGCTGTTACAACAACTGGGTATTACGCAGTGGACATTGCGCCGCCCGGGCGTGTTGCAGGGCGAAGTGGCGGTCAGTCTGCCGCCCGAGGCGCGCCTGCTGGTGGTGGCGCAGACGCTGCCCGCACCGGACGATCCGCTGTTTTGCGACGTGCTGCGCAGCCTGGGGCTGACGCCGGCGCAAACCTACAGCCTGACGCCGGAACAGGCGGCAATGCTGCCTGAAGAGACCGCATGCAACAGTTGGCGGCTGGGCGTGGCGGAACCGCTTGCGGTCGCCGGCGCGCAGCTACACAGCCCGGCGCTGGCCGAGCTTTCCCAAGACGCGGGGGCCAAACGCGCCCTCTGGCAGCAGATTTGTCATCATGAACACGATTTCTACCCTGACGGCGGCCGACCTGGCCACGGCCTTCACCATTGAGCAAGCCAGCCACGCTTTTCCCTGGACGGAAACCACCTTCGCCAGCAATCAGGGCGATCGCTACCTTAACCTGAAGCTGAGCGCCGACGGGGAGATGGCGGGATTCGCCATCACGCAGATCGTGCTGGACGAAGCCACGCTGTTCAACATCGCCATTCATCCGCAGTACCAGCGCCGTGGCTTTGGCCGCCTGCTGCTCAACGCGTTGATTGAACGGCTGGAGAGCCGCGGCGTGGTCACGCTGTGGCTGGAAGTGCGCGCCTCCAACCAGGCGGCGATCGCGCTGTATGAAGATCTCGGTTTCAACGAAGTTACCGTGCGCCGCAATTATTACCCGAGCGCCCACGGCCGCGAAGACGCGATCGTGATGGCGCTGCCGCTGGCGTAATCTAAACATATCCTGTTTATTGTTTTCCTTTCCTTTTACAACTAAAAAGTTGTTTTCTGATTAATTTACATCGAATAAGTTGTTTTTTGCCATGGCGACAACTAATTTGTTGTTTATTGTTGGTGAGACAATCAATGCGTAGTTGGGAGGTGCGGATGAGAAAATTATCAGAAATATCAGCGTTGCTGAAAGAAAAACGCATTGAGTTGGGCTGGAGCCAAAAAGACTTTTTAATGAAGATTGGCATGACCCAACAGCAATATCAGCGTATTGAAACGGGTAGCGATATGCGGGTAAGCACGCTGCTACGGATATTGGCGGCGATGGATTTGGAATATGTCATCGTGCCGAAAAAGTCTGCCCGTGATGTGGAGTGCTTGCTGCAACAGGAAGTGAGTCGCGCGCCGGAAGCCGGTAAGCCGCATAATTTTGAAAAAAAACTGAAAGATCTCGAGGACTAGCTGATGAAAGGGCCGCGACAGGTTGAATCGGTGCAGGCATTAGCCTTGATATTGCATGGCGTGCGTGTTGGCGTGCTGGCGCATTACAGCGGCGGCAGAAACATCCTGACCTTTGATCCGCACTACCTCGCTTTGCCGGAGCATGCTCGTCCCTTGTTTACGCTAAGGCAGAGGGCGCACCCGGGGTATCTTGAGCAAGTTTTACAGTCATCGCAGCGCCTGCCGCCCGTCTTATCCAATTTGTTACCCGAAGGCGCACTGCGCGGTTGGGTGGCCCAGTCGTTGAAAGCCCATGTGAACGAGGAGTTTCCCTTAATTGCCTGGGCCGGGGGAAACCTGCCGGGAGCGCTTGAAGCCCGGCCGCTGGCCGCCAGTGACATACCCGCCTGGGCGTTAACGTCGCGCGGCGAGCTGGAAGCGGTGCAAATTAATGTTGGCGTGGAGGCGCAAAAGTTTTCTTTGGCAGGGGTACAAATGAAGTTTTCCTCTGTGCGCAAAGAGGGCCGTTTCAACATTTCTTCTCAGGTCGGCGCCGATAGCTGGATCATTAAAACGCCTTCAACGGTCCATCGTCATCTCCCTGAAAATGAATATACGGCAATGCGCTTGGCGCAAGCCATCGGCGTGGATATTCCTGATATTGAGTTGGTTGAGCTGACACGACTTGAGCACTTGCCTGATATTCGCTTGGCGGATGAACCTTATGCTTATGCCATCCGTCGTTTTGACCGCAGCGAAAACGGGCGAGTACATGCAGAAGATTTTGCTCAGATATTCGAGATTTACGCGCACGATAAATACCGCGGTAAAAATTACGATCAGATAGCGGCTTATCTCTATGAGTATGGCAGTTGCGTATTCTGACCCAACGTGAACATCCATTCTGGCGGAACGTGAACGCTATTTCTGGTTTTGCGTGAACGCGTATTCCGGCGGAAAATACCACGATTTTGCACCATGACCAGAATCACTGTTCATTTTGCCAGAATCG